>CAMHDJ010000038.1 GCA_946183915.1 uncultured Bacteroidales bacterium | reverse complement strand
TTATTTGTACTCGGCGATGATGCCGGGGACCTTGTCGGGGGTGAGGCGGCCGTAGACCTTCTCGCCGATCATGGCCACGGGGGCCAGACCGCAAGCACCCACGCAACGGAGGGTGTTGAGGCTGAACTTGCCGTCGGCGGTGCACTTGCCCACCTGGACGTTCAGCTCGCGCTGGAAGGCATCCAGCACCTTCTCGGCGCCGCGCACGTAGCAAGCCGTGCCGAGGCAGACATCGATGGGATGCTCGCCCTTGGGCTCCATGGTGAAGAAGCTGTAGAAGGAGACGATGCCGTAGACCTTGGCCACGGGCATGTTCAGCTCGTGGGCCACGACTTCCTGCACCTCGGCGGGCAGGTAGCCGAACTTGCCCTGCACCTGGTGCAGCACGTTGATGACCTCGCCGCTATTGTTACCAAAGCTCTTGCAGATGTCTTTGATAATGTTTATTTTCTCTTCAGAAATTTTTACGTTAGCCATAATTCTTTTTATTTTAGTGGGTAGTGGATAGTGGGGAGTGTGTAGCACTTGCTGAAAATGCTATCCACTGTCAACTACCCACTACACACTTGATTACTTTATTTCGTTACTTCCAGTTTGTCGCTCTTGTCGAAGTAGTGGGTGTGGAGCTGCTCGTGGCTGAGGTGGCCGCAGGGTTCACCGTAGTACTCCTTGTAGATGGCGATGATGTCGGGGTTCTCGTGGCTCTTGCGGATGGGCTTGCCAGCGTCCTCGCGGTAGATGGCGTCCATGCGCTTCTTGATGATGTCGCTCTTGCCGTGGTGGTAGGGCTGGCCGGCGCCGCCGATGCAGCCGCCGGGGCAGGCCATGACCTCGATGAAGTGGTAGCCGTTGGGGTTGCCGTCGCGGACCTCTTCCATGAGCTTGCGGGCATTGGAGAGACCGTAGCAGATGGCGATCTTCACGGGCAGGCCGTCGAAGTCGACGGTGGCCTCGCGGACGCTGTCGCCGAAGATGCCGCGGCACTCCTCGAAGTCGATCTTCGGGAGGGTCTTGCCGGTGTGCACCTCGTAGGCGGTACGGAGGGCAGCCTCCATCACGCCGCCAGTGGCGCCGAAGATGACGGCGGCACCAGTCGACTGGCCGAGAGGATTGTCGAAGTCCTCTTCGGGCAGGCTGTTGAGGTCGATGTTGCTCTGCTTGAGCATGTGGGCCAGCTCACGGGTGGTGAGGCTGAAGTTGACATCCTGGTCGGTGCCGTTGCCGAGCTCCGGACGGGCGCACTCGCTCTTCTTGGCCAGGCAGGGCATGATGGACACGCAGACGACGTCCTCGCGCTTCACGCCGATCTTCGGGGCGAAGTAGTTCTTGGTGACGGCGCCGAACATGCCCTGGGGCGACTTGGCGGTCGAGGGATGGCCGAGCAGGTCGGGGAAGTTCTTCTCGTAGAAGGTGACCCAGGCGGGGCAGCAGCTGGTGAACATGGGCATCTTGACATCCTTGTCGCCAGCGAGGAGCTTCTTCACGCGGCCGAGGAGCTCGGTGCCTTCCTCCATGATGGTGAGGTCGGCGCTCCAGTCGGTGTCGAAGACATAGTCGAAGCCGAGACGGCGCAGGGCAGCGGCCATCTTGCCGGTGACGATGGTGCCGGGCTCCATGCCGAACTCTTCGCCGAGGGCGACGCGGACGGCGGGAGCGGTCTGCACGACGACCTTCTTGGTGGGGTCGGCGAGGGCCTTACGCACGTCGTTGATGTTGTCCACGAGGGTGAGGGCACCCACGGGGCACACCTGGACGCACTGGCCGCAGTTGACGCACGAGCTGTCGCCGAGCTTCTGCTCGAAGGCGGGAGCCACCACCGAGGGGAAGCCGCGGTTGACGCCGCTCAGGGCGCCCACGCTCTGGAACTTGTTGCACATCTCCTCGCAGCGGCGGCAGTAGACGCACTTGTCCATGTCGCGGTAGACGCTGAGGGTGGTGTCCTTCTCATAGTGGCTCTGCTCGCCCTTGAAGGGGATCTCGCGGATGCCCATGCGGACGGCGAGGCTCTGCAGCTCGCAGTCGCCGCTCTTCTCGCACTGGAGGCAGTCGTTCGGGTGGTCGCTGAGGATCAGCTCGAGGACGGTCTTGCGGGCGTTGAGGGCGCGGGGCGAGGCAGTGAGCACCTCCATGCCTTCCACGCAGTCGGTGGCGCAGGCGGGAGCCAGGTTGCGGCGGGGCTTGCCGTTGAAGTCCTTGGTCACCTCGACCATGCAGACGCGGCATCCGCCAGGTTTGTTCTCAAATTTCATTCCGTCGAGCTCGAAGTAGCAGAGCGTCGGGATGTCGATACCGGCCATGCGGGCAGCTTTCAGGATGGTGGTGCCTTCGGGGACCTGGATCGCTTTATTATCTATCGTTACGTTGATCATTTCTTTGATATTTCGTTAATGCGTTTTTGCGTTATTGTGTTAGTGGCTTGCGCAGCGTTACTAACGCATTCACACTTTCACGCACTCACACATTATTATTTTATTTAATCGAGATGGCACCAAACTTACAGTTCTGGTAGCAGGCACCGCACTTGACGCACTTGTCCTGACCGATGACCATCGAAGCCAGCTTGTGGCCGGGAGCGATGTAGTCGGTGCGGGTGATGGTCTCGGCGGGGCAGTTCTTGGCGCACTTGCCGCAACCGATGCACTTCTCGGGGTCGATGACATACTGCATGAGCTTCTTGCAGACGCCGGCGCGGCACTTCTTGTCCACGACGTGCTCCACATACTCATCCCAGAAGTTGTCGAGGGTGGAGAGGACGGGGTTCGGCGAGGTCTGGCCGAGGCCGCAGAGGGCGCTGTCCTTGATGACGGCGGCCAGGTTGCGCAGGGCGTAGAGGTCGTCCATCGTGCCGTTGCCGTTGGTGATCTTCTCAAGCAGCTCGCAGAGGCGCTTGTTACCGATGCGGCAGGGGCTGCACTTGCCGCAGCTCTCCTCGCAGGTGAACTCCAGATAGAACTTGGCGATAGCAGGCATGCAAGAGGTCTCGTCCATGACGACCATACCGCCGGAGCCCATCATCGAGCCGGCAGCCACGAGGCTGTCGTAGTCGATCTCGGTGTCGAGGTGCTTGGCAGTGAGGCAGCCGCCGGAGGGGCCACCGGTCTGCACGGCCTTGAACTCGCGGCCGTCCTTGATGCCTCCGCCGATCTCGTAGATGATCTCACGCAGGGTGATACCCATCGGGACCTCGATCAGACCCACGTTGTTGATCTGGCCGGCCAGGGCGAACACCTTGGTTCCGGGCGACTTCTCGGTGCCGATGGTGCGGAACCAGTCGGCGCCCTTGGTGATGATGACGGGGATGTTGGCCAGGGTCTCGACGTTGTTCACGTTCGAGGGCTTGTCCATATAGCCGCGCACAGCGGGGAATGGGGGCTTCAGGGTGGGCTCGCCGCGCTTGCCTTCCATGGAGTGGATAAGGGCGGTCTCTTCGCCGCAGACGAAAGCACCGGCACCGTAGCGGAGCTCGATGTCGAAGTTGAAGCCAGTGCCGAGAATGTCCTCACCGAGGAGGCCGTACTCGCGGGCCTGGTTGATGGCGATCTTCAGACGGTCGATGGCCAGGGGATACTCGGCACGGATGTACACGAGACCCTTGCTGGCGCCGATGGCGTAGCCACCGATGGCCATAGCCTCGACGATGCTGTTGGGGTCACCCTCGAGGATGGAACGATCCATGAAGGCACCGGGGTCGCCCTCGTCGGCGTTGCAGATGATGTACTTCTGGTCGGCCTGGTTCTTGGCGCAGAGACCCCACTTCACGCCGGTGGGGAAGCCGGCGCCGCCACGGCCGCGGAGGCCGCTCTTGGTGATCTCGTCGATGACCTGCTGCGGGGTCATCTCGGTCAAGCACTTGGCCAGGGCCTCGTAGCCGCCACGGGAGATGCTCTCCTCGATGTTCTCGGGATCCACAAAGCCGCAGTTGCGCAGGGCGATACGGATCTGCTTGCGGTAGAAGTCCATGTGCTTCGAGTCGCTGACGTGCTCCTTGTTCTCGGGGTTGGTGTAGAGCAGCTCGGGAACCTTACGGCCCTTGATGATGTGCTCGTTGACGATGCGCTCCACGTCCTCGGGCTTCACCTGGGTGTAGAACGTGTTGTCGGGCATGATCTTCACGATGGGGCCCTTCTCGCAGAAGCCGAAGCAACCGGTCTTGATGACCTGCACGTCGTCCTGCAGGCCTTTCTCGGCGAGTATCTTATGGAAATTGTCGATGATCTGGAGGCTGTTGCTGGATTTACATCCGGTACCGCCGCAGATCAGGATATGCATTTTGTATTTTGCCATGTTTCTATTTGGTTTAAGGCTTAAGGTTTAAGGTTTAAGGTTTAAGAAGGAAGACTTGTTGCGTCACTATCTTCAAACCGTTGACCGTAAACATTAAACCGTTTTACTTGTCAATCGTTTCGTAGTTCACAGGGATGATGCCCTCGACAAGCTCGCCCTGCTGGACGTACTTGGTGAGGATCTCGTCGGCGCGGTTATTGTCGACGTGGCCGAAGACGATGGGGTCCTTGCCGGGGACGCGCACCTCGAGGGTAGGCTCGGCGTGGCAGTAGCCCATGCAGCCGGTCTGCGTGAAGACGGCGGGGATGTGGAGCTCATCGGCTTTCTGCATCATGTGTTCCATTACCTGCTTGGCACCAGCGGCGATACCGCACGTGGCCATTGCGACCTTGATCTGCACCAGGCTCTCGGGATGCTCAGCCTTCTCGCGCACGTCGAGGTTGGACTGCAGCTTTTCGCGCATGGCTTTCAGGTCAGCCAGAGATTTTACTTTTGTCATAGATGTGACTTTTTTAGGATTAATATTATATTTATTCTATTAATTATCAATTACATACACGGACAATTCACCCATGTATGACGCCACAAATATACGAAATAAATTTGATTTCAAAGGCTTTTTAACAAATTTTTCTCACCATTTTTAGTGAGTACCCGTTCCAATGCCCTGATCCTGACAGCCTGCCACCGCCGGAACATCGCCAAGGTGGGCCGCCGGGTGGGGGATGGGCACCATGCCGACAGGAGGGCGAGGCGGAGAACACCCCATTCTACACATGGATTTTAACGGCGAATTACTCGAATTACTCGAAGCTACGCAGGCTTTTATAACGGCGAATTATGCGAATTACTCGAATGCTACGCAGGCTGGTTTCAGCGAATTACTCGAATGGTCTGCGCAAGCATTCGAGTAATTCGCAAAACAAAAAGATAACCTAGCGACCTGCGTAGCTTCGAGTTCTTCGAGTAATTCGCCGTTATAATAAATTTAAGTAAAATTAGGTTAAAAAATTAGATCGTGCACGATCTAATTTGCACATTTAAAACATTCAGAACGAGACGTTTGACCTTCCGAAAGTGTGTCAACCATGCTGGAAAACTCGCAAAACGCTGACAGGGCAAGGATTTTGCCCTGGTTTTAAGAGAGTCATCAGGGAGTCATCAGGGAGTCATCACGGAGCCACCTAGGAACCATGGGCGTTTCGGAGGGGTGGAGACCCCGTGGAGAGGCACATGAAAAAGGGGCCGGGAGCACGCCCTGCTCCCGGCCCCTCGGTCGGTCGTGCCCGGCGGGGCTAGAGGCGCACCAGCTGGCTGACGAAGATGACGCCGATGGCCACAGGAGCCAGGTAGCGGATAATGAGGTAGATGCCGCGACGTATGCCGGCACGGAGGCTGCCGCCGTTGGTGAGCTCGTCCATCACGTCGGCGCGCTTCATTTTCCACCCCACGAAGAGGACGATCAGCAGTCCGCCGATGGGCATGAAGTAGCTTGCAGTGAGGTGGTCGAGCAGGTCGAAGACGGTCTTGCCGCCGACCAGCAGGGAGCTTCCGTCGCGGAAGCTGAGGGTGGCCAGCAGGCCGATGACGGCGGTGCCGAGGGCGCCGACGATGGCGGCCTTGGTGCGCGAGATCTGAAGCTCCTCGCTCAGGGCGGCCACGATGACCTCGAGCAGCGAGATGGTCGAGGTGAGGGTGGCGATCACCAGCAGGAGGAAGAAGAGGAGGCAGAAGATGTAGCCGCCGGTCATCTGCTGGAAGATCATGGGCAGGGTGGTGAAGGCCAGCGAGGCGCCGGCTTCGGGCTGGATGCCGAAGGTGAAGGCGGCGGGGAAGATGATGACGCCGGCCAGGACGGCCACCAGCGTGTCGGCCAGCACCACGCTGACGGCGCTGGAGGTCATGTTGTCCTTGCTGCCGATGTAGGAGCCGTAGGTGATCAGGGCGCCCATGCCGATGGAGAGCGAGAAGAAGCTCTGGCCGAGGGCGCTGATGAGCACGTGGCCGTCGATCTTCGAGAAGTCGGGCCGGAAGAGGAAGCGCAGGCCGTCGCCGGCGCCGCTGAGGGTGAGCGACTTGACGCAGAGCACCACCATGATGACCAGCAGCATCGGCATGAGGATCTTGCTCCAGCGCTCGATGCCGTTTTTCACGCCGCGTGCCACCACGAAGGCCGTCATGGCGAGGAAGAGCATCTGGCAAAGCAGGGGCAGCCAGGGGTGGTTGGTGAAGGCGGTGAACTGGGCCTGGATCTGGCCGAGGTCCTGCCCGGCGAAGTGGTTGGCCACGCTCTTGCCCAGGTAGCCGAGGGTCCAGCCGGCCACGGTGGTGTAGAAGGCCAGGATGAGGAAGGCGCAGAGCACGCCGAGGTAGCCCACCACGGGCCACACGTTGCGCTTGCCGCTCAGCAGGCGGAAGGCGCCGATGGGGTTGCTGTGAGAGCGGCGTCCGATGACGAACTCCGAGATCATCAGCGGGGTGCCGATCACGAGTGCGATGGCCAGGTAGACGATCAGGAAGGCGCCGCCGCCGTTGGCGCCGGCTTCGCACGGGAAACGGTAGATATTGCCCAGTCCGAGCGCCGATCCGGCGGTAGCCATGATGATGCCCAGTTTGGAGCCGAAATTCTCTCTTTGCTTCATATAATATAATTTGTATTAGGATTTTCACACATTGGGATCGTGCGGTGCGTGGCTGCCGCGGGCCTCGAGTTCGGCCACGCGGGCCGTGAGCTGGGCAATGCGCAGCTGGAGGAAGTCGTCGCTGTACTTGCGGTCGCAGAAGCCGTTGCCGCGGGCCACGAAGGCGTCGTCGTCCTCTTGGTCGACCGTCAGGTCCTGGTAGCTGGCCAGCAGGCGGCGGGCCTCTTCGAGTTCTTGGGCGGTGTCTTTCATGGGAAGAGTTGGTTGATGGTGTGCTCGATGCCCTCTTCGTCGACGGTGGTGGTGACCATGTCGGCATGTTGTTTCACGCTGTCGGCGGCGTTGCCCATGGCCACCCCGATGCCGGCCCATTGGAGCATCTCGATGTCGTTGCCTCCGTCGCCGAAGGCAAGGGTTTCCTCCTGCCGTATGCCGAAGCGGCGGCAGATGGCCTCCATGCCGATGGCCTTGCTGTTGCCGTGGGCCACGATGTCGGTGAAGGCCGGGTGCCAGCGGGGCAGGCGGCAGTGGGGCAGGAGCGAGGCCACCTGCGCGTCCAGGCTCGCTGGCATGAGGGCGATGAGCTGGTAGGCCTCGTGCTGCCGGAAGGCGTCGATGTCTACCACCGGAGGCATCTCGAACTCCAGCTGCTGGCGGATCTGCTCGCCGGCGGCATTGAGCTGCGAGGCGTACATGTGCTCGCGCGTGAAGACCATGGTGCAGAGGCGGTTCTGCTTGGCAAAGTCGACCCACGCCTCGCTGTCGCTGCGGGGAATGGGGTTCGAGAAGAGGGTCTCCTCGGGGGTGAACACCAGGCCCCCGTTCATGGTGATGTAGCCGTCGAAGCCGATGGGCATCGGCGGTATGAGCACCTTCGGGCGGCCGCTCGAGATGAACGTGCGCACACCGTGGCGGTGCAGGGTTTCGAAGGCGCGCACCGTGCCCTCCGAAACGCGGTGAGTTTCGAAGCTGAGCAGGGTGCCGTCGATGTCGAAGAAGGCTGCTTTGATCATTGTCTCTTTTTCATCCTGGCCATTTGCCAGGCGTTGAATATGTTTTGGTAGATGCTGTAGAAGGCCAAGAATACCGAGGTCAGCGGCAAAAGGAAGGTGTTGGCCATCCAGATGCCGAAACCGGAATTCTTCTGTCCCAGGAGTTGTCCGCCGCCGATGCGGTCGCCATAGCGGCGTCCCAGGCGCCGACCCACGCTGAACTGCACGATGCAGAACAGCAGCGCCAGGCCTGCCAGCCAGGCAATGGTGCCCCAATGGCCTTGGCCGTGAAGGAAGATGAAGTCGATCGTCTGCCCCAGGGTCAGGAAGAGAGCCGCCGCCCAAAGGTAGAAGCCCAGCATGTTGAAGCGTGCCACTGTGGCGTTGGCCTTCGGCCACCATAGCTGCAACGCCAGGGCAATGAAGAAGGGGAGGGCCAGCGTGGAGGCGATCTTGCCCAGCATGAGCAGAAAACCCTGCACCAGGCCCATCTCCGGATGGTGCCCCAGCAGCGTGAAGACCACCGGCGCCACCAGCGCCACCATGAGGTTGCCGGCGATGGTGTAGGTGGTCACCGTCTCGCGGTTGGCACCCAGCATGCAGGCCACCACGGCCACCGACGAGGCCACGGGGCAAAGAACCCCGATGAGGACTCCTTCGGCCACGATGTCGTTCCCGCCCAAGAGTTTGACGACGAGGTAACTGACTCCGCTCACAACCACCTGGAAGAGCATCAGCCACAAGTCGAGCATCGTGAGGCGGAGACGCCGCAGGTCGACGGCACAGAAGGTGAGTAAAAGAATGGTGAAGATCAAGAATGGTACCAGAAAGGCCCACTGTGCGCACCAGCGGTGCAGCAGGAGGCCAAGTAGTATGGCCACGGGTAGAACGTATGGACGCAGACGGGCCATCATTGCCGGGCTTTCATTTGGTCGATCCTCTGTTGTATCTCGGCCGCACGCTCGTAGTCCTCGCAGTCCTCGCAGCGGCGCAGTTCTTCCTCCAGTTCCTCCAGGCTCGGCGGCGTGTCGTCCGACCGACGCGCACTCTCCATCCTCACTCCCGCCTCCTCAAGCACACCTTCGTCCATCAGAATGGGGGCATGGCAGAGGAGCGCCAGCGTAACGGCGTCGGTAGTGCGGCTGTCGAGTTGCTTGTCGTTGAAGCCGTCGGTGAGATGCAGCGTGGCGAAGAAGACACCCTCAAGCACGCGGTCGATGGTCACCTGGCGCAGGCTGAGGCCATAGGTGTCCATGATGTTGAGCATGAGCTGGTGGGTCATCGGGCGGCGTATCTTGCCACTGGCGGCAGGGTCGAGGGCCAAGAGGAGGTTCTGTGCCTCGCTCCGGCCGATGACTACAGGCACCTGACGCTCGCCCGTGGTCTCTTGCAGCATGAGTATACAGCTGCCGCTCTGCGACATGCCGCTTTCAATCCGGACGGGTATGACCTGTTTCATGGCTGTAGGGGGTTAGGGTTGATCACTGGTTGGCCTTGAGATATTCGACGAGTTGCTTCACGGCCAGGCCACGGTGGCTGATGCGGTTCTTCACCTCGAGGGGCATCTCGGCGAAGCTCACAGCGAAGCGGTCGGGCATGAAGACCGGATCGTAGCCGAAGCCCTCGCCATTGCTGTGGCGCTCGGTGAGGATCTGACCGTCCACTCGGCCCTCGAAGCAGCGGTTTTCGGGCAGCAGACAGATCACCGTGCGGAAGCAGGCCCGCCGGTTCTCCTTGCCGTCGAGGGCGGCCAAAAGCTTGTCGATGTTGTCGTCGAACGAGCAGTGTTCGCCGGCGTAACGGGCGGAGTAGACACCCGGGGCGCCGCCCAGGGCCTCCACTTCGAGGCCTGTGTCGTCGGCGAAGCAGGGGGTGTGGGTTCGATCCCAGACCCACTGAGCCTTCTGTAGGGCGTTGCCCTGGAGGGTATCGGCCGTCTCGGGGATCTCGCCGTGCAGACCCGCCTCCTCGAGGGTGACGATCTGCACCACGCCCTGCAGCGCGGCACGCACCTCTTCGACCTTGTGTTTATTGTTGGTTGCGAAGATCAGCTTTTTCATTCTTGACAGGTTTTTTGATCAGCATCGACAGGGTGACGCTCACCACGAGGATGCCCAGGATGACCATCAGCGAGGCGATGGTCGACATGTGGAAGTCGAAGAACTCGCCCCCGATCATCTTCAAGCCGATGAAGCAAAGCAGCGCTCCGAGGCCGTAGTGCAGCAGCCAGAAGCGGTCGGCGATGTCGCTCAGCAGGAAGAAGAGGCTTCGGAGGCCCATGATGGCGAAGATGTTGGAGGTGTAGACGATCACCGGGTCGGTGGTGACCGAGAAGACCGCCGGGATGCTGTCGACGGCGAAGATGATGTCCGAGAACTCGATGACCAGCAGCACCAGGAAGAGCGGCGTCATCAGCCTCCGGCCCCTTTCGTCTTTGTGGAAGAAGTCGTGCCCGTAGCTCTGCTGGGTCACGGGGAAGTGCTTCGAGGCGAACTTGACCACGGGATGGTTCGAGGTGTCGATATGCTCGTCGCTTTTCGGACGGAACATCTTGACACCGCTGTAGATCAATATGATACCGAACACCGCCAGCAGCCACGAGAACTTGGTCACCAGCGCTCCGAGGGCAAAGATGAAGATGAACCTCAGCACGATGGCGCCGAAGATGCCCCAGAAGAGCACCCGGTGGTAGTATTCCTTTTTGATGCCGAAGCTGACGAAGATCATGATCATCACAAAGATATTGTCGATCGAGAGGCTTTCCTCGAGGAAGTAGCCGGAGAGGAACTGCATGGCCGTCTCGTGGCGGTAGGCGTTGAGTTCGGCCAGGGAGGCAAAGTCGTCCACACTGCGTCCGTGCACCCACTCGGCGTGGAAATAGAGCAGCGCCGCGAAGCCCATGGCCAGGCCCACCCACATCAGTGTCTGGCGGGCGGCCTCACCGGCCGTCACCACGTGGTCTTTCTTGTGGAAAACAAAGAGGTCCAACGCCAGCATGACGATCACGAAGACCATGAATACGACGAAGAAAAGATTGTTCATAACACAATATTTATATATACTTTTCAGTTATCAATCTATCAATAACGCACCTTATGGCAAAATATTGTGACATATTTTGGAGTTTTTTTAAAGTAGGCTCCTTCACCATCGGCGGCGGCTACGCGATGATCCCGCTGATGGAGCGCGAACTGGTGGACCGGCACGGCTGGCTCACCGACGCCGAATTCCTCGACCAGGTGGCCCTGGCGCAAACCATGCCGGGGGTCTTTGCGGTCAACATGGCGGCCCTTGCCGGCCACCGTCTGCGGGGCCTGCGGGGCGCCGCGGCGGCCATCGTGGGCAACATCCTGATGCCCATCGTCTTCATCCTGCTGCTGGCCTTGTTCTTCCGCGCCTTCCGCTCCACGCCCTGGGTCGACAGCCTCTTCCAGGGCCTGCGGCCGGCGGTGGTGGCGCTCATCGCGGCGCCGGTGTTCCGCATGGCCCGCACGGCGGGCGTCGGCTGGCGCAACTGCTGGATACCCATCGTCAGCGCGCTGCTCATCTGGCTCCTCGGCGTCAACCCCATCTTCATAGTCCTCGCCGCCATCGCGGCCGGCTATCTCTATTCTCTCGTCGCACGCCACTGACCCTCAAACCCTTAACACCGCATTCCCCATGTTATTCCTTCAGCTCTTCGTCACCTTTCTCCTCATCGGGGCCTTCACCTTCGGGGGCGGCTACTCGATGATCGCGCTGATACAGAACGAGGTGGTCGACCACCACCACTGGATCGGGGCGGCCGAGTTCACCGACCTGCTGGCCGTGAGCCAGATGACTCCGGGCCCCATCGGCATCAACACCGCCACCTATGCGGGCTACACGGCGGTGCTCTCGGCCGGCTACCCGCAGTGGGCCGCCGTCGGCGGGGCCCTGCTGGCGTCGCTGGCCGTGGTGGCCGTGCCCGTGGTGCTCGTCGTCAGCGTCGGCCGCTGGCTCGCGGCCCACCGCACCGTGGCCGCCGTCGGCTCGGCCATGCACACCCTCCGACTGGCCGTCGTGGGCCTCGTCGCCGCCGCGGCCCTCTCGCTCTTCTGCACCGAATTCGGCCTGCAACGCCCGGCCGACGTGGCCACGCTCTTCGACGCCGACCTCCGCTCCACGCTCCTCCGGCTGGCCATCTTCGCCGTCGTCTTCGCCCTCTCGCTGCGGCGCCGTTCCAATCCCATCCTCCTCATCCTCCTCGCCGCCGTCGCCGGGGTGGTATTCTTCTGATTTTTGGAGGGGGATATTTTATCAGCCCCCACCCCTTGCCCCTCCCCCGGGAGGGGACGAAGATTGTCCTGTTTTGCACCGACCGTTCCCGCCCTGTTCTGCGCCAGCCATCCCCTCCCTGTGGAGGGGCAGGGGTGGGGGGACGATCCATACAGAGGACATGGGGAAGTCCACCCCTCGAAAAAGCCCATGGTTCCTAGGTGGCTCCGTGATGACTCCCTGATGACTCCCTGATGACTCTCTTAAAACCAGGGCAAAATCCTTGCCCTGTCAGCGTTTTGCGAGTTTTCCAGCATGGTTTGCACACTTTCAAAGTGCTAGAAGTCTCGTTTAGAAATAGTTAAAGGTGCAAATTAGATCGTGCACGATCTAATTTTTTAACCTAAATTTACTTAATTTTGATAAAACGGCGAATGACTCGAAGAACTCGAAGCTACGCAGGTTGATTGGGGGCGAATTACTCGAATTAAGGTCAGAGACTTTATGGAATTAAGGGGCTGTGCAAGCATTAGAGTAATTCGCACAACCAACTGAAAGCAAAGCAGTCTGCGTAGCTTCGAGTAATTCGAGTAATTCGCCGTTAAAAATTATTGCGTGTACCAGTCTTTGAATTCCGACGTGCGGGCCTTGCTGATGATGATGCGCTCCGGGGTGTCGACGACGAGGGTGAGCACCAGCTTGGAGGCGGGCCAGAAGCCGATCTCGCGGATGGCGTCGTGAGACACGATGTACTGGCGGTTGGCTCGGAAGAAACAGGTGGGGTCGAGGTATTCCATGATGCTGTCGAGCGGGCGGTCAACGATCTGCTTCCGGCCGTCGAAGAGGACAGCGCGGGTGATCTTGTCCTCGAGGTAGAAGTAGGCAATCTGCTTGACCTCGATGGGGATGAGCTTGTCGCGCGTGGGGATGAGGAAGTGGGTGCGGTAGCGGGTGGCGATGGGAGGGTGGAGAGTGGAGAGTGGAGAGTGAGCTGTCGCCGTCCTGCGTAGCATCGTTTTCCAGTTTCATCTTTCCACTTTCATCTTTCCACTTTCCGCATTTGCGGATGGCGCGGCGCAGGTCGTCGGGGTCGATGGGCTTGAGGAGGTAGTCGTAGCCGCCGGCGCGGAAGGCGTCGAGGGCGTACTGGTCGTAGGCGGTCGTGAATACCACGGGACAGCGGGGCTGGACGCGGTCGAAGATGCGGAAGGCCAGCCCGTCGGCCAGGTGGATGTCCATGAAGACCATCCACCACTGCAGTGTCGAAAGCATGGAGACGCCTTCCTCCACCGTCTGCACAACGGTGATGGCCGTCGGCTGGTCGACGACTTCTTTGAGCAGTTTGCTGAGGTGCTGCGAAGCGATGGCCTCGTCTTCGATAATCAGGATTCTATACATGTTGTGCGGTTGTTGACTGGTGATTGGAGAATTCGGCGCTCTTGATGAGCGGTATCTCGACGCTGAAGGTCTGGCCGTCGTCGCGGATGGTGATGTCCCTGCCGGTCAGGAGGCGGTAGCGCTGGCTGAGGTTGGGCAGGCCCAGGCCGACGTCGGGGTGGCTTTCGTCCTCCTTGGGTTGCTTGGGGTTGGAGACGGTCAGGCTTTCGCCGGCCGAGACGATGGTCACCGTCAGCGGGCGGCGCGGGGTGATGACGTTGTGCTTGATGGCGTTCTCGACCAAAAGTTGGAGGCTGATGGCGGGCAGTTGGCAGCCGAGGAGGGCGGGGTCGATCCGCTCCTCGATGCGGAGGGCGTCGTGGCCATAGCGTGTTTGCATCATCTCCATGTAGGAGCGGCAGAAGGCCAGCTCGTCGGCCAGGCTGACGACGGCCCGCTCCTGGAGGACATAGCGGTAGATGGCGGCCAGTTGCTGCAGGTAGCGGTGGGCGGCGGCGGGGTCGGTGGCGATCAGGGCGTCGAGGGCATTGAGGCTGTTGAAGAGGAAATGGGGCGACACCTGCCGTTCCAGCGTCTCGTGGTGGATGCGCAGGTTCTCGTTCTGCAGGTGCTCGTTCTCGAGCAACGCCTGCTGGTGCAGGGTGACGTTGTGCAGCAGCAGCGAGATGAGCGATGCGATCAGCGCCGTCGTACCGTTGACGGCCATGGTGACCATCAGGTTGTTGAAGTGGGTGCCGTAGATGGCACCTTCGAGCCACCAGGCGGGCACTGAGAAGGCAGCCGTCATCAGCAGCGAGCCGCCCAGCGAGGCCACCAGCAGCCACGCGCCCTTCATGCGCATCCGCAGGAGGCGGAAGTTGTAGAGGTACAGCACACCGAAAATCATCAGGTTGAACACAATCATGTAGGGCAGATGTGCCCCTTGCTCGAGGTCATGGGTGTCTGGGTCGATGGTGCCGATGGCCATCACACCCGAAAGAATGATGGTGGAAACAAGGGTCAACAGCAGTGCCCGCCCGATGCGGTAGGGATGCAACTGGGAGCCTATCGCCATCCAGGAGCGAAAGGGACCGTGGGAGTTCTTTCGGAAGTCCGGTTTCATGGTGCAAAATTACGTATAATTTCCGACATAGGAGCTACCGAATATGAAAGAGTCTCATTTTCTGTACCTTTTGATGAACCGGAGGGAGAGGTAGGAGGTGATGAAATAGACCGTGGACTGTACCCAGAGAGCCAGATATTCGCCACGCACTTCGGACAGGGTTGCCCCCATGGAGGAGATGCGAACGAAGCCTTCGATGCCGGGTGTGGAGGGGAAGAGGTAGGAGAAAGCCAGCCAGAAGGGGGGCATGTTGCTCTGTGGCCACACGAGACCGCTGAGGAAGAAGAGGATGACCGAGAAGAAGAGGCAGCAGAGAAGGGTGCTCATGCGCTGGCGGGAGAAGAGGTTGCCGAAGGTCATGGCGAAGCAAGTGGTGGCCAATATGAACGGCAGGAGGAAGAGGATGATGTCGACAGCGCTGCCAAGTTGCGGCAGACCGAAGATGCGGGGCATGATCCAAAGGTCGAACAGAGAGATGGGAATGTAGATGAGGAGGAAGCAGAGAAGCCGGCCGAGGGTGACACGGTAGATGGATCGTCCGCGGAGCCGGGCCGGGATGAGGTGCAGGGCACGGCGGTTCTCGTTGGCGTCGCCGCAGAGTACACAGATGCCGAAGAAGAGGGTCTGGTGCACCACCAGGAGGAGCAGGGCAGGGATGAAGTAGGATGCGTAGCCCCCGGTGGGGTTGAAGAGCTTGACGTCGTCGTAGGCCACAGGCTGCACCTGCACCTCGGCCTGCTGGCCGGTGATGCCTTCGGTGGATTGGTGGTGCAGCTCTATGGTGTGCATCTCGTCGAGGAGAACGTTGCTGCCGCCCAGAAGGGCATTCTTGTAGTAGAGGAAGGAGCTGATGTCGCTGAAGCAAGTGACATGGGCGGTCTGGTTCTGAGCGAGCGCAGAGCCGTAGTCATGCGGCAGGAGGAAGATGGCCTTGACGGTGTGGTCAGCGAGTAGACGCTCGGCCTCGGGGAGGGTGGTGCAGCGGCAGGCCACGGTCAACTCCGGGGTGGCGTCCAGTTTGTGCACGAAGCGCTTGGAGGCGTCGCTGCGCGAAAGGTCTACCACCGCCACAGGCATCTCGTGGAGGGCCTCGAGGTGATATATATAAAAGTAGAGGGGAGGGTAGACGACGGTGGCAAGGAAGAAGATGACGAGGGTGGTCTTGTCGCTGAAGACACGCCGCACCTCGGCCGAGAGGACGTCCCAGATATCGTGGAGGTTGGAGGCAATGCTCTTCAACATGCGACCCTCCTTTCATACTGACGGCCGAACATGGCGGCACCGACGAGCAGCAGAAGCCAGAAGGCGACCAGAATGCAGACCTGAGGCCAGCAGACGGCGAGGCCATTGCCGAAGAGGGTGACGTCGCGCATGGCCAGGAAGTAGTGCCTCAGCGGGAAGAGGAGGCTGAAGGCCTGCATGGGCAGGGGCATGGCGTCGACCGGGAAGGAGAAGCCACACATGGTGAATGCCAGGGTGCCGTAGGCGGAGGTGAGGCTCATCGCCACCGAAGGATCGGGCACGCATCCCATGAGGAAGCAGCCGGCGCTCTGCGCAGCAAAGACCAGCAGCAGCGAGAGCAGCATCAGCAGGGGCCAGCTTCCAGCCATAGGAAAGTGCATGGGTCCGTACATAACGATTTCGGCCACGAGGAGGAGGAAGGTGTAGTGGAAGGTGTAGGGGTGCATCTTGCCCAGGAATGCCACGAGGACGTTGTCGCCGGCCTTGCGCATCCAGGAGCGGACGGTGCGCTCCTGCCGCTCGCGGCCGATGACGTAGGCGGTGTGGAGCATGGCCATCAGGGCGATGATGCCGGGGATGAGAGTGGTCATGAGGTAGACCTGATAGTTAGCCTTGGCGTTGCCCACGGCGTGGGTCTCGAGGGCGACGGGCTGGATGAGGCCCATGATCTGCTGCTCGTCGACGCCCTTCTTGCGCAGCACTTCGCGCTGCACGGCGCCGGCAGCCAGCTTGCCCATGGTGGCCAGCTGGCGGTAGCTCAGCGAGCCTGCCAGAAGGTAGGACTGGTTGGTGTAGAGCACGAAATGGGGCGAGCGGAACTGAAGCACCTCGTTGTAGGTGCCCGCGGGTATCTCGTAGAAGGCGAACACCTCGCCGCGCTGCATGGCCTGCCGGGCCTCGGTGTGGCTGGTGTAGACGGCCTTCACACGGACGGCCTGGGTGGCGTCCAGCTCGTGGCAGAGGCGCCGCGAGAGGTAGGTGCCGTCGAGGTCGACCACCGCCACCGGCAAATCCTGCGGCTGCCCTTCGCTCGTCATGGTGGCGAAGAAGTGGAACGAGAAGACAGCGCCCAGCGTGAGGATGATCAGGTAGCGGGGCTGGAGCACCATGCGGCGCAACTCTCTGTGTATGACCCTGTAGAGCATAGCGGATTACTGGCAGAGTATGGCGGTCATGCCGGGCTTGAGACCCTCGATGCGGCCCTGGGGCACCACCTTGACGTCGAAGGACTTGACGTCGTACTGCCCGTTGAGCTTCGTGGAGCGCCAGGTGGCGTAGCTGGCCATGGCCTGGATGCGGCGCACGGTGCAGGGGTAGGTCTGTTCGCCGAGGGCGGGAATGCGCACCTGTACGGTGGAGCCGGTGGCGAGGTCGCCCAGGCGGTCCTCGCGCACGGCGAAGTAGAACCAGGCGTCGTCCATGTCGAGCACGCTGGCCACGGGGCTGCCAGTGCCGATGAGATCGCCCACTTTGGCGAAGAGTTCCACCACCTCGCCGTCGCAGGGGGCGGTGAGATAGCTGGCGTCGAGGTAGCTCTGCACCTCGGCCACGGCGCCGCCGGCCTGGCCCACCAGGGCCGCTGCCGCCGCGATGTCCTCGCTCTGAGCGCCCTCGCGGGCCATGAGGTACTGCTGTTCGGCGGCGGCACAGTCGGCCTGCGCCACCTTGTACTGGGCCTCCACCTCGTCCAGTTTCTGCTGGGCGACGACCCCTTTCTCCTTCAGGGCCTTCACGCGCTCGTAGCTCTTGCCGTAGACCTCCTCGGCCGCCTTGGCTTTCTCCCACACCTGTCGGGCCATCTCCACCTGCTGGCGTCGGGCGCCTCCCTGGGCCTTGCGGCTCTGTGCGCTGGCGGCGCTGCGGGCAGCCTCGGCCTGCAGCATCTTGGCGTCGACCTGGGCGCTGGCTATATGGGCCAGGGTGTCGCCCTTGCGCACACGCGCCCCTTCGTGGACGTAGATGGTGTCGATGTGGCCCGGCACCATGTTGCTCACGCGGTACTCCGAGGCATCGGCCTCGCCGGCGACGATCTCTTTCTGCGGATGGATGGCCAGCAGGCCCACCAAGCCCACCAGCGCCACCGTGGCGATCACCACCGCCAGGCCCGCCAGCAACGATTTGTTTGTCTCTTTCATATCAGTTTCTTACGTTCAATGTTCAACATTCATTGTTCCTCGTTCTCACTTGCCGAGGGCCTGGTCGAGGTAGACCTTGCCCATCTCGATGCCGATGCGGGCGTCGATCACCTCGCTCTCGGCCTTCATCCAGGCGGTCTGGGCCGCCATGAGGTCGCTGCTGCTGCAGGTGCCGGTGCTGAAGCTCTCCTGGGCCAGCTGCAGGTTGTCCTCGGCGGCGTCGAGGTTGCTCTCGGCCTCGACCAGCTGTTTGTAGGCCAGCTCCAACTCGCACTGCAACTTGTTCACCTGCAGGGCGATGAGGTCGGCGGCCTCCTGGGTCTGGTAGGCCACCTCGCGGCGCTTGGCCTTGGCGGCCTTGATGGCATAGATGCCCGCCGGATGCACCAGGGGCACATTGACCACCACGCCGGCCATCCACGTGCCGCCCCACTCGTTGCGGAAGCCGTCGAAGAGGTTGGGGTTGGTAATCAGGTAGCCTCCGGTGGCAACCACGTTGGGTTTCAGCACGCTGGCCGCCACGCGCACCCCCTGCTGCGCCACGCTGTCGGCCAGGCGGAGCATCTGCATCTCGCTCCGACGCCGCCACACGCTGTCCATCGGGAGCGAGGCGACCGTGAGGCCGACGGCGGGAGCATCGGCCGCGGCCGCTCCGACACCGGCCATGCCGCTCACCTCGAAGTCGGCCGCCAGCGGCATGCCGCAGCGCTCGGCGAGGAGCATCTTGGCCAGGCGCAGGCCGTTGGTGGCCTTGGTGAGGTCCATACGGGCCTCGTTGTGCTTCACGCGCACCTTGGCCAGGTCGCCCTTGGTGGCCATCTCGGCCTCGACGAGGAGCTGCACGTGGTGCTCCAGCGTGTCGAGCAGGGCGGCGTAGTGCTCGGCGAGCTGCTTCTTGTAGGCCACACTGACCACCTGCCAGTAGGCCTCGTCGACGGCCAGCAGGGTGGCCTGCTGCTTCTGGTCGAGCTCCACGCCCGCCAGGCGGTGGGTCAGCTGGGCGGTGCGGTGCATGGCGCGCAGTTTCCCGCCGGCATAGAGCGGCTGCGTGAGGGTCACCATGCCGACGCCCGTCTGGCGGGTGTCGGTCTCAAGGTCGGACACGAGTCCCTGGCCGATGGCGTTCACATCGGCCGTCAAGCGGCTGCCCGCCAGGGCCTCCGAGAGGGCGTCGGCCACCGTGGAACCGAAGCCGGGCAGCGGGTCCAGCTCGTCGTGCAGCGCCTGGCCCACACTGCTGCTGACGTTGTCGCCCAGGTGGTTCAGCCGGTCCTTCTGCTCCTGGCTGAGCAGATTGACGCTCTTCTCCATCCAGAGGTAGCCGCCGTTGGCGGTCACCTTGGGCAGCATCTGCCAGAGGGCCACGCGCTCCAGAGCCGCCGTCTCCTCCACCTTCATCTCGGCCTGCTTCAGGCCCGCATTGGCACGCAGGGCCCGTGCGCGGCAGCTGTCGAGCGACAGCACCTCCTGTCCGCAGGCGCTCCCCATCGCCAAAAGGGCGAAGAATGTGGTAGTTGCAATTATTTTCAGTCTCATTTCTATTGGTTTTCAGCCCAGAAGGCATTTGATTTTAACATTTCACCCTCACAGAACACTGCCACGACACACAAAAAAGGTGCCAAACTGACATACTGACATGACGGTCTGCCACCCCGTTCAGAATGGCATGACAACCTGCCAAATACCTGATGACTCCCTGATGACTCCCTGATGACTCTCTTAAAACCAGGGCAAAACCCTTGCCCTGTCAGCGTTTTGCGAGTTTTCCAGCATGGTTTGCACACTTCCGAAGTGCTAGACGTCTCGTTTAGAACGTTTTAAAGGTGCAAATTAGATCGTGCACGATCTAATTTTTTGACTTAAATTAACTTAAATCGGCTGTTTTCGGCTGCGTTTTCGGATCGCAGCATCGGTGCTGCGCACCGACGACCCCGCGGAGTGGGTCGTTCTCCGCTTCGCTATCGGAAGCCTCCA
>CAMHDJ010000037.1 GCA_946183915.1 uncultured Bacteroidales bacterium | reverse complement strand
ACGCCGAGTGGAACGATTGGAAATGGCAGGTGAAGAACCGCATCGAGACCTACGAGGAGCTGAGCAAGTATTTCACCTTCGAGCCCGACGAGGCCGAGGGCATCAAGAAGGCCCTGGCCAAGTTCCGCATGGCTATCACGCCCTACTACCTGAGCCTCATCGACCCCAACGACCCCTTCGACCCCATCCGCCGGCAGGCCATCCCGCAGGGTGCCGAGTGCAACATCGCCCCCGCCGACCTCAACGACCCGCTGCATGAAGACGAAGACTCGCCCGCTCCCGGCTTGACCCACCGCTATCCGGACCGCGTGCTGTTCCTCATCACCGACATGTGCTCCATGTACTGCCGCCATTGCACACGCCGCCGCTTCGCCGGCCAGAAGGACGACGAGAGCCCCAGCGAGCGCATCGAGAAGTGCCTGGCCTACATTGAGAAGACCCCGCAGGTGCGCGACGTGCTGCTCAGCGGCGGCGACGCCCTGATGGTCAGCGACAAGAAGCTCGAGTATATCATCCAGCGCCTGCGCGCCATCCCGCATGTGGAGATCGTCCGCATCGGCAGCCGCACCCCCGTGGTCTGCCCGCAGCGCATCACCCCCGAGCTGTGCGAGATGCTGAAGAAGTACCACCCCATCTGGCTCAACACCCACTTCAACCACCCCAACGAGTTCACCCCCGAGGCTGAGCAGGCTCTTGCCCGTCTGGCCAATGCCGGCATCCCGCTGGGCAACCAGACGGTGTTGCTGCGCGGCGTGAACGACTGCGTCCACGTGATGAAGAAACTCATGCACGAGCTGGTGCGCAACCGCGTGCGTCCGTACTATATCTACCAGTGCGACCTGAGCATGGGTCTGGAGCACTTCCGCACCCCGGTCAGCAAGGGCATCGAGATCATCGAGAACCTGCGCGGCCACACGAGCGGCTACGCCGTGCCCACCTTCGTGGTCGACGCCCCCGGCGGCGGCGGCAAGACGCCCGTCATGCCCCAGTACGTCATCTCGCAGAGCCCCGACAAGGTCATCCTGCGCAACTTCGAGGGTGTCATCACCACCTACACCGAGCCGCGCGAGTACCACGAGGACTGCCACTGCGAGGCCTGCGAGGCCAAGCGCCGCGTGGACGAGGGTGTCGCCAGCCTGCTCGAGACCGACCGCATGGCCCTCGAGCCCAGCCACCTGATGCGCCACGAGCGTAACAAGAAAAAATAAAAACTGAAGGTTGAAAATTGAAATCCTCTGGCTCGAATAATTGGAAATTATGGCGTATGTTAGCATGCGCCATAATTTTCAATTTTCAATTTTCAATTTTCAATTCTGTCAACGCCCAGGTGGCGGGGCTGAACACGCTGACGGTGCTCGACCTGAGCAGCACGGCGCGTACCGCAGGCCTGGGGATGGACTACCTGGCCCTCTACGGCGACGACCTGACGGTCGGCATCGACAACCCGTCGCTGCTGCGCTCCACGATGGGCGGTAGCGGCGTGCTGAGTTTCGTGCCGATGTTCAGCGGCGGCTCCATGGGGTCGCTGACCTACGCCCACACCTTCGACCGCATCGGTACCGTCAGCTTCGGCTTCCACTACGTCGGCTACGGCCGCTTCGAGGAGTACGACGAGGAGGAGAACCACGTGGGCGACTTCACGGCCGGCGACTATGCCCTCACCATCGGCTGGGGCCTGTGGCTCGACAGCAACTTCTCGGTGGGTGCCAACTTTAAGCCGGTGCTGTCGCAGTACGAGCGGTACACCGCCCTGGCGGTGGCCTTCGACGTGGCGGCCAGCTATGTCAGCGACAGCCGTGCCCTGGTGGCGACGCTGATGGCCCGCAACATCGGGGCGCAGATCATCACCTTCGACGAGTCGGTCGAGTCGCTGCCCTTCGAGCTTAGCGCCGAGCTGTCGTACAAGCTGAAGCGGGCCCCCTTCCGCCTGTTCGTCGCCGCCACCGAGCTGCAGCGGTGGAACCTGCGCTACGACGACCCCCTGAACCCTACCTCCACCACCGACCCCTTCACTGGCGAGGTGACCGAGGAGGGCTGGCTGGCCGGCGTGGCCGACAACCTGATGCGGCACACCCTCGTCGGCGTCGAGCTCAACCTCGGCAGTTCGCTCTTCGCCCGCGTGGGCTACAGCTGGCGCCAGACGGCCGAGATGCGGGGCATCGACGCCTTCAACCTCAGCGGCTTCTCGTTCGGCCTGGGCCTGCGGCGCGGCCGCTTCGAGTTCAGCTACGCCCGCCGCAACTACCACCTGTCTCAGGCCCCCAACTACCTCACATTGAGTTATAAGTTTTAAGCTGTACCTAAAAGTCATTTAGGAGTTAAGGAGTTAAGAAGTTATCGTTCGCTTCGCTCGCTGGAAGTTAAGACGATAGTAGTTGGTTCACACTTTTCATCATTCGCTATTGTCTTTAACTTCTTAACTTCTCAATTCTCAATCATGCATTATAAAACCTTAAACTTTAAACCTTAAACCTTACCCCATGCACCTCCACTTTATCGTCTCCGACCAGACCAACCCCTATTGGAACATCGCCGTCGAGAACTACCTCGTCGGCCGCGAGTCCGACGCCGTGGTCCTCTACCTGTGGAAGAACCGCCGCACGGTGGTCATCGGGCAGAATCAGAACCCCTACGGCGAGGTGAACCTCGAGGCGCTGCTGGCCGACGGCGGCTACCTGATGCGGCGCAAGACCGGCGGCGGCGCCGTCTACCACGACGACGGCAACCTCAACTTCAGCTTCGTGGTGCCCAAGGCGCTCTACGACCAAGGGCGCCAGTTCCGCGTCATCCAGCGGGCGGTGGAGAGCTTCGGTTTGCACACCCAGCTCAGCGGTCGCAACGATATCCTCGTGGATAGTGGGGAGTGTGTAGTGGATAGCAGCCGAGGTCAAGTGCTGTCCACTACCCACTCCCCACTCCCCACTTATAGAAAATTCAGCGGCAACGCCTTCAGCAAGGGGATACATAACGACCTGCACCACGGCACGTTGCTCATCAGCGGCGATATGTCGGACCTGGCCCGCTACCTCAAGCCCAAGCCCGCCAAGCTGCAGAAGCACGGCGTCAGCTCGGTGCAGAGCCGGGTGGTGAACCTGGCCGACCTGAATGCGGCGATCACCACCGAGAGCATCGCTCCCAGGCTGAGGGAAGCCTTCGAGGCGGAGTATTGCGGGCAGTCGGAGTATGTCGAATTTGCGGAGGTTATCAAGACGCCCGAGGTGAAGACGCTCCACGACCGCTTCGCCTCCGACGAATGGCTCTACGGCAGCTGGCGCACCTTCAGTGCCCAGCGCAGCGCCCACTTCGATTGGGGCGGGGTGGAGCTGCAACTCAGCGTCGACCAGGAGCGTGGCGTCATCACCGACGTGCAGCTGGCCTCCGACGCTCTCGACCTGGCGGCCCTCGACGAGGCGCGCCGCCTCCTCGCCGGCGCCTCCACAGCCACGCCTCCGCAAAGCGACAACCCCATACTGAGAGACATCTTCTCGCTCATCTACAAGGACGAGCCCGCCAATACATGAGTTCCCCTGCTCGCTTCGCTCGCGAGATCCAGTAGATCTTTTATCTATGATTGGTATAAATGAATTGCGGGCCCCGCGCGTCAGCGCGGGGCCCGCTTGTTTTGTCCTATAGGTATATCCTTAATTCACTGTTTTGGAGGATTGAAAAATCTCTTTTCACCATGTTCCAATATTGAAAGGCCCCGAAAACTTTCTTTCGGCCGTTTTTTTTATCATTTGGCCCTCGCGACACTCTTTTCAGCCTTTTCCAAAATTATTGGGGATCGTCAATGGCTGTTTATTTCTGTTTCGAAAATAATTGTTACTGTTCCCACCTGTTCTTCGGGGGCATTCTCGTCCATGCTAAATCTTGCTTTAAGGACAGCATCCCGTGTAGCTGTAACCAAAGCTTCATCTGTCGTCGTGGAGCCGTCTGCCGGACATTCTGCTTTTAACACCGAACCATTCCTATCCACCCATATTTTAACAACAACTTTTCCTTGTGTACCGTTAATATCTCCACTAAATTGAGGGATTGGAATCTTAGCCCTCCTACCACAAAACATAGCTTGCCTTTTTATTGTTATTGTTTCTTTCCAAGATTTCCCGTCTTTTATTTCTAGACGCACTGATTGTGATTTATCCCACTCCAGTTCAGTTGATTTGTTATCATTAGATTCTAATTCTGTATTTCCACGTCCTCTAAATAAGTCGTTATTGTTTATCTCCGACCGCGGATAGGAATCATCGTCTCTCTTAACAATGAAAATATAATTGTCTATAGTATACTTAAAATCATTATAATCATAATTTCTCTCAATAGCCAATGATGATGTTTTTCCATTGCATATCGCATTATAATAGTAAAACCTATTACCCAATGAATTCTTGAGTTTGCCTTTAATATAAACATGTTTAGCCACATATACTTTAAGTGCATCCTCGACAATAATTGTGTCCGGCCAGTCTGCTTGGCTCAATTTTATTCCGTTGTAATAGACCTCACTTATTAAGAACGTGTCTTTTACATTTACCGTTGGTTTCCCCAATTGTGCATTTGCCGTTATTCCGATGGCGCACAACATTGCGCTGAGCAAAAATACTTTCTTCATATTAATTGAGAATTACAAAACCGGCTCATTCCGCCGCAACAATGCGGCCGGAACAGTAAATAATATTCAAATCACCCCTTTGTGCAGTTGCTCGATGGGGAAAATCAAGTCCCAGTTGCGGCCCCAGACGATGTTGCCGCCGTCGATGGTGAACGTACGGAACTTCTTGGGGTCAAGGTATTTGTTATACTGCGGATGCGGGTGTCGACGAATGTAGTCTCCCACGTCCACAATGCTGTCAGTGCCGTCGCTGAAAACCAACCGCACCTTCAATCCGCCAAGGTCAATAGCTTCTGTTATATATAGTCTGTCGCTCATAGTCTTGTTTTGATGTTGGTGCTTCTCACCTGCTGTTTCATCACAAAGAAACGCACCCATTTGTCGATGATATTCTTGCTGTATTTACGAATAAATGCTTCGGCAACCCGCTTGTCTTTCGAAGATAAAGACGGCACACCTTGTTTCTCCCGAATATTGATACGCTCTAATGAGCCGTTCATCATGATTAGCTCAAATACGCTCTCTTCATCTCCATGTTTTACATGCACGTGAATAGGCTCATGCTCATTGGAGTAGAAGTAGAAGATGAATCCGAAGTATTCGTATATCTTAGGCATATCACTATTGTTATTTTCACGCTGCAAAGATACACATTATTTTCTATTTGGCAAAATATAATTGTTGGTTGTTGTAAAACACCACGTTTGTCTCCGAACCATACCGTCAGTAGTAGTAGCATATAAGAAGCATAGCGTTACCCTATAGTCAGGTAAAAGATGAGTAAAGTTTGAGTAAAAGGGGAGTAAAACATATAAACTATTTTATAAGCTGTGGTTTGCTGATTTAGGTTGTTTTTTCAGCGCAAGACATGGTGAAAAAAACAGGAGCCTCCAATAGCGTTGGAGGCTCCTGTTGCTGTGTGTTGCCGGCGCGGCGGGAGGGTCAGAATTTGATCATGTCTTTGTACTTGATCTCTTTGACCTTGCCGTACTGGCCGAGGGCTTTGAGGTCGAACTTCTTGGCGTTGCCGGTGATGAAGACGACGAGGGGGCGTCCGGCGACGTATTTTTGGTGGAACTCCTCCAGTTGGTCGTAGCGCATGTGGCGAATCTGGTCGGTCACCTGCTGGCGCGGGTCGTGGTCGAGGTGCTCGATCTCGGTCCAGTAGCGCACCTGGGCGGGGAGGCTGCGGAAGCCGATATAGTTCGAGTTGCGGACGGAGATGAGGTAGTCGCGCGAGAGGCGGAACTTGTCTTTGCGCGCGGGGAAGTTGACCATGAGGTCGCGCACGGCCTCGACGCCGTCGTTGGTCTTGTCGCACTGGGTGCCGAGGTAGGCGAAGTAGTGGGCGGGGTGGCGGTTGAGGTAGTCGTAGGTGAAATAGCCGTAGGTGCTGTAGCCGAGGGAGCGGAACTCGCGGATCTCTTGGAAGAAGACGGAGTTCATGCCGCCACCCATGTACTCGTTGAACAGGGAGCATGCGGCGCGGTCTTTGCGATGGTCGAAGCGGATGGAGGGCATGTAGAATTGGATGTCGCTCTTGAGGAAGCGGCTGTTGGTGCAGTAGTAGACGGCGTTGTCGCTGAGGACGGCAGGGATGCGTGTGCGCTGGGGCTTGACGCTGACGGCGGGGTGGACGAGGTTCTCGCGCTGCAGGAGCTGGACGACCAGGGCGGGATCGGCGTTGCCGACGTAGGTGACGTAGCCGTCGCGGGTGAAGATGCTGTCGACCAGCTGGAGCATCTGTTCGCCAGAGAGTTTCTTCATTTCCTTGAGGGTGGTGTGGTCGAGGTACTGCGACTGCTTGCCGTAGAGCACGTATTCCATGAGGGCGCTGCTCCAGGTGGAGGCGTCGTTTTTGGCGGCCTCTTTCGAGGCTTCCATGGCTTCCATCTGGTTTTTCAGCTGCTGGGCGTCGTGGCGCGGGGTGTGGAACTTGAAGAGGGCCAGCTCGACGATCTGCTCCATGTTCTGCTCGGGGCCGCTGAGGGTGAGGTAGGAGTAGTCGTCGCCGGCGCTGATGGAGAAGCTGCCGCCGAGGCGGTCGAGTTCGATGTTGTACTGTTGCAGGTCGTAGTTGCCGGCGCCGATGTTGTTGAAGTAGTCGACGGCGGGGGCGAGGTGGCGGTTGTCCATGGTGCCGTAGTGGTAGGCGATGGTGAGGCTGAAGAGGTCGTTTTTGGGGTTGGGCGAGGCGTAGAGGTTGCAGCTCTTGCTGACGGGCAGGACGGCGACCTCCTTCTTGAAGTCGATCACCTGGGGCTGGATTTCCTTGACCTTGCGTTCGGCGATGTGCTTGGCAAAGGGCGACTGCATGCCCTGGTTCTGTGCGTCAAGGTGGTCCCAGTCGGGCTTGATGGCGGCGTCCTTGTCGGGGAAGCCCATGCTGGAGCGGACGAGGGTGCAGTGGTCGCGGTCGAAATAGCGGCGAGCGACGGTCATGATGTCCTGCTTGGTGATGTGTTGCAGGCGGTCGATGTCTTTCAGCCAGTCATTGTAGTTGCGGCCTTCGCACTCGAGCCCTTGCAGCAGGGAGGCGATGCCGCTGTAGCTCTCGAGCATCTGCTTCATGCCGACGAGGTGGCGCATCTTGATACTCTCGAGCAGTTTGTCGCTGAAGCGGCCCTGCTTGACGCTGTCGATGCACTGCCAGATGAGCTCTTCGGCGGCCTCATGCTTTTGGCCGAGGAGCTTGGGGATGTAGAGGATGACGTTGGTGCCGGCGTCCTGGAGGCTGAGGGGCATGAGGCTGGCGGCCATGAGGCGGCCGTCGGTGGCCAGCTGGTCCAGGGAGCCGGTGCCGCCGCTGAGGAGCTCGGAGAGGATGCTGAGGGCCACCTCGTCTTCGGCACCGCTCTTGATGCCGGGGAAGATCATGAGGCCGGCCTTGATGGGGGTCTGCTTGACTTCTTTGACGACACGGCTGTCGAACTGCGGCAGCTGGTAGCGGGGCTCGCGTATCTTCTTACCGGTGGGCCAGATGCTAAAGTACTTCTCGGCCAGCTCGCGGGCCTCGCGGGAGTTGAGGTCGCCGACGAGTAGGAGGGTCATGTTGGAGGCGACGTAGTACTTGTCGTAAAAACGCTTCATGGCGCTGGGCTGGGGGCTTTTCAGGTGGCGGTCCCAGCCGATGATGTCGCGGCTGTAGGGGTGCTCGCCGAAGCTCTCGGTGAAGAGGTTGCGGCTGAAGGTGTACATCATCTCGTTGGCGTAGAGGTTGCGCTCCTCGTAGACGGCCTCCAGCTCGCCCTGGAAGAGGCGGTAGACGGGGTTGCGGAAGCGCTCGGCGTAGACCTCCATCCAGTTCTCCAGCTGGTTGCTGGGGAGGGTGTTGTAGTAGACGGTGTAGTCGTAGGTGGTGCCGGCGTTGAGGCCGGTGCAGCCCATCTGCTGCAGGATGGCGTCAGTCTCGTTGGCGATGGCGTACTTGCTGGCTTCGATGTTGAGCCGGTTGATCTCCAGCTGGATGGCGTGGCGTTCGTTCTCGAGGTTGGCGAGCAGCTGCTTGTGCTGTTTCTCCACCTCCTTGCGGGCTTTTTTGTCGAGTGTGCTGTCGATGACGGCATTGGCGGCCTCGGCGGCGTGGCGGTTGAGGGCGGTAAGGCGGTCGTAGGCGTCGCTGATGGAGTCGAGGTAAGGTTTCTCCTTGGCCCAGTTGGTGGTGCCGATACGGTCGGTGCCCTTGAACATGATGTGCTCGAAGTAGTGAGCCACGCCGGTGGCGGCGGTGTCTTCGTTTTTGGAGCCCGCATGGACGATCACCGATCCGTAGATCTTGGGTTCGGAGTGGTCCTCGGCCACGATCACCTTCAGTCCGTTGCTGAGGGTGAAGGTCTCTGTTTTGAGCTTGGGCAGCTCGTTGGAGACGGATTGCTCGGGCTGCTGAGCGCGTTCGCGGAGGACGATCTTGTTTTGGTCGAGCTGCTTGGTGTTGCGCTGCGGATTGCGAGGTTGGGCGCCGGCGCTGAGGGCGATGAGCGCTAGGGCCAGGAGTAATACGCTTCTCTTCATGGGTTTTGCTGTGTTATTTGGTTTTGAGGTAGTGCGGCAGCTGGTCGATGCTGACGCGCTCCTGCTGCATGGTGTCGCGGTGGCGCACGGTGACGGCGTTGTCGGTAAGGGTGTCGTTGTCGACGGTGATGCAGTAGGGGGTGCCGATGGCATCCTGACGGCGGTAGCGGCGGCCGATGGCGTCCTTCTCGTCGTACTGCACCATCATGTCGGGCATGAGCAGGTGCTGCACCTCGCGGGCCTTCTCGGGCAGGCCGTCTTTCTTGACGAGCGGCAGCACGGCGGCCTTGTAGGGGGCCAGATGGGTGGGCAGGCTGAGCACGGTGCGGGTGCTGCCGTCGTCGAGGGTCTCCTCCTTCAGCGCATGGCTGAAGACGGCGAGGAACATGCGGTCCACTCCGATGGAGGTCTCGATGACGTAGGGCGTGTAGCTCTCGTTGAGCTCGCTGTCGAAGTACTGGAGTTTCTTGCCGCTGAATTCGCTGTGGCGCGAGAGGTCGAAGTCGGTGCGGCTGTGGATGCCCTCCAGCTCCTTGAAGCCGAAGGGGAAGCGGAACTCGATGTCGGTGGCGGCGTTGGCGTAGTGGGCCAGCTTCTCGTGGTCGTGGAAGCGATAGCACTCGGCCGGGATGCCCAGCGCCAGGTGCCACTGCATGCGCTCCTCCTTCCAGTGCTTGAACCACTCCAGCTCCGTGCCGGGGCGCACGAAGAACTGCATCTCCATCTGCTCGAACTCGCGCATGCGGAAGATGAACTGGCGGGCCACGATCTCGTTGCGGAAGGCCTTGCCGATCTGGGCGATGCCGAAGGGGACCTTCATGCGGCCGCTCTTCTGCACGTTGAGAAAGTTGACGAAGATGCCTTGGGCCGTCTCTGGCCGCAGGTAGAGGGTGTCACTGTCGTCGATGACCGAGCCCATCTTGGTGGCGAACATCAGGTTGAACTGGCGCACGTCGGTCCAGTTGCGGGTGCCACTGATGGGGCAGACGATTTCGAGGTCGAGGATGAGCTGTTTGAGGCCGGCCAGGTCGTTGCGGTTCATGCAGTCGGCATAACGCTCATGGATCTCGTCGATCTTCTTCTGGTGCTCCAGCACGCGGGCGTTGGTAGTGACGAACTGCTGGCGGTCGAAGCTGTCGCCGAAGCGCTTGTGGGCCTTCTCCACCTCTTTCTCGATTTTGTCCTCGATCTTGGCGATGTGGTCCTCGATGAGCACGTCGGCGCGGTAGCGCTTCTTGCTGTCCTTGTTGTCGATCAGGGGGTCGTTGAAGGCATCCACATGGCCCGAGGCCTTCCAGATGCGCGGGTGCATGAAGATGGCGCTGTCCAGTCCCACGATGTTCTCGTGCATCTGCACCATGGCGCGCCACCAGTACTGCTTGATATTGTTTTTCAGCTCCACGCCCAGCTGGCCGTAGTCGTACACCGCCGCCAGACCGTCGTAGATCTCCGAGCTAGGAAAGATGAAGCCATACTCTTTGGCATGGGCCACCACTTTCTTGAAAAAGTCGTCTTGATTTGCCATTATTGTTGTTTGTTTTTTGTTTCAAATAAATACTATAACGCAACCACCTTTTTATTATTGTGTAGCAGGGGTTATTTCTTCAGTACGATGCGGAAGCAGCTGCCCTGGCCGGGGATGCTGTACTTGAGGTAGAGGCGTCCGCGGTGGTACTGCACGATGATACGGCGCGCCAGCGGCAGGCCCAGGCCCCAGCCGCGCGTCTTGGTGGTGAAGCCGCTGTCGAAGATGTGGCGCGCCACGGCCGGCGTCATGCCGCGGCCGGTGTCGCTGATGTCGATGTAGATCTTGCGGGCGTCCTGCGAGGCCACCACCGAAATGGTGCTCTCCCTGTCGGAAGAGGCGTTCGCTCCTTTGGAGTCGCGTTCGCCACCCTCCATGGCGTCGATGGCGTTTTTGCAGAGGTTCTCAATAACCCACTGGAAGAGGGGGGCGTTGAGCGGCGCCAGGAAGGTCTCGCCTTCGGGGAAGCTGACGTTGAAGTGCACGCGACGCGGCGAGCGGCTCTGCAGGTAGCCGACCGCCGTCAGGGTGGCCTCCCGCACGTTCTCCTCGCGCAGTTCGGGCGTGGAGCCTATCTTCGAGAAGCGTTGCGCGATGGTCTCCAGCCGCAGCAGGTCTTTGTCCACTTCGTCGGCATACTGGGGGGTGAACTCCTTGCCGCGCAGGTATTCGAGCCATCCCTTGAGCGACGACAGGGGGGTGCCCAGCTGATGGGCCGTCTCTTTGGCCAGGCCCACCCAGATGCGGTTCTGTTCGGCCCGCCGCGCGGTGCGGAAGAGGATGTAGGCGACCGCCACGATGACCACGGCGATGAAGAGGTAGAGCAGCGGCACCCAGCGCAGGGCCCGCAGCAGGGGCGTGGTCTCGTAGTAGACGTAACTCAGCCCGCCCGAGGGCAGGCGCACCTCGATGGGGTCGTTGGAGACCGACTCCAGGTATTCGTGCAGCCGCACCGGACTGTCGATCAGGGCACTGTCGATGTTGCCCAGGGCCAGCACCTGGCGCCGTGCGCTGTCGACGATGACCACCGGCACCAGCACCGAGTTCTGGGTGATGTCGGTCAGGAACGACTGGGTGAAACCCTCCAGTACCTCGCGCAGGCGGGTGTAGTACTCCGACTGCTTGTAGTAGAGCGTCATGCGCATGCCCCAGAGGTCGTAGTGGAAGGGGGGATTCTGGCTGTATTCCTCCAGCAGGCTGCCCTCGAGCTTGAGGCCGGCCAGCTCCTGCGGAACGGTGATCAGCGAGTCGCGCGCGGTGGTGATGATGATGGGGGTGTGGCTGCTGTCGACGATGTAGTTGACATAGCGGAGGCTGAAGCCCATGTCGGAGCTCAGGTCGGGGTCGCCGAACGACTGCAGGATGTCGGTGTAGAGCTGCATCTTGCGGTGCTCGTCGAGGGTGGCCTCGTGGAAGAACTGCTGGGTGGCCTGCGCCAGCTGGTTGCGCTGCCCGATGGCCGAGGCCCAGAGGCGCACCTTGGCCTCCTCGCTCTGGCGCACCTGCTCGGCCACACGGTGCACCTGCCACAGGGCCACCAGCGCCAGCACGATGGTCAGGGTCAGCAGGATCAGTTTCAGGCGGGGTTTCATTTCTCGGTTCTCATGGTTTGTGACGGACGGATGCGGGCGATGGACGCCGTCGGTAGCAGCAGCGCCAGCAGGCAGACGGCCAGGGTGCCGAGGCTGACAAGGAGGTAGACCCACGGGTCGAGGTCGACCGGCACGTGGCTCATCGAATAGCTCTCGGGGTCGAGGCGCAGCAGCTGGAAGCGCCGCTGCAGCAGGCTCAGCGCCAGCGCCAGGGCGTCGCCGATGGCGATGCCCAGCACGACGAGCCGCGTGGCCCGCAGGAGGAAGATGCGGCGCACCGCGCCGTTGCTGGCCCCCAAGGCCTTCAGCAGGCCGATGGTGGCGCTCTTCTCGAAGATCATGATCAGCAGCGCCGACACCACGGCCACGGCCGAGACGAGGCACATGATGGCCAGGATGAGGGTGATGTTGGTGTTCAGCAGGTCGAGCCACGAGAAGAGGGCAGGGTGGGCCTCGGTGACGGTGGTCAGCCGTAGGTCGTAGGGCAGCTCGGCGGCCACCCGCTGCCCGACGGCGTCGAGCCGGCGGTAGTCGTCGACCAGCAGCTCGTAGCCCCCCACCAGCAGGCTGTCCCAGTCGTTGAGCCGCTGCACGGTGGCCAGGCTGCCCACGACGTAGAGCTCGTCCATCTCGGTGAGGTCGGTGCGATAGATGCCGCTCACCGCGAAGGCCCGCGGGCGGTAGCTGTCGCCCTGCCAGAAGTAGGTGCGCATCTTGTCGCCCACGCGCAGCCCCAGCTTGGCGCCCACGGTGCTGGAGATCAGCACCTCGTTGGGCCCTCCGGGCAGGGTGCCTTCGACAAGGCAGCGGTGGTAGAACGTGGTGTCGTAGCCTTCGGCCAGGCCGCGGAGCAGGATGCCGTAGATCTGCTCTTCGGTCTTCACCATGCCGCCCTTGGTGGCGTAGGCCTGCAGGTGGCGCACGCCGGGCACGGCGCGCAGGCGCTCCTCGAGGGCGCTGTCGGCACGGATGGGAGTCTCGGTGTAGGCCGTGGCGGCGTCGTAGGAGGTCACCGTCAGGTGGCTGCCGAAGCCCACCACTTTGTCGGTGATGTCGCGCTGGAAGCCCCGCAGGATGCTGACGGCCATCACCATGACCAGCACGCCCAAGGCCACGCCGGCCACCGAGATGCCCGACAGGGGCCCCGAGAAGCCGGCGTCGCCCCGACGCGGCATGAACCGCCGTGCTATGAAGCGCTCGAACTGCATTCCTGTGGTCTGGTTCCCACTGCGTGAGATCTTGGAAATCTTGGAAATCTGCGTCGGTGGATTTCCAAGATTTATCCCTTGCGGACCAGACAAATCTTGGAGATCGATATCGAATCGGGAATTTCCAGGATTTCCAGGATCTCCACCGCAGGTGGGGAGATTTAGAAGCTCTGCACGATGCCCATGAAGTCTTCGGCCTTCAGCGAGGCGCCGCCGATGAGGCCGCCGTCGATGTCGGGCTTGGCGAAGAGTTCCTTGGCGTTGCTGGGCTTGCACGAGCCGCCGTAGAGGATGCTCACCTCGTCGGCCACGGCCTGGCCGTACTTGGCGGCCAGCAGCGAGCGGATGTGTGCGTGGATCTCCTGCGCCTGGTCGGGCGTGGCGGTCTTGCCGGTGCCGATGGCCCACACGGGCTCGTAGGCGATGATCACCTGCTGCATCTGCTCGGCGCTGAGGTGGAAGAGACCACCCTCGACCTGCTTCTTCACCACGTCGAGCTGGCGGCCCGCCTCGCGCTCCTCGAGCACCTCGCCCACACAGACGATGGGTTTCAGGCCGTGGGCCAGCAGCTGGTTCACCTTGGCGGCCACCAGGGCGTCGGTCTCGCCGTAGTAGGCGCGGCGCTCCGAGTGGCCCACGATGCAGTAGTCGATCTCGCAGCTCTCCAGCATGGCGGCACTCACCTCGCCGGTGTAGGCGCCCTTCTCCTGGTCGCTCACGTTCTGCGCACCCACCATGAAGTAGCTGTCGTTGGCGTAGTCGCTCGCCATCTCCAGGTACGGGAACGGCGGGCAGACGATCACCTGCGTGTCGCGCGGAAGTTCCACTTTCTCAAGCTCCGACATCAAGTCGTCGAGCAGTTCATCGGCCTCCGTGAAGGTGAGGTTCATCTTCCAGTTGCCGGCAACGATATGTTTTCTCATTGTTCTGTAGTTTTGTGTGATTCTTATTATGTCTCTCTATAACGACGCCCGGGGCATATTATTATGTCCCTCCACAAAAATAATCCATCCACCCCTCCGAAATGCCCATGGTTCCTAGGTGGCTCCGTGATGACTCCGTGATGACTCCCTGATGACTCTCTTAAAACCAGGGCAAAACCCTTGCCCTGTCAGCGTTTTGCGAGTTTTCCAGCATGGTTTGCACACTTTCGGAAGGCCAAACACCTCGTTTAGAACGGTTTAAAGGTGCAAATTAGATCGTGCACGATCTAATTTTTTAACCTAAATTTACTTAATTTTGATAAAACGGCGAATTACTCGAAGAACTCGAAGCTACGCAGGTCGATTTTTGGCGAATTACTCGAATGCTTGCGCAGCCCCTTCGAGTAATTCGCTAAACGATCCGATGGCATAACAGCCTGCGTAGCTTAGAGTTCTTCGAGTAATTCGCCGTTAAAATCCTTGTGCGGGGTGGGTCGTTCTCCGCTTCGCTGTCGGAAGCCTTCAGCGAAGGCTTCCGACATGTGTGAGATCCTTTTTTCACCTATTTATTATCGTGCGTGAAAAAATATTTTGCAGCATTCTTTTTTTTTGCTATATTTGCTGTCTGAAAAAATGACAAGACGATTGTTCAATTAATTAAATATAAACATTTTAAAACAAAAAACAAGCAATGAAAACCGCTTATAACTTCAATGCAGGTCCTTGCGTCCTGCCGAAAGAGGCCATCGAGTCCACCATCGCCGCCATCCGCGACTTTGACAACACCGGTATCGGCCTGCTCGAGATCAGCCACCGCACCCCCGGTTGGGAGCGCACCATGGAAGAAACCCGCCAGCTGTGGCGCGACCTGCTCGGCATCCCCGCTGAGTACGAGATCCTCTTCCTCGGTGGCGGCGCCAGCACCGGCTTCATGGATGTGCCCGCCAACCTGCTGAACAAGAAGGCCGCCTACCTCCAGACCGGCGTCTGGGCCAAGAAGGCCGCCAAAGAGGCCAAGAACTTCGGCGAGACCGTGATCGTGGCCAGCAGCGAGGACAAGACCTACAGCTACATCCCGAAGGGTTGGACCGTCCCCGCCGACGCCGACTACTTCCACATCACCACCAACAACACCATCTACGGCACCGAGATCCGCAAGGACTTCGCCGCCAACGAGATCAACAACGTCATGCTCGTCGCCGACATGAGCTCGGACATCATGAGCCGCCCCGTCGACGTGAAGAAGTACGGCCTCATCTACGGTGGTGCCCAGAAGAACGTCGGCCCTGCCGGTGTCACCTTCTACATCGTCCGCAAGGACATCCTCGGCAAGATCACCGACCGCCAGTACATGAACCCCCTGCCCACCATGGTGGACTTCCGCACCCACGCCGCCGAAGAGGCCAAGAACATCTCCATGTTCAACACGCCCCCGGTGAGCGCCATCTTCGTCATGCACGAGACCCTGAAGTGGGTTAAGAACACCATCGGCGGCGTCGCCGAGATGGAGAAGATCAACCTCAAGAAGAGCAAGATGCTCTACGAGGAGATCGACCGCAACAGCATGTTCCGCGGCACCGCCGTGAAGGAAGACCGTTCCATCATGAACCACTGCTGGGTCATGGCCGAGGGCCGCGAGAACCTGCAGGACGCCTTCATGGCCTTCGCCAAGGAGCGCGGCATGGTCGGCATCAAGGGTCACCGCTCGGTGGGCGGCTTCCGCGCCAGCCTCTACAACGCTTGCCCCGTCGAGGCCGTCGAGGCTCTCGTCCAGTGCATGCAGGACTTCGAGAAAGCCAACAAGTAAGAGTTTAAAGCTCAATCAGAACTAAAAGAACAAAAAGAGCGTCGTTGCTTCTGATGGTTCTTTTAGTTCTGATTGAAATATAAAATAACATGGAAATCAGAGACGACGTAAGGCACGGCTACGAGAAGAAACTTCGCAAGGAGCCCACTTGCGTCTTCTCCGATGAAATAAAGATTTATCCAAAGATGAAAGTTTTAGTTGCTACCGAGAAACCGTTTGCCAAAGTGGCTGTTGACGGTATCAAGAAGATTGTCGAGGAGAACGGCTACCAGTTTGCCCTCCTTGAGAAATATACCGACGTGAACGACCTCTACAAGGCCGTTGCCGATGCCGACGCCCTCATCGTCCGCTCCGACAAGGTGACCAAAGAGGTCATCGACCACGCCAAGAACCTGAAGATCGTCGTGCGCGCCGGCGCCGGCTACGACAACCTCGACCTCGAGGCTTGCACCGCCCGCGGCATCGTCGCCATGAACACCCCTGGCCAGAACAGCAACGCTGTCGCCGAGCTCGTGATGGGTATGCTCGTCTATGCCGTCCGCAACTTCTTCAACGGCAAGAGCGGCTCCGAGCTGATGGGCAAGAAGCTGGGTATCCTCGCCTTCGGCAACGTGGGACGCAATGTGGCCCGCATCGCCAAGGGCTTCGGCATGGATGTCTACGCCTACGACGCCTTCCTGAGCGCCGAGCAGATCAACTCCAGCGCCATGGCCAAGGCTGTCGCCAGCCAGGAGGCCCTCTTCGAGACCTGCGACATCGTCTCCCTGCACATCCCCGCCACCGCCGAGACCAAGCAGAGCATCAACTACGCCCTGGTCAACAAGATGCACAAGGGTGGCATCCTCGTGAACAGCGCCCGCAAGGAAGTCATCAACGAGCCCGAACTGCTCAAGCTGATGGCCGAGCGCACCGACCTGAAGTACATCACCGACATCATGCCCGATGCCGATGCCGACTTCCGCGCCTTCGAGGGTCGCTACTTCGCCACCCCCAAGAAGATGGGTGCCCAGACCGAAGAGGCCAACATCAACGCCGGCCTCGCCGCCGCCAACCAGATCGCCGACTTCTTCAAGACCGGCAACAAGAAGTTCCAGGTCAACAAGTAAGAAAGCACAGATGCAACTCTGCATCTTCAATCCTGAGCACGACCTTTGCCTGGCCAAAGGTCGTGCTCATTATGTTCCGCCCCGGTCGGCCGTGGAGTTCGCCCTGCGCGACGCCGCGTTGATGCAGGTACTCTACCCGGAGGCTGTATGTATGAGCGTCTACGACCCGCGGTTGTCTGGTGTGTTGCAACAGTGTTGCAACATACAGGCCTGGGGTTGGGATGCCGTGGTGAAGCACGAGCTGCTGAAGCGCGGTGCCCCTGATGCCTTGCTGCCTTCTGAAGATAAACTGGCTACCATCCGCCGCCTGCAGCACCGCACCACCGTGTTGCCTCTGCAGCCCGATTGCCATGCCATTACTACGGTCGAGGAGATGGAGCTGCTGCTTCGTCAGCGTGAACATTGGGTCATGAAGGCTCCGTGGAGTGGGGCGGGTAGGGGGCTGCGCTGGGTGCATGGCGCCCTCACCGCCATCGACCATGACTGGCTGCTGAAGACCGTCGCCACACAGCAGTGCGTCATCGCGGAACCCCGTCGTGAGGTAGTGGCCGATGTGGCGCTGGAGTACATGGCTTGTTGCTATCCTGCTGACACCCTGCCGCCACACGACTCCTTTATGGGCTACTCCTATTTCCATACGGGCAGCGGGGTGTATAAGGAGAACGTCATGTGGAGTGACGACGAGATCGTCGCCCACTTCAGTCACACCGATTTGCAGCGGGTCAAGGTCCGTGTGGAGGAGTGGCTGGCCACCGAGGTGTGGCCTCGCTACCACGGGCCCCTGGGGGTCGACCTCATGGTCTGTGGCGACGGCAGTGTCCATGTGGCCGAGATCAACTTCCGCCACACGATGGGTATGGTGGCGCATGAGAAGTTAAGAGTTATGAGTTAAGAGATATGAGTTTTATTGAAGCCTTTTTATTGTCGTTGGCCCTTTGTGTGGACACGCTCGTGGTTTCCACCACCACGGCCTTCCGCGAGAAGATGTCGTGGCAACGCGGACTGCTGTTGGCCGTGATACTGGGTTTTTGTCAGTTCGCCTTCCCGCTGGCGGGCGCTGTCATCGGCGACGTGGCGCGCGCCTTCATCGAGGCGGTCGACCATTGGATCGCCTTCGGCCTGCTGGCTTTCATCGGCGGCAAGATGATCCTGGACGCCATCCGCGGCGAGGAAGAGGGAGAGGAGAAGATACAGACCAAGCGGCATTCGGTGGTGTACCGATACTTCCTCCTTGGCGTGGCCACCAGCATCGACGGCCTGGCCGTCGGCATCGGCTTGGGGCTTGCGCACCCGATGGAGACGGTGATGTGGGTGGTGCTGCTGGTGGGTGTGACCACCCTGCTCGTTGCGCTGCTGGGCTATGTGCTCGGCAGCCGCCGCATCCCCATCCCCGAGCGCACTGCCACCCTCATCGCCGGCGTGGTGCTGATTGGCCTGGGGGTGAAGATACTGCTGGAGCATCTGTTTTTTAGTTGAACATTCATTTTTATTTGCATAGAATAAAAATCATTCCTATCCTGCACCAGCGAGGTGTCTCCTTTATGGTGACTTGTTTTCATTGGTTTGACTGTTTGGTTTCAAATGCAATGACGTCAATTGTTTGATGATATTGTGTGTGTTTGAAAAAAAAAGCCGCCCCGAATGGTTGGGGCGGCTGGGATTGTAGTGTGATACGGTCGCGTCGTATGCAAATGCCGGGTGGCATTCGCATGTTTTATTTCTTGCGGCCGCCTTTGCTGGCGTTGTAGAAGATCTTGAGGGCACCGGCTTTGCGGAGCTCCTGCTTGATGTCGCTGATCATACCCATGCGCACCTGCTTGTCGGCCTTGATGGCGGTGGTGATGTAGGGGCGGTCGGCCTCGACGCGCTGGTTGCGCTCGAGTTCGACGAAGGTGATGATGTCGCTGACCTCGGAGATCTGGTCGTTGAGCTGAATACGGGGTTCGGTACCGTACTTCTTCTGCTGGTCTTGCAGCGGCACACCGACGTTGATGTAGCTCACGAGGCTCTTCTTTTCCAGTTTGGTGACTTCGGAACCCTGGGGAGGAATGATCTTCACGTACAGCGAGCTCTCGCGCATGGTGGTGATCACCATGAAGAAGAACAGCAGCATGAAGATAATATCGCTCATGGAGCCCATGTTGAGGGCGGGCGTCTCTTTTGCTTTTTTACCTGTGAAACGTGCCATAGCTTATTTACCTCCTATCTTTGTGGGCTCGGCCTCCGAGATAGCCACGGGGATGGCGGTCTCGACGGCTTTGCGTTGGTCTTCATTAAGGTCCGCGTAGTGCTTGCCGAAGCGGCTGGTGGAGAGTTCGTCGCGCATCTCGTTGATTGCGGCGGTCAACTCGTTCTGCACCTGCAGGTACATGTCGTAGGACGTACCGCGGTCGTTACGCAGGGAGATGACACCTTTCGACACAGGGTAGGTACCCAGGCCGGGGATCTCGGTGTCGATCTTCTCGGGCAGGTTGGGCAGATTGTTGGGGTTGCCAAGGAACTCCTTGGCACGGTCCTTCAAGTTCTCGATACGACCCCACTGGTTGTTGTACAGCAGGGCGTCATCCTTGTTGACCATCACGACGAAGATGTTGCGCTCACGAACCTCTGGCGGCTCTACGTTCTCCGGCAGCGGAGGCGGCAGACGGCGCGCTATGCCCATGTCCGAGTTGATGTTGGAGACCATCAGGAAGAAGGCCAGCAACAGGAACGAGATGTCGGACATTGAGCTTGTGTTTAGTCCGGGAGTTTTTCTTGCCATAATTACTTACTTTTTAAACAGTTTGGCAACCTCGGTGTAGAGGATCGATGCGGCAGCACCAATGACCAGGATGTACACCATCCAGCAGGCGGCGCCGATGAGTTTCGAGGTGCTCTCCGAAATGTTGTTCTTCTCCATCAGGGCGGGGGTCACATCGTTGCCCTTCGACAGCAGGTAGCTGACGACGACGACAGCGACGACGATGGCCACCAGAATGAGGAACTTCTTGATGTAGCCAGGCTCCTCTTTGAATTTGCCCGCCAGGCGGACCACGAGGAAGAAGACGATGGCGGCGATGGCCACAGCCACGAAGCAGATCAGGATCCAGTAGACGGCGTCGAACAGACCGTTGGCCTGTACTGCCGCAAGCTCCTTCACGCCGCCGTTGTTCATGGCAAACACGATGGCCAGCACGGTGCAGACCACGGCGATGCCCAGACCCAACAGGGTGATGAGTTTATCGGTTTTCTCTTTCATAATTGATTCTCTTTAGTTTTAAGTGTTTAACGTTCAACGTTTCCCGTTCAAAAGAGAAATCAATTATTTGTGATACTTCACGAGGATATCCATGAAGCTGATCGAACCGTCCTCCATCTGGTCGACGAGGCTCTCGATCTTGGTGAGGATGTAGTTGTAGAAGATCTGGAGGATGATGGCCACGATCAGACCGAAGATGGTCGTCAACAGAGCCACTTTCATACCACCGGCGACGACGGTCGGGCTGATATCACCAGCGACCTCGATGTCGTCGAAGGCCTGCACCATACCGACCACAGTGCCGAGGAATCCGAACGAAGGAGCCAGGGCGATGAACAGGCCGATCCAGGTCAGGTTGTTCTCCAGGCGGGCCATCTGCACACCACCGTAGCTGGTGACAGCTTTCTCCACGTTCTCCAGACCCTGGTCGACGCGGTCGAGACCCTGGTAGAAGATGCTGGCCACGGGGCCACGGGTGTTGCGGCAGAGCTCTTTGGCGCCCTCATAGTTGCCGCCTTTGACGTTGTCCTCAATGCCATCGAGGAGCTTCTTGACGTTGGTGGTGGCCATGTTCAGATAGAGGATACGCTCGATCACGAGGGCCATACCGAAGATAAGGCAGAGGAGCACGGGGGTCATCCAGCCGGCACCA
>CAMHDJ010000036.1 GCA_946183915.1 uncultured Bacteroidales bacterium | reverse complement strand
ACTGGTCGATCAGCGTGCGCTGCATGTTGATGTCGCGGAAGAGGATGCCGTAGAGGGCGTCGTTGAGCATCACGTCCAGGCCCTCGAGGGCGCCCATGGCGGCGATCTCAGGCATGCAGAGGCCCGAGCAGTAGTTGCACAGGCGGATGTAGCGGCCCACCTCCTCGCCCACCTCGTCGAGCGCCTTGCGCATGATGCGGAAGTTCTCCTGGGTGGCGAAGGTGCCGCCGAAACCCTCGGTCGTGGCGCCGTAGGGCACATAGTCCAGCAACGACTGGCCCGTGGTGCGGATCACAGCGATGATGTCCGCCCCCTGGCGCGCACCGGCCTGGGCCTGCACCACGTCCTCGTAGATGTTGCCCGTGGCCACAATGATGTACAGGTAGGGCTTCGAACCCTCGCCGATGGTCTTAATGTAATTCTCGCGGCGGAGGCGGTTGCCACGCACCCGCTCGATCGTGCGGTTGATCACCGGCTCCAGGGCCCGGTCGATATCGGCCCGGCTGTGGATCGGCAACTGGGTGATATCCAGCTTGCCGCCACTGATGGCCTCGGCAATCTCCTGGGGGCTCTTGCCGGTCTCCACCATGGCGTTGCCCACATAGAACATCACGCCCTGGCCCAGCACACCCTTACTCTTCAGCTCTTCCACCACCACATTCGGCATCGGCACCTCGTTCTCGTCCACACCGTCGATCCCGAGGAAGCGGCACAACGTGCGCTCCACGGCCACCGTGGTGTAGTCCTCGACAAAATCCTGCACCTGGCCGGCAATGCGGCGGGCCACATCGCGAGCGTGTTCAACCTCTGTAAAATCAAGTCCTACTTTACTTTTCTGCATTGTCTGTTGTATTGTTAGTTTATCGTTTTTACATTACAAATCGAACTGCAAAGATACGAAAAAATTTTAATACCGCACAAAAAACTGCAAAAAAACACCTCCACTCCACCTCCACCCCCACTCCACCCCTCCGAAATGCCCATGGTTCCTAGGTGGCTCCCTGATGACTCCCTGATGACTCTCTTAAAACCAGGGCAAAACCCTTGCCCTGTCAGCGTTTTGCGAGTTTTCCAGCATGGTTAGCACACTTCCGAAGTGCTAGATGTCTCGTTCAGAATGTTTTAAAGGTGCAAAATAGATCGTGCACGATCTAATTTTTTAACCTAAATTTACTTAAAATTAATGAATGACTCGTGCGGCATCAGCACTCGACGGCTGGCGGTGGAATAACAACGAAGGGGCGAACCGCGGTTCGCCCCTTCTCTCTCTCTTTATTTTGTAGTGCTGTCGGCCGGTGCCGCAGCCTCGGCGGGCTTGGGCTTCGGCTTGGGTTTCGGCATCTTGATGTCGCTCAGCGAATGGTTGCGATGCAGCCGGTTGAAGTCGACGTAGCCGCTGATGCCGCTGCAGTGCCCCCGCTCGGTGTACTGCCAGAGGGTGAACCGCGTGGTGGGGTAGCCGCGGTAGTTGGCAATGAAGATGTGGTACTTGCGGTATTTCTTGGTGGCGAAATGGGTCTTGTAGAGCCGCTCCGAAGTGTAGATGATCGGCTTCACACCGTACTCTTTCTCCATGAGTTCCAGCAGCTTGTCGACACGCTCCATGTAGAGACGGCCCGAGTGGTGACCCTCGATGTCGAGCACCGGCACCAGGTCTTGCTCGCTCTTCTTGATCATCTTGCGTATGTTGCCCATCTGCTGGTAGGCGGTGGTCTTGCTGCTGTAGAGGTGGTAACTGCCTACGAGCAGGCCGGCTTTCCGGGCCCCCTTGAGGTTGGTGCGGTAGTAGGGGTCCTGGATCGAGGTGCCCTCGGTGGCTTTGATGTAGACGAACTTGATGGTGCTGTCCTTGGCCACCTTGGTCCAGTTGATGGTGCCCTGGTACTTCGACACGTCGATGCCGCGGGTGCGCACCTGCGCCTGCGCCCCGAACGAGCACAGACTCAGGAGCAGCAGGAGTAGACTACATCTGTATCTCATCGCCGTTGGTGTGGAAAAACTTGAACTCAAGCAGGCTGTAGCTCTCGCTGGCCTGCATGTCGAGGCGGACGTGGTAGCGCCGCATCCACTGGTGGCGCAGGCTGCGCAGCCAGCCCTGGTTGAGGTAGGCATGGACATAGGGGTGCGTCATCAGGCGCAGATGCTTCTCGTTCTGCGAGTTGACAAGGTGCCTGAGGGAGGCCTCGATCTCGTCGACCACCACAAGACTCTGCTTGATGTGGCCCGTGCCGTCGCACATGGGGCACTTCTCCTGCACGTCGATCTCCATGGCCGGACGCACACGCTGGCGGGTGATCTGCATGAGGCCGAACTTGCTGAGCGGCAGAATGGTGTGGCGTGCCTTGTCGGGCCGCATGGCCTCGGTCATCACGTCGAAGAGTTTCTTGCGGTTCTCCGCCTTGTCCATATCGATGAAGTCAACGATGACGATGCCGCCCATATCGCGCAGACGCAGCTGACGGGCGATCTCTTGAGCGCTTTCTATGTTGACTTGCAGGGCGGTATCCTCCTGACCGGTGCCGGCCTTGATGTGGTTGCCGCTGTTGACGTCGATGACGTGCATGGCCTCGGTGTGCTCGATGTAGAGGTAGACGCCGGAGCGGATGGTGACGATGCGGCCGAACATGCGGCGGATGTCGCGCGAAATACCGAACTGTTCGAAGATGGGGGTGTCCAGCTTGTATTGCTTGACGATGTCCTCTTTGCCGGGCGACATGACCTTGATGGCCTGTTTCACCTCGCCAAAGAGGGCCGGAGTGTCGACGTAGATATTGTTGAAATCGTCCGTCAGCACGTCGCGCAGGAGGGCTGTGGTGGTGTCGAGCTCGGCGTGCACCTTCTCCGGAGCGCTGACATGCTTCAGCTTCTCGGTCATCTGGCGCCAGCTCTCGGTGAGTTGCCGCAGGTCGGCGTCCAGCTCAGCCACACTCTTGCCTTCGGCCACCGTGCGCACGATGACGCCGAAGTTCTGCGGGCGGATGCTCTGCATCAGTCGGCGAAGGCGGTTACGCTCCTCGGAGCCCTTGATTTTCTGCGAGATTGATATCTTGTTTGAGAAGGGGGTGAGCACCAGATAATGGCCGGCGATGGAGATGTCGCCCGTCACTTTGGGGCCTTTGGTCGAGATGGGTTCCTTGGTGACCTGCACCAAGATGGGCTGGCCGGTCTTGAGCACATTGCCGAAGTTGCCGACCTTTTCCAGCACTGGTTCTATCTTGAAGTTGGCCAACGTCATGGCGCCCTTGTCGCCGTTCATGGCCAGTTTGAGGTATTTGTCGACCGAGTTGTAGTCAGGGCCCAGGTCAAGATAGTGCATGAAGCCCTCTTTGTCGCCGCCGAGGTCGATGAAAGCGGCGTTGAGACCCTGCATGATCTTCTTCACCTTGCCGAAGTAGATGTCGCCGACCGCGTAGTGTCCGCCGGGCTGTTCCTTGTGCAGCTCGACGAGTCGTTTGTCTTCCAGGAGGGCTATCTGTACACCGTCTTCCTGTGAAGATATTACTAGTTCTTTATCCATTGATACTATTTCATTCTCCACCTGCCGGCAAACGGCAGCCATGGAGTGTAGCGTTGTTCAGAAAATAAAAAACAAACTACATACCATGCATGAAGTCATGCAGGTGTGTAATTTGTTTTAGGCTTTTTTGTGTCGAAGAAATACGGCGGGTCACCGTGGGGTGAACACCGGTTTATTTCTTCTTATGTCTGTTCTTGCGCAGGCGTTTTTTACGCTTGTGCGTCGACATTTTGTGACGTTTGTGCTTTTTTCCGTTAGGCATTGCTAGTTGATATTAAAACTGTTGTACTTTATTTGACGTTCTTCTTCACATCCTGCATGAAGGTCTTGGCAGGCTTGAAGGCGGGGATGTTGTGAGCCGGAATGATGATGGTGGTATTGCGGCTGATGTTACGGCCGGTCTTCTCGGCGCGTTTCTTCACGATGAAGCTGCCGAAGCCACGCAGATAGACGTTCTCGCCCTCGGAGAGGCTCTCTTTGATGACGGTCATAAACTCCTCGACAGTGGCCTGGATGGCGACTTTCTCGATACCGGTTTTCTGAGCTATTTCAGCTACGATTTCTGCCTTTGTCATTTTTCTATTATTTTAATGTTATTATTTGTCGTTGATTACAAATCGAAGTGCAAAAGTAATACTTTTTTTTCAAACGGAGACTATTTTTTTTATTTTTTTTGATTTTTTTAGAATTTCAATCCTACATCTAGCTGAATATTAATCACATGCAAACAAATCTTCATTCTTGTTTTTCCACTGCAACACGGAGATTTGGTAGCAGAAAAGAGGCTCTTTAGTAACTTATTTTTAGTCTTTTAATGTATGATTGGGTGCCGTGGAGGCCGGTTCAACAGCGGAAATCTCCGGCGGCGACCCATGGAAAGGCTACTTCTGGCGCTGGCGCGAGAAGAAGGTGACCGTAAAGAGGATCAGGGCGGCGACGGTGCAGCAGAGCGTGATCCAGAAGCCGAAGCCGAAGGGGGCCTCGGGATCGATGTCGAGCACGCCGCGCGCCACAAGCCAGTAGAGCACCACAACGATGGCGTTGTTGACGCCGTGGGCCAGCATGTTGGGCAGGATGGAGCCGCCGTAGACGTAGAGGTAGCCCAGCATGGCCCCCATCACGAAGCGGGGCATGAAGGCGAATATCTCGCCATGGCCCAGGCTGAAGATCAGGGCCGTCAGCCAGATGGCGACGTGCACGCCCCAGGGCTTGCGTCCGTCGGCCGAGATCCAGCGCTGCAGCAGGTTCTGTATGCCGGCGCGGAAGAAGAGTTCCTCGCAGACTGCCGGCACGATGGCGATGACCACCAGGTTGGCCAGCAGGCCGCCGACGCTGGAGGTGCCCAGCAGTTGTTCCATGATGGCCTCGGTCGACTCCTGCATGCGGCGCAGGGCATCGCCCAACTGCCCCAGCTGCCACGCGTCGTTCCACTCGGTGAGCCACTCGTTGAGGGGCGTCAGCAGCAGCATAACCACCACACCCACAAGGGCGTAGTACCAGCGGCGGCCGCTGAAATCGAGCCTATAGTACTCGCGTTGGCGGTGGCGATAGTAGATGATCGTCATCAGGAACACAGGCAGGGCGAAGGTGAGCACCTGGGTCACCGCCTGCACCCACCGCATGGTGGAGGCGGACATCTGACCGCCGTCGACCAACACAAAAGGAACCGAAACAAAGATGGCAACCAACATCAAGCCCAGCGCAAGCGCCAGCATGACAAGCAGTTGCATTAAGGGATGGGTAGACTTTTTCATGTTTGGTGACCCCGGCGGGATTCAAACCCACGACTTTCGGAACCGGAATCCGACGTTCTATTCAGCTGAACTACGGGGCCAGATTTCGCACATAATAACTCGGTCGAAAATGAATTATTGTGTAGCCGGAAAAAATTTTTCACATTTTTTTTCATTTCCATCCCCCACCCCGGTGCCGACAGGCGGGAGCGCAGCCGCGGCGGCGGGAGGTTGCCGACCGGCATGGCCCGACTCATGTAACTGTCAGATACAGACCGCGATGGGGGTTCCGAATATAATTTATAAATAAATTATATTCCCCCGCCCGGCACAGCGCCCCCGGCGGGGAGCGGCAAGGCTGTACCAACCCTACACCAAGTCTATACCAAGTCTATACCAACTCTATGGTGACACCCTGATGGAGCCCTCATGCCGGCCGGTTGCAGCCCTGCTGCCAGGCTCGCAAACGACACGTTTTCAGCATGAAGGCAGGGAGTCATCAGGGAGCAGGCAGGTAGCCGGCAGGGAACCACCCCTTCAACAATCCCCGCGAGGGGCACAATAAAAGGGGAAAAACGGCGTTATGGAGGGCGTATGATTATTAAAAGGTATATTATATACATATTATTAATAGGGATGGCGACCGTCGCCGCGGCCCAGGGATCGGTGCTGCGGAGCGGGAGCTGGTGGCAGCTGACGGTGGCCGAGGAGGGCCTCTACCGGCTGACGACGGCCGAGGTGCCGGGCCTGCGCGGTGCCAGCATCGACAGCCTGGGCGTCTACGGCCGCGGCGGCGGCATGCTCCCGCTGAGCAACCGCCAGGTGCCGACGGGCGACATGCCGGCGCTGGCCATCGACGTGGCGGACCACAACGGCAACGGCCGCTTCGACGACGGCGACGAGCTGCTTTTCTACGGCATGGGCGCCGACCGCTGGTACTACTCGGCGAGCAACGGCCGCTGGATGCACGAGCGCCACGCCTACGCCACCCACAACTGCTACTACCTCACCACCAGCGCCCCCGCGGCCCACCGCATCGCCACGGCGAACGGCACGGACGCCACGGCCGAGGTGACGACCTATACCGACGTGGCGCTGATCAATAACGATCTGGTCAACATCTTCTCGACCGGCCAACTGTGGATGGGCGAGAAGTTCACCTCGAGCCTCCCGAGCCGTACCTTCAGCCTGGAGCTGGCGGGCAACGCCGACGGCGAGGTGAAAGTGCGCTACGGCCTGGCCAACCAGTCGACGGCCGCAAGCCAGTTCACCGTCGGCACGACGGGCTACAGCAACGTCGTCGGCATCAGCAGCGTGGGGGCCTACGTCACCACGATGGACGCCATCGAGACCTCCGCGCGGTCGCTCACCTTCACCATCAGCTTCACGCCCGGGGTGAGCACGGCGCAGGGCTACCTGGACTTCATCGAGCTCTCCGGCCACGCCCCGCTGGCTTTCGGCGGCGGACAGCTGCTCGTGCGCAACGATCAGGTGCCCGCGGCGACGGCCCGCTTCCGCATGAGCGGCGCCACGACAGGCACGCGGGTGTGGGAAGTGAGCACGTGCGGTGCCGAGCGCGAGCTGGCGCTCGAGGCGGGCGCGTGGAGCGACAGCGCCGTGGCGGGGCGGGTCTACGTGGTCTTCGACGGGAGCCGCTACCTGACGCCCTCCGGCATCAGCGCCTTGACCAACCAGAACCTGCACGGGGCCGAGGCGGCGGACATGGTGCTGGTGGCCCATCCCACCCTGCTGGCCCAGGCCGAACGGCTGGCCCAGCTGCACGAAGTCTTCGACGGCCTGAGCACCCTGACGGTCAGCGACCGGCAGGTGTACAACGAATACTCGTCGGGCAAACAGGACCCGATGGCCCTGCGGGCCCTGCTGCGCGACCTCAAGGGGCGCCACCCCGACCGGGCACCGCGCTACCTGCTGCTGATGGGCAGCGGCACCTTCGACAACCGCCACCTGCAGGGCGACGAGGTGCCGACGGTGGTCACCTACGAGACCGCCTACTCGTTCGACGAGGACGGCATCTCCTACTGCAGCGACGACATCATGGGCTACCTGGCCGACGACGGACAGGGCTCGACGTCGGAGCCGCTGGAGGTCAGCGTGGGGCGCCTGCCGGCCAAGAGTGTGGCCGAAGCGACCCACATGGTGGACAAGATAGAGCGCTACATGACGCGCCGCGACCTGCTGGACGACAGCCAGCGGGGCGACTGGCGCAACTACGTGACCCTGCTCTCGGACGACGCCGACCCGGGCCACCCCGGCGACAGCGCCTTCGCCCACTCCAACGAGGTGGTGGCGGCCACCATCGGCCAGCGCTACCCGCAACTGAACATCGACAAGCTCTATGCCGACGCCTACCACCAGAGTTCGGGCGCCATCGGCTCCTACTACCCCGACCTGAACAACGCCCTGCGCCAGCGCATCAACAACGGATGCCTGCTGCTCAACTATATAGGCCACGGCTCCACCACCTACATCGGCACCGAGCGCTTCATCGAACTGAGTGACATCGACACCTACACCAACATCGACAGGCTGCCGCTGTTTGTGACGAGCACCTGCTCCTACGGCCGCTTCGACCGGCCTGACCAGCTGAGCGGCGCCGAGGCCTGCCTGCTGGCTCCGGCGGCAGCGGTGGCGGTGATCAGCGCCTCGCGCCCCATCAGCCACATCGAGCGCTTCAACAACGACGTGGTCAACTTCGCCCTCGATCCGCACAACACCATCGGCGACGCCCTGCGGCTGGCCAAGAACCGCACGACGGTGGCGCAGTGCATCGGTCTCATGGGCGACCCGGCCCTGCGGCTGAGCCAGCCGGAGAACCGCGTGGTGGTGACCCACATCAACAGCCGCCCCGTGGTTGAAGGGGTCGACGACACGGCCACGGTGCTCTCGCGCGTCACCGTCAGCGGCGAGGTGCAGGACTCGACCGGCGCCCTGCTGGCCGACTTCGACGGCACGATCTACCCCATCGTCTTCGACCGCACCATGCGCAGCCGGACGCTGGCCAACGACAACCCCGGCACCGAGGTGGGCTTCACCCAGCAGAAAAACATCCTCTACCGCGGAAGCCACCGGGTGGAGGGCGGACGGTTCGAGTACTCGTTCATCGTGCCGCAGGACGTGGCCTACCAGTACGACTACGCCAAACTGAGCCACTACGCCAAGTCGGCCAGCGACCACGCCTCGGGCAGCTACGGACGGCTGCTGCTGGGCGGGCTGAACGACACGGTCGACGTGGGCACCTCGGCGCCCGCCATACGGCTCTTCATCGGCGACACCCACTTCATCGACGGCGGCATCACCGACGCCAACCCGACGCTGGTGGCCCTGCTGGCCGACTCGACGGGCATCAACGCCGGCTCGGGCCTGGGGCACGACATCACGGCCGTGCTGGACGGCAACCCCGGCAGCCTGGTGGTGCTCAACGCCCTCTACGAGCCGGACGTGGCACATGCCGGCTGCGGATCGGTGAGCTACCGCTTCACCGGCCTCACCCCCGGCCGCCACACACTGACGCTGAAGGCTTGGAACATCTTCAACCGCTCGGCCGAGGCCACGGTGAACTTCGTGGTGCACAACCCCGACACACTGACCCTCTCGGACCTCCACTGCTACCCCAATCCCGCCCGCGAGCGGACTGAGTTCATGCTGGAGGTGAACAACACGTCGCGCGTGGTGTCGGCAGAGCTGCAGATCTACAGCTCGCGTGGGCAACTGCTGGCCACCCACACCCCCTCCATCTCAGCCGACGGCTACACGGTGGGGCCCGTCGCGTGGGACCTGACGGCGGTGCCTCCCGGACTCTACCTGGCCCGCATCATCGTCACCGACAGCGACGGCCGCACCCATCACCAAAGCACAAAATGTGTGGTGCGCTGACACAATAAAAAAAACACCATCGCGTTATACAGCACAAAACAACATTAGAGAAGAATGAAGAAACTCTCCTTTCTGACCTTGCTCATCGCCTTCGGAGGCGTTCTCACGGCCCAGACCTCATGGCTCGGACAGAGCAGTAACCAGAACTATATCTCCACCGGCATGCCGATTCTGATGATCGCCCCAGACGCCGTCAGCAGCGGTATGGGCGATGTGGGTGTGGCCACCACGCCCGACGCCTACTCGGCCCATTGGAACAACGCCAAGTTCGCCTTCGTAGAAGGCACCATGGGTGTCAGCACCACCTTCACCCCCTGGCTGCGCAACCTCAACGTGGGCGACATGAACCTGCTCTACCTGGGCGGCTACTACCGCATCAATCCGCGCAGCACCGTGGCGGCATCGATAACATACTTCTCGCTGGGCGACATCGACATGACCGATGTCACCGGCCTGAAGATCATGGATCTGCATCCCAATGAGTACGCCATCGACGCCACCTATGCCTTGAAGCTGACCGACAACCTCTCGCTCGGTGCCACAGGGCGCTTTGTGCGCAGCGACCTCACCAACGGCCAGACCATCAACGACGGTAGCGGCAACAGCGAGACCCATGCGGCCAACTCGCTCGCGGCCGACATCGGCCTCTACTACCAGCGCCCTGTCAGCAAGAACGAGGAGATCGCCCTCGGCGCTTTCATCAGCAACCTTGGCGCCAAACTGCGCTACAGCGAAGACAACAACAACCAGGAGTTCCTGCCGGCCAACTTCCGCATCGGCGGGCGCTACACCAACCGCATCGACGACTACAACAAGGTCTCCGTGATGGTCGACGTCAACAAGCTGCTGGTCCCCACCCCCAAGTTCCGCACCTACAGCCAGGACAGCATCCAGTCGCTGTCGGACTACAACAACATCGGCGTCATCGCCGGCGCCCTCCAGTCGTTTGGTGATGCCCCTGGCGGATTCAGCGAGGAGCTGCAGGAGCTGCAGCTCTCGGTCGGTGCCGAATACTGGTATGCCGAGACCTTCGCCGTGCGTACGGGCTACTTCTTCGAACACAAGAACAAGGGCGGCCGCCAGTATGTCACCGCGGGCTTCGGTCTCCGCTACAACATCTTCGCCTTCGACTTCTCCTATCTGGTGCCGACCGCCAAGCTCTCGACCGATCCCTTGGCCCACACGATCCGCATCTCGCTGTCGATGGACCTTATGCCTGCCGAGAAATGAGGATCGGGACAGGTTATGACGTGCATGCCCTGGGCGAAGGGTTGCCCCTGTGGATCGGTGGCGAGCAGATACCCCACACCCACGGTCTGATAGGCCACAGCGACGCCGACGTGCTACTGCACGCCATCTGCGACGCCTTGCTGGGCGCCGCCGCTCTGGGTGACATCGGGAAGCACTTCCCCGATACCGATCCCCGCTACAAAGGTATCAGCAGTCTCAAACTGCTGGCCCACGTGGGTGCACTGCTTCACGAGCACGGCTACCGCGTGGGGAACATCGATAGTACCGTCGCCGCCCAACGGCCCAAACTGGCCCCCTACATCCCCCTGATGCGACAGCATATCGCTGACACCCTCGGCATCGGCGTCGACCGGGTCTCGGTCAAGGCCACCACCACCGAACACCTGGGCTTCGAGGGGCGCGAAGAGGGCATCTCGGCACAGGCCGTAGCACTGATTGAGGAGATTTAGACCATGAGTAACGAAGAGAAACCTTACGTAAGCCCCGAGGTGGACGACGAAGTGGAGACGCTGGACGACAGCGGATGCTCCCTACTGCTTTACAACGACGACGTGCACACGTTCGACTACGTCATCAAGGCACTGGTCGACATCTGCCGCCACACGGAAGAGCAGGCCGAGCAATGCGCCATTCTGGTACACTGCCACGGTTCGTGCGTCGTCAAGCAGGGTTCCTACAGCGAGCTGCTGCCCATGCACAGCGCCCTGCTCGACAAAGAACTCACCTCAGAGATACACCAATAACCCCTGATTATACCCTAGTACTGCTCCTTCTCGTTGGGGAAGTCGCCGCTCTTCACGTCACTGATATAGTGACGGATGGCATTGGCTATGTCTTCGCCGAAGGTGCCATAGGTGCGGAGGTAGCGGGGCTTGAACTGCTGCGTGATGCCGAGCATATCCTGCAAGACGAGCACCTGGCCGTCGGCCGCGGGGCCGGCACCGATGCCGATGGTCGGGATCTTCAACTCGGCAGTCACCTCGGCGGTGAGCGCGGCCGGTATCTTCTCCAGCACGATGGAGAAGCAGCCCGCCTCCTGCAGGATCTGGGCGTCCTTCTTCAGGCGCTCGGCCTCCCCCTGCTCGGTGGCGCGGACGGCGTAGGTACCGAACTTGTTGATACTCTGCGGCGTGAGACCCAGGTGACCCATCACCGGGATGCCGGCCGAGAGGATGCGCTGGATGCTTTCCAGGATCTCCTCGCCGCCCTCCATCTTGATGGCGTCGGCGCCGGTCTCCTTCATGATGCGGATGGCGCTGGCCAGGGCCTGCATGGAGTTGCCCTGGTAGGTGCCGAAGGGCATGTCCACCACCACGAGGGCACGCTTGATGGCGCGCACCACGGAGGTGGCGTAGACGATCATCTCGTCGAGCGTGATGGGGAGGGTGGTCTTGTGACCCTCCATGACGTTGGCGGCCGAATCGCCGACAAGCACAACATCGATCTTGGTACTCTCCAGCAGCGAAGCCATCGAGTAGTCGTAAGCCGTCAGCATGGCGATCTTCTCGCCATGGAGTTTCATATTCTGTAGAACACGAGTGGTGACCTTAGTCACATCTGTCTGTAGGTATGCCATTTAGTCTTCAATTATTTCTTCGCCCTTGGGCGTTCTGGTTTTCTCTGACGAGGGGGTGGATTGGTCGTCCTCCTGCTCGGGGACGATGCGGAAGAGCTGCTTGAGGGGCTTCTTCATGACGGGCTGGCCCTCCTTGTCGGGACGCGAAGCGACGTAGAAGCGCTTGCCGATCGCAAAGGAGGCTGCCTCGGTAGGCGAGTCGACCTCGTAGAAGTATTTGCCCACCTCCTTCTCCTGGATGCGCTTGCCGAGGTAGACCGTGTCGAACTGCGTGACGTTGATCGGCGCCTGGAGCATCAGGGGACCCTTGCCGGGCATCTTGCGCGTGGGCAACTGCTTGTACTCCCATCCGCGCGAGGTCTTCACTTTGGCGAAGAACTTGAGCTTGGCGTCGAGCTGCTCCTGCGTGACGGGTATGCGGATGAAGATGCTGTCCTTCTGCACCTCGGAGCAGGAGTCGGAGACCATCGGCCAGCGGCCGCGGATGACGATGTAGCCCGCCTGCGCCAGCAGTTGGCGGCGGTGGGGGATGAGGTGGTAGCGGTCCAGGATGTCGCGGTAGTTCAGGTGGTCCTCGATGTTGATCAGCAGGCCGCCGGGGCAGGTGTCCTTGGTGTTCTCCACCGAGTAGACCGACCCTTTGGCGAGCAGCATCGAGGCATAGTAGCCGTAAACGGTGCTGTCGGCCGCGGGCACATAGCAGCCACGGGCGGCGCCGACACACTCGTCGGGGTTGTTGCGGAAGGTGACCAGCACGCAGCCGCCGAGGTCGACACTCTTGTTGAGCATCCGGCGCGCCTCGGGCAGCTCGGACGGGCGGTAGACGGCCGTCTGCACCGGCACCTCGAAGCGCAGTATCTCGACCGTGTCGCCGTTGCACGAACAGCGGATCGGGTTGCGGGCGTAGCGTATGGGGAACTGGGAGTGGCAGCGCATGGCGAAGTAGCGGTAGACGGCGTCGAGGCGCGAGCGCACCTCGTGGGGGTTCTCGCCGTAGCCCTCGAGGGTCATGGTGTAGAGCATCGGGTTGTCGACAGAGAAGGCGATGTTGTAGGCCGAGTCGAGCAGGTCGAGGTCGTCGACGGCATAGCCGGCCGCATCGGCCGAGGGGCCGAGCACGAGGTGGAACACCTCGGGGTTGGTCAGAGCCTTCTTCATGTCGCGCACCGGCTTGGCCGAGGGAACGTAGAGCCCCGACTGTGCGGCCAACGGCCACGCCACAGCGAGCGCCACAACCGTCAGCAGCAGTCGCTTCGCGTTATTGATCAACTTGTTATACACCTTGTTACGATCCATTTCTTTACTATTACGAAGTGCAAAAATAGACAAAAAAAACGACCCGACAAAATCAATTTGGATTTTCGAACCCTGTGGGCGGCGGAATATCTTTTTTTTAACGGCGAATTACTCGAATTACTCGAAGCTACGCAAGTCGATTTTCGACGAATTACTCGAATGCTTGCGCAGACCCTTCGGGCCATTCGCCGTTTCTAAAAATTAAATTAAATTAAGTTAAAAAATTAGATCGTGCACGATCTAATTTTCACCTTTAAAACATTCAGAACGAGACGTTTGACACTTCGGAAGGGTGCAAACCATGCTGGAAAACTCGCAAAACGCTGACAGGGCAAGGGTTTTGCCCTGGTTTTAAGAGAGTCATCAGGGAGTCATCAGGGAGTCATCAGGGAGAAGACTAGGAACCATGGGCATTTCGGAGGGGTCGAAAATGGCATGTCGCGGGGTGGCAGTGGGAGGCATTTTAGGGTCGGCGGCGTACAATTCGGAAAAAAAGTGTACATTTGCACTCTGAAAATAAGGTTCAAAAATGAAAAAAATCAACGTAATTCTCTGTGCAGCAGCCGTTATGGCCCTGTCGGCCGGCTGCGGAAACAAAAACAATTTCACCGTCAACGGCACGGTGAGCGACCCGGCGCTGAACGGCGAGAAGGTCTACCTCCACAATCTCTACGCCGAGGACGGCGCGGCGGTGGACAGCTGCGTGATCGCCGACGGGCGCTTCACCCTGACGGGCAGCGCCGAGGAGGCGTGGATGGGTGTGCTGAGCGGCGAGAAGACGTCGCTGCGCATGGCGCTGGTGGTGGAACCCGGCACCATTGCCATGGCCGACGACAGCATCGGCGGCACGCCGCTGAACGACCGCCTGCGCGAGTATAACCACGCCTGCGACATCAGCGCCCTCACCGACGAGATGGAGCAGCAGATGGCCGTCTACTACGGCACCAACGATGCCGCCGAGCGCGCCGCCGCCGAGCGGGTGCTCGACAGTCTGGACGCCCTGGGCATGAAGCAGGTGCTCGATGCCAGCTGGGCCCTCTACAACGAGCAGCACGACAACGTGCTGGCCCTGCACGCCATGCAGGCCATCGTCAACATGGGCGAGTTCAGCTACAGCGAGTTCGACAGCATCGTCCGCTCGGCCGCCCCGATGGTGGCCAGCCACAAGTCGGTGCAGGCCAAGCTGAACCAGCTGCGCGCCATCGAGCAGACCTCGGTGGGCAAGCACTACACCGACATCCAGGGTGTGGACGGCAAGCTGAGCGACCTGATCGACGGCCGCCTGGCGCTGGTCGACTTCTACGCCTCGTGGTGCGGACCCTGCCGCTTCGAGATCCGCGACAACCTGGTGCCGCTGTGGAAGAAATACCAGAGCAAAGGCCTCGTCATCGTGGGCCTCAACGTGTGGGAGCGCGGCGACCGCGCCGCCCGCGAGGCCGCCCATCAGAAGGTGATGGCCGAGTTGGGCATCACCTACCCGCAGCTCGTCGACAGCACCCGCACCGCCACCGAGACCTACGGCGTGCGCGGCATCCCGCAGATCATGCTCATCGGCCCCGACGGCACCATCCTGGCCCGCGACCTGCGCGGCGAAGCCATCGAGGAGGCCATCGTCAAGGCCCTCGGAAAATGAAACTCAGGCTCGCCGGACTCATAGGCCTCATAGGGCTCCTGGGCCTCATGGGTGCTGAGCGACCCGTCGCCGCCCAGGACAGCGCCCGGCTGGCGCTGCACCTGGACGGGACGCTATTCTTCGTCAACAACGAGTACACGGGCAACCGCCTCGACGGCTACACCCTGCCGGGCTTCGCGCTGCAACCCAAGGTGGAGTGGCGGATGGACCGGCGCGTCAGCCTGCAAGGGGGCCTGCACTGGCTCCACTACTGGGGCGCCGTGGGCTTCCCGCAGGGGCCGCTGAACGAGGTGCACCCCTTGGGGAGCGACACCCTCGGGCCGCTGCACGTGGTGCCCTGGCTGCAGGCGCGCATCGCCCTGGCGCCGGCGCTGACGCTGGTGCTCGGCTCGCTGCACAACGCCGACGGCCACGGCCTCCCCTACCCCCTCTACAACCCCGAACGGCTCTACGCCGTCGACCCCGACGCCGGGGCCCAGCTGCTGCTCGACTGCCGCCACGCGGCGGCCGACCTCTGGGTCGACTGGCGCCGCTTCATCTGGTACCGCAGCCCCTTCCAGGAGATCATCAACGGGGGCCTGACGCTGGTGCCCCGCCTGCCCCTGGGCGCATGGGAGCTGGCGCTGCCGCTGCACACCGTCGTGCAGCACCACGGCGGCGAGGGACTCTACGACAGCACCCAGAGCCACTACAACCACTTCAACGCCGCCGCCGGCCTGCGCCTGGGCTACACGGGCGGCGACCTGCGCCTGACGGCCGAGGCCTACGCCCTCCACTACTCGCGCACCGGCGGCCCCGAGGGGCAGCTGGTCTACGACGAGTGGGGCTGCCTGCGGTCGGAGCCGCTCCGCTTCAAACAGGGCTGGGGCGCCTCGACCCGCCTGCACGCCGCCTGGCGCGGCGCCGAGGCCGAGGTGGCCTACTGGGTCGGCGAGCGCTTCGTGCCCATCCTGGGCAGCTATCACTACTCCAACGTCTCGTCGAACACCCCCTCGATGACCCACGACCGTATCCGGGTGCTCAGCGCCGGGGCGCGCTACCGCTGGCAGTTCGGCGGCTGCGACCTCGAGATGCAGGGCACACTCTACCACTACTTCGCCTACACAGCCGACCGCAAGGACTACTGGAAATGCTACTGCCCGGCCGAGACCATGTTCGGCCTCGGCGCCCTGCTGCGGCTCCACCCCACGATACCCCTCGTCCGATGACCGATCTCTTCCAACTCCACTCCCCCGAAGGGCCCGTCGAGGCCGTCGGCTGCGACACCGCGGTCACCGTCGGTGTCTTCGACGGCGTGCACCGTGGCCATCAGGCTCTCATACAGCAACTCGCGGCCACCGACGGCCGCCTCGCCCCCCTGATCGTCACCCTGACGACCCACCCCTCGTTCGCCCTCGGACGACGTCCGAGCGAGTACTGGCTCGACGAGCCGACGGAACACCGCCGCCTGCTCTTCGATGCCGGCGCACTCTACGTGGCAGAGATGCCCTTCACGCCCGAGGTGGCCCGCCTCAGCGCCTGCCGCCTGGCCGAACTCATGCTCGAGCGGCTGCGCATGCGCGTCCTCCTGCTGGGCTACGACTCGCGCTTCGGTTCCAAGGCCGACGACGACTTCGAGCGGCTGCCCCGGCTGGCCGGCGAGCTCGGCTTCCGCTACGGCCACGGAGAGCCCTTCCTGCTCGACGGGCAAGCCGTCAGCTCCTCGCGCATACGCACGAGCCTCCTCGAGGGCGACGTAGCCCTCACCGCCCGCCTCCTGGGCCGTCCCTACAGCATCACCGGCGGCATCGGCCACGGTCGCGGCGTGGGACACACGCTGGGCTTCCCAACCGCCAACATCTCACTCTCCGGCACCCGCAAGATGCTCCCCCGCGAGGGGGTCTACGCCGTGAGGCTCACCACGCCCCACTCGCCTCGCACCTCCCACGTCGGCATGGCCAACCTGGGGGCCGCCCCCACCTTTGGCGTCGACAAGCCGCTGCTGGAGGTGCACCTGATCGACTTCGAGGGCGACCTCTACGGCCAGACGGTCGAGGTGCATTTCCTCCACCGCCTGCGCGACATCATGCGCTTCGACAGCCCCGAAGCGTTGCAACAACAGTTGAAATCCGACCTCGAACACACCCGCCTATGGTCATAACCCTCTATCAGCACGACATCGTCTGGGCCCAGCCCGAGGAGAACCGCCGCCGGGTGGCGGCCGCCATGGCCGCCACGCCCTCGGGGAGCGACATCTTTGTAGTGCCCGAGACCTTCACCACCGGTTTCGGCGACCACATGGCTTCGCTGGCCGAAGCCGCCGACGGCCCCACCCTGATGTGGGCCCGCCAGATGGCGATGGAGCACCAGATGCTCTTCGTCGGCACCTGGATCGTGCGCGAGGGCGGCCGTTGCTACAACCGGATGCACTGGGTGTTCCCCGACGGCACCTACGGACACTACGACAAAGCCCACACCTTCCGCCCCAGCGGCGAGCACGACCAGATCAGTCGTGGCACCGAGAGGACGGTGTTCGAGTACCGCGGATGGCGCATCAAGCCGGCGGTATGCTACGACCTCCGCTTCCCCAAGTGGTTGCGCAACGACGGCATGAACTACGATCTGCTGCTGGTCTGCGCCAACTGGCCTGCCAGCCGCCGCGAGGCATGGGGCACTCTCCTCAAGGCTCGCGCCATCGAGAACCTCTGCTATGTCGCCGGATGCAACCGCACGGGCACCGACGGCGTGGGCGGAGAGTACAGCGGCGACAGCGCCATCATCGACTACAAAGGGCTCCCGATCGCCACCGCCAACGGCACCACACCCCTCAGCGCCCCCCTCGACACGGAGCGCCTCGGCGCCTTCCGCCAGAAGTGGCCCTTATATCTTGACTTCGACTAGATGAACAACATTGAGCAGAAACTAGGCTTCGACCGCATACGATCCCTGGTGGCCGAAAGCACCACCAACAGCCTGGCCCGCCAGATGGCAGACCAGATGTCCTTCACGACCGACTACGACACCCTGCAGCACGAGCTCCAACTGGTGGAAGAGATGCGCCAGATCGTGCTCATGGAGAGCGAGTTCCCGCAGCAGGACTTCATTGATCTCACCCCCATCCTGACCCACCTTCGGGTGGGCAACACCTTCATTCCGCCCGAGGCACTGTTCGACCTCAAGCTCTCGCTGCGCACCATCCGCGAATGCTACCACTTCCTCACCGCCGAGGAGCACCAGCAATACACCGCCCTGCGCAACCTGGCCATCGAGGTGGAGCTGGGCTACGGCGGCAAGAGTTCGCAGCTGAACGTCGTCAACTCGCGCCTGGGCCAGCTCATCGACGACCACGGCGAGATCTACGACAACGCCTCGCCTGCCCTGGCGGAGATACGGCGCACGAAGGCCCGCAAGGCCGCCGAGGTGGATGCCCAGGTGGCCGGCGCCCTGGCCCGCGCCAAGCGCGAAGGGTGGGCCCCCGAAGGGGCCGAGGTAACCATCCGCGACGGCCGCCCCGTGATCCCGCTGCTCACCACCCACCGCCGCAAGATCCGCGGCCTCATACAAGACGAGAGCGCCAGCCACCAGACGGCCTTCGTGGAGCCGAGCGAGGTGGTGGAGCTGGGCAACGACCTGCGCGAGCTCGACTTCGACGAGCGGCACGAGATACAACGCATCCTGCTGGCCTTCAGCGACCGCCTGCGCCCCCTGCTGCCACAGCTCGAGGAGGCCTACCGCTTCCTGGCCCGCATCGACTTCCTGCGCGCCAAAGCCCGCGTGGCCGTCGAACTGAACGCCAGCGTTCCCACCCTGCACCCCGAGCCGCGCATCGAGTGGCTCGACGCCCGCCACCCCCTGCTCTACCTGCAGAAGCGGGACGGCGTGGTGCCGTTCGACCTGCGCCTTTCCGGCCCGTCCGACCCTTCCGGCCGCTCCCGCATACTGATCATCTCCGGCCCCAACGCCGGCGGCAAGTCGGTGTTGCTCAAAGCCGTCGGACTGATACAGTACATGTTGCAGTGCGGCCTGGCGGTACCGCTGCGGGCCACGTCGGAGTGCGGCCTCTTCTCGTCGGTGTTCATCGACATCGGCGACCAGCAGAGCATCGACAACGACCTCTCGACCTACACCTCGCACCTGCAGAACATGAAAGCCCTCCTCGGCAGCGCCGACGAGGGGACCCTCTTCCTGCTCGACGAGCTGGGCGGCGGCACCGAGCCCCGCAGCGGCTGCGCCATCGCCGAAGCCGTGCTCGAAGCGCTCTACAACCGGGGGGCCCACGGGGTGGTGACCACCCACTTTGCCGACCTCAAGCTGCTGGCCGACCGGCTGCCCGACGTCGTCAACGGCGCCATGCTCTTCGACACCGACCAGATGCGCCCCCTCTACCGCCTCAGCATCGGCCATCCAGGCTCCAGCTTCGCCTTCGAGATCGCCGAGAGCATCGGCTTCCCCAAGGAGATTCTGGACCGCGCCGGCGAGATGGTGGGCCGCGAGCAGCTCAACTTCGAGCACCAGCTGCAACAACTCGAGCTGGACAAGAAGGAGATCGAACGCCAGAAAGAGGAGCTGCGTGTGGCCGACGAGTTCCTGGCCGAGGTGACCGAGAAGTACCAGCGCCTCAACGACAACCTGCAGGCGCGGCGGCACGACATCATCAGCAGCGCCCGCCACGAGGCGCAGCAGATCCTGGAAGGGGCCAACCGCACCGTGGAGCGCACCATCAGCGACATCAAGAGCGCCCACGCCGAACGCGAGGCCACCCGCAAGGCCCGCGAGGCTCTGGCCCAGGCCACCGAGCAGAACACCCGGGCACAGTCGGAGCTCAAAGAGCAGCGCGAGAAGCGCCGCGCCGCCGACAGCGCCGCCACCGCCGCCCCGACGGCCGACCTGCCCATCGCGGTGGGCACCATCGTCCGCATCGACGGCGAGGAGACCTTCGGCCAGGTGGTGGAAATCAAGGGCAAGAAAGCCGTCGTGGAGAGCAACACAATCCGCATGACGATCCCCCTCGGGCGCCTGCAAGCCACCGCCAAGCAGAAGATACCCACCGCCCGCGCCACCGCCACCGTCGGCCACGGCATCTACGACTCGATGAACGAAAAGCGGGCCCGCTTCAACCCCACCCTCGACCTGCGGGGCCACCGCGCCGAGGAGGCCCTCGACGAACTGCACCAGTTCCTCGACACCGCCCTGCTGCTCAGCGAGAAAGAGGTGCGCATACTGCACGGCAAAGGCAACGGGATCCTGATGCAGGTCATACAGCAGGAACTACGGAACATGCGCGAAGTGCGCACCTTCCACCCCGAGAAGCTGGAGCTCGGCGGCGCCGGCATCACCGTTGTGGAGCTGCGCTGAAGCGACACTTCCCCTTGATCTTGAACCACAACGGGGCGCCGAAGTCGGTGGCCACCAGCCGGGCGTCGTCGCGCGAGGTGACGTGCAGCGGCCGCCGCCGGCTGCCGTCGCCGGTGCTCCACACGGCGGTGGTCAACATCTGGTAGTGCCACCAGGCGAGGCCCGCCTGGCGCGACGCCATGCCGAGACGAGAGCCGACGGTCTGCAGCCGGCTGTAAGCCCGGCCGAGCATGCCGGCCTCGCCGCCGAAGTAGAGGCAGCGCAGGTCGTCGACCGTCAGCGCGGTGTCCTGCCGCGCAAAGCGATCGGCGAGCGAGTCGAGGAAGTAGGGCCCCGACGGCTCGGCCACCACGCGGGCAATCACGCGGTAGTTGGGCTTCAGCGTGGCGCCAGCCTCCTGCGCATAGGCCATCAACAGCATGGAATTCAAAGCGATAAGCAGCAATATCTTCTTCATAGCGGCAAGCGTTTCCGAGTGCAAAGATACAAAAATATTCCAAACCATGCCCTCACAAAAGCTCTCCCGCCAGCTTTTTTCAACCCCTTCCCCCAGGCATCATCTAGGCATCATCTAGGCATCAACTAGGCATCAACTAGGCATCAACTAGGCATCAACT
>CAMHDJ010000035.1 GCA_946183915.1 uncultured Bacteroidales bacterium | reverse complement strand
ACGAGTTCCTCAACCTCGAGGGCGACAAGATCTCCACCTCGCGCAACTGGGCCGTCTGGCTGCACGAGTATCTCAAAGACTTCCCCGGCAAGCAGGATGTGCTGCGCTACACCCTCTGCTCCAATGCTCCCGAGACCAAGGACAACGACTTCACCTGGAAGGACTTCCAGCTCAAGAACAACTCCGAGCTGGTGGCCATCCTGGGCAACTTCGTCAACCGTACCCTGGTGCTGACCCACAAGTTCTACCAAGGTCGCGTGCCCGCCTGTGGTGCCCTCGGCAGTGCCGAGCAGGATCTCGTCAGCGAGTTGGCCACCTTCCCCGAGCGCATCGGCCGCTCCATTGAGACCTACCGCTTCCGCGAGGCCCTCAGCGAGATGATGAACCTGGCGCGTCTGGGCAACAAGTACCTCACCGACACCGAGCCCTGGAAGCTTGTCAAGACCGACCCCGAGCGTACCGCCACGGTGATGAACCTCTCGCTGCAGATTTGCGCCAACCTGGCCATCCTCTGTGCCCCCTTCCTGCCCTTCACGGCCGACAAGCTGCACCGGATGCTCAACCTGCCCGCCAAGGGTTGGCAGGACGCCGGCAAGGCCGACCTGCTGATGGAAGGTCACACCATCGGCACCCCTGAACTGCTCTTCGAGCAGATCAGCGACGAGACCATTCAGGCCCAGGTCGACAAGTTGCAGGCCACCAAGAAGCAGAATGCCCTCAATGCCTGGCAGCCCGCCGAGGTGAAGCCCTCGGTGACTATCGACGACTTCGGTCGCATGGACATCCGCGTGGCCACCATCCTGGCCTGCAGCAAGGTACCCAAGGCCGACAAGCTGCTGCAGTTCAGCCTCGACGACGGCACCGGCACGCCCCGCACCATCGTCAGCGGCATCGCCAAGTTCTACCCCGAGCCCGAGAAGCTCGTGGGCCGTCAGGTGTGCTTCATCGCCAACTTCCCGCCGCGCAAGCTCAAGGGCGTCGAGAGCCAGGGCATGATCCTCAGCGCCGAGGACAAGGACGGACGCCTGGTGCTCCTCACCCCCAGCGACCTCGTCAGCCCCGGCTGCAACGTGGGTTGATCGACAGCCAACGGCATGCAAAACACCAACAGATGAACCCCTCTCCGAGGTGTTCATCTGTTTTTTTTACCCTTTGGGGATAGCTTCTATTCCGTTTATTTAGAATGATATGCGTGCAAACAGGGGGGCGTGTTGGGAAAATTACGTGAATGTTTCGGAATTTCCCTTGAGAAATGTTCGTACTTTTGCACCAGAAAAACAAGACAAACAAAAAAAAGAAAGGAGTAACGATATGAAAACTTCAAAAGCAATCACCCTGGTCATGATGGCGTTGGCCCTGAGCGCAACGCCGGCGCTGGCCCAGCGCGGTGGCGGTGGCCGCAGCGGTGGCGGCAGCCACAGCAGTTCGGTGAGCAGCAGCCGCTCGTCCAGCAGCAGTTCGAGCCGCAGCAGTTTCAGCGGATCGAGCCGGTCGAGCAGCTCGAGTCGCAGCAGTTTCAGTGGGTCGAGCAGCTCGAGCCGTAGCAGCTTCAGCGGGTCGAACCGTTCGAGCAGTCCGAGCCGCAGCAGCTTCAGCAGCAGTTCGAGCCGGTCGAGCAGCCCGAGTCGCAGCGGGTCGGTGAGTGCTCCGAGCCGTAGCGGTGCCACGGCGGCCCCGAGCCGTTCGATGGGTGCGCCGAGCCGCAGCCAGAGCGGTACGGTGAGCCGCGGCGAGGGCACGCGTAGCCATGCCGGAGTGCGTGGCCGCGAAGCCGGTCGCACGGCCCCCACGCGTTCCTCGGCCGTCACACGCGGCGAGAGCGCTCCGACCGCCCGCAGCGTCCACGAGACCGGCCGTCCCGCCGCAGGCCCGAAGGCCCCTGCCGGTGCCACGGCAGCTTCCGGCCGCCCGGTGTCGGATCCGAGCGTGCAGCGCAACTACGAAGGCCGCGGCTATGCACGCCCCGGTCGTCCCGGCGGCGTGATGCCTCCCAGCCACCGCCCCATCCATCCCGCCCCCTACTTCTACCACCCCTGGCACCACACGATGGTCTACTGCCACCCTGTCTACTGGGATCCGCTGCCCTTGCGCCCCTGGTACTGGCCTGGCTTCTGGGGCTACTGCAACAGCTACTGGTATGACTACCACGTGACCGATGTGGTGGTGGTGCGCGACTACGTGCGCGACACCTACCACGTGGACATGATCACCTACGGCATCAGTGGCGACATCATGTACGCCATCGTCCGCGACGGCGGCTCGACCTACCTGCAGGTCTACGACAAGAGCGACCACCTGCTGGCCGAGCAGAAGATCAACCGCAAGTACTGCAACATGGTGATCGACAGCGACAACGGCGGATGCTGGATCAGCAAGAAGCACGACAAAGATCCCTTGCTCTTCATCTGGGCCGACGGTCAGCTGCTGATCTACGAGGCCGACTAAAACACTCCGACAGCATATCTTCTTACAGTTGGTGCCGCCCCGCCGCCGTGCGAGGCGGCACTCTTTTATGTGAATTTAGGTTAAAGAATTAGATCGAGCATGCGAAGGGAGCCTCCAGTGGAGGCTTCCGATAGCGAAGCGGAGAACGAGCCACCCCGCAAAAGGATTTTAACGGCGAATTACTCGAAGAACTCGAAGCTACGCAGGCTGTTATGTCATCGGATCGTTTAGCGAATTACTCGAAGGGCCTGCGCAAGCATTAGAGTAATTCGCCCAAAATTGACCTGCGTAGCTTCGAGTTCTTCGAGTAATTCGCCGTTATTTTTATTTTAAGTTAATTTAAGTCAAAAAAATAGATCGTGCACGATCTAATTTGCACATTTAAACCATTCAGAACGAGACATCTAAGGGTTCGGAAGTGTGCTAACCATGCTGGAAAACTCGCAAAACGCTTACAGGGCAAGGGTTTTGCCCTGGTTTTAAGAGAGTCATCAGGGAGTCATCAGGGAGCCATCAGGGAGAAGACAGGGAGAATGCCGTGTTGAGAGGGATCAAATACCTGAAAAAGAGGTAGTTGAATGATTGATTTGTGGGTAGGTATTTGTGTATTAGTGTGTTAGGTGGCTGGCGGCAGAATGTGGAGGGGGTGCGCAATAATGTGGGCGCTTCTGCGTTGTTGTGGGTGGCGACGGCTGCGGAGGCCGGTCGCCAACCGAATCGATAACACACTAAACGAGAATAGATTATGCAAGGTAACTTCGTGTACCACAACCCTACCAAGCTCTACTTCGGCGAGGAGGCTATGAGCCACCTGGTGAACGAACTGAGGAACTATGGCCCCACCGTGATGCTCAGCTACGGCGGCGGCTCGATCAAACGTAACGGCATCTACGACAGCGTCTTGTCCGCCCTCCGCGAGGCTGGCAAGACGGTGGTGGAGGACGCCGGTGTGATGCCCAATCCGACCTACGAGAAGGTGCTCGAAGGTTGCCAGCGTGTGCGCGACCACCGCGTGGACCTCATCCTGGCGGTGGGAGGCGGCTCGACGATCGACTACGCCAAGGCCGTGAGCGCCAGCGCCTGGTGTGAGGAGGACGCCTGGGAGAAGTTTTGGGTGCGCCAGGGTTGGCCCTCGTGCCCGACGGTGCCGGTGGGCGCCGTGCTCACCATGGTGGGCACCGGCTCGGAGATGAACGGCGGCAGCGTGATCACCAATCGCAAGGCGGGCTTCAAGCTGGGCAAGGTGTTCGGTCCGGAGCTCTACCCGAAGTTCACCATCCTCAACCCGCGCTTCACCATGACGGTGCCTCAGTATCAGATGGTGGCGGGCTTCTTCGACATCATGAGCCACCTGATGGAGCAGTACTTCGCCGGCGCGGCCGACTGCACGACGGACTACCTGATCGAGGGCCTGATGCGGTCGCTGGTGCACAGCAGCCGCATCGCCGCCCGCAACCCGCAGGACTACGAGGCCCGCGCCAACATCATGTGGACCGCCACCTGGGCGCTGAACACGCTGCTCAAGATGGGCAAGGGCGGCGACTGGGAGGTGCACCAGATCGGGCACGCCATCGGCCTCGTCACCGACGCCACCCACGGCATGACGCTGGCCGCGGTCAGCCTGCCCTACTACCGCCACGTGATGGCCGACGGGCTGCACCAGTTCAAACGCTTCGCGCTGAATGTGTGGGGCGTGCGTGCCGAGGGAAAGACCGACGTGCAGGTGGCCGAGGAAGGCCTCCGTTGCCTGGAGCAGTGGATGAAGGAGATCGGCGTGGTGATGCACAGCCGCGAGCTGGGCGTCGGCGAGGCGAACCTGCAGCAGGTGGTCGATGCGGTGCGCATCCTGCCGGTGGGCTACCGCACCCTGACGCGCGACGAGGTGGTGGAGATACTGCGTGAGAGCCTGTAAGCCCTCTGTCGGAGCATGAAGCTCTATGTGTATATCCTTCTGGGCCTGGTCTGTGTGGGGCTCGGGGCGCTGACGGTGCTCTTTGCCGTGCCCAACGCCAAGAACGACGACGGAATCTGATTGTCAGAACTATTTGCTATGAATCGACTGGAGAATCTAGACTTTTGTATCCGCTACCTGATGCGCCAGGAGAAGGTGCAGGCCGAGGTGCCGCGCACGCTCGAAGGCAAGCAGCGCCTGCTGCGGGTCCTGATGAACGTGTGGCATCCGGCGCCGCTGGGGGCGGAGTTTCTGCAGGCGCAGGACGCCGAACTGCACGCCCAGCTGATGGACAAGGGCGTCGTGACCCACCCCGGCCGCCTGTGGCAGGGCGACATCACGCGGCTCAAGGTGGACGCCATCGTCAACGCCGCCAACGCCCAGGGCCTCGGCTGCTGGCAACCGTTGCACAGCTGTATAGACAACGCCATCCACTCTGCCGCCGGCCTGCAGCTGCGTCAGGAGTGCGACAAGGTGCTGGGCGGCAGCGAGATTGCCACCGGCGGCGCCATCATCACGCCGGGCTACAACCTGCCGGCGCGCTATGTGATCCACACCGTGGGCCCCATCGTCGCGACCGACAGCCCCACCGCCGGGCAGCAGCAACAGCTGGCCGGCTGCTACCACTCGTGCCTCTCGCTGGCCCACGACTTCGAGTGCCGCTCGATTGCCTTCTGCTGCATCTCCACCGGCGTGTTCCACTTCCCCAACCAGTTGGCGGCCGAGATCGCCGTCAACGCCTGCCGCGACGCCCGCATGAAGGTGGTCTTCTGCGTCTTCAAGGACGAGGACTACGCCATCTACCGCCAGCTGCTCGGGCTGCGCGAGGAGAAACCTGCCGCGAAATCTTCACATCACGGCAAGAAAACGAAAGCTCCCATCGGGAAATCCTAGGTTTCAGCAAAGATATTGTGTGCCACCTCATTCGCGGAGCGCCGAGGGGGTGGTGCCGAGGTGTTTCTGCACGTAGCGGACGAAGTAGTTGGTCGACGAGAAGCCGTAGTAGTCCGATATTTCTTCCAGGGTGAGGGCGCGGTTGCGCAGCGTGCGGCTGATGTCGAGGGCCGTGTAGCGCGTGATCCAGTACATGGCCGACTGGCCGCTCACCTCGCGGCACACCTCGCTCAGGTACTTCGGCGTGACACACAGCGCGTCGGCATACCACGCCACGTCGCGGTGCTGCACAAACTCGCTGCGGTCCAGCAGCGACATGAAATGCTGCATCAGCAGCGCCTGCTGGTTGCTCACGTGCCGCTCGCCGTAGAGCTCCACGTGGAAGTCGAAGAAATCTATGATCATGCATTGCACCGCGTTCAGCATCGCGTCGCGGTGGAAGTTGTGCTGCGGCAGCGCCAGGCGGCGCCGTATGTAGTCGAAGTTCAGCGCACAGACCTCCTGCTGCTGCGCGCTGAGGTGCATCACCGGGTCCTCGAACAGCGCCAGGTGCCCCCGCATGCCGTAGTTGCTCTGCGGCGAGGCCACCTCGGTGAAGGGGGCGGAGACATAGATGACCTCGATGCGGAAGTCGTCGCTCGGCGCGTAGTCGTGCAGCAGGAGCGACTGCTGCGGGATGATCAGGCAGTCGCCCGCCGCCACCCTGTGCTCCCGCGCCCCGAGGCGGAAGGTGCAACTGCCCGCCCGGCACAGCGCGTGCGTGATGTAGCCCTGCTGCTGCATGGCGGCCGTCTCGTCGAGGCCTGAAGCGATGATGATGTCGTCGTTGAGCGTAGCCATAACACTCTGGTAACGCGGAAGTGCTGTTTTTATTGTGCCGACCCGTCCTCGGCGTCCCTCCGGAGGCGTTGGCGCGGGGTCAAGCCCTGCTGTTCGGCATATCTTCTACCGCTATTCTCCATGTTAACTCCTACTCAGGTAAGGGGGCACTAGGAGATGAGTAGGAGAAGAGTAAGAGTTGAGTAAGACATGGTTGGTCGTCATGCCTGGTTATTAGTGGGTTACAAAAGGGCCTTTTGGGGGCTTTCTGCCACCTTTTTTCATTTTTTTTCACGTTTTTTTCGGGCCGACTGGCAACAGCAAAACGGGACCGCCGCCCGATGGGGCGACGATCCCGTTCTCTTTTCTTGTTGACCGGCGGGCCGGTTACTTCTTGATGACGTAGTCGACGAAGATGCCGGGGGTCTTGACGTTCTCGGGGGCGATGGCGCCGGTGGCGACGATCTCCTGAGGCTCGACGATGACGGTGTCGGCGGCGGTGGCCATCATGGGGCTGAAGTTCTGGCTGGTGCCCTTGTAGACCAGGTTGCCGCTCTCGTCGGCGATGTTGGCGCCGATGATGGCGACGTCGGCACGCACGGGCTTCTCGAGGAGGTACTCCTTGCCGTCGACGGTCACTTTCTGCTTGCCGTTCTCAACCACGGTGCCGAGACCCGTCTGGGTCAGCACACCGCCGAGACCTGCACCGGCAGCGCGGATCTGCTCGGCCAGGGTGCCCTGGGGCTGGAGGGTGACCTTCAGCTCGCCGGCGTTCATCTGGTCGATGGTGTTGTTGTTGGTGCCGATATGGGTGGCGATGAGGGCCTTCACCTGATGGTTGGTGATGAGCTTGCCCACGCCCACCTCGGGATAGGCGGTGTCGTTGCAGATGATGGTGAGGTCCTTCACATTGCGGGCCACGAGCTCGTCGATGAGGGCGATGGGGTTGCCCACGCCGAGAAAGCCGCCCACCATAACAGTCATGCCGTCGTGAATCATGTCGGCGGCCTCTTTCACAGTGACAAATTTCTTCATGTTTTATACTATTTTATTGTTTGTTACGTTATTGATTTCAGGCTGCAAAGATACTACATTTTTTGCATACCGAAAAAAAAAATTTGCCCAGGTGCCGAATTATGAGTAATTTTGCACTTGAAAACTAAGACGTAAAAGAATGAAAAAGACGCTGCTTTTTGCCGTAGTAATGATACTTTTGGCTCCCTTGGCGAGCGCACAGGAGTTTATGGAGCCTGTCGAAAAATGGAAGGTCGCCGAGGTGTGGGGCATCAACTATCACGGCTGGTCGTTCCATCAGGACTGGGAGGTGGACTTCACCGTTGAGAACCAGGACGGCCGTTTCACTCCTACCGATGCCGAAATAGCCGAAGCCGAGCGCATCATCCAGAAGCGCATCGCCTACGTCAACCGCGACCATTACAACCAAGGCGGCATGTGCCCCCTGATCGATGAGCACATGCGCATGTACCGCCGCCAGTATGTGGGCTTCACCAACGACCGCGGCGACCACATCATCTGGGCCAACTTCCTCTGGGATGAGAACCTGACCGACGAGCGTCTGGCCAGCGACGTGCTGCTCACTACCGGCGGCTGTGCCCGCTTCTGGCATATCAAGTGCAACCTCGCCACCAAGAAACTCTATGGCCTCGAGGTGAACGGCGACGGCGACATCCAGTACGTGCCGCGTGCCGCCAAGCCGCAGCTCCGCATCAGCAGGCCCAAGAGCGGCAAGAAACAGAAGGTCCGCAAGACCGGTATCATCCACACCGAGGAGGAAAAACAGTTCTGATCTGTGGAGGTGCGGTCGCTCGTTCTCAAGTTTCTCAAGTTCGGCGTCGTCGGCGCCAGTGGCTTCGTCATCCATGGCGGCCTGCTCTACCTGTTGCGCGACGTGGTGGGCATCAACCAGTTCCTGGCCAACGTCATCGGCTTCGTCGCCGCCGCTTCCAGCAACTATGTCCTCAATCGTGTCTGGACATTCCGCAGTCGCGAGACGCAGGTGGGCGTGGAGTACCTCAAGTTCATCCTCGTCTCCGTCGTCGGTCTGGGCATCAACACAGGTAGCCTCTGGCTCCTCACCCGTCTCATTCCCGCTTGGTCGGGCGAGGGTGACTGGCGCTTCTACATCCTCTGGGCCGTCGCTGTGGGCATCACCACCCTGTGGAACTTCTTTGGAAACATGTTGTTCACATTCAAACAAAAATAGATCATGGAAATCCTTTCAAACCGTATCCTCAATATGGCCGAGAGTGAGACTCTCGCCATGACCGCCAAGGCCCGCGAGCTCAAAGCCCAGGGCAAAGACGTCATCAGCCTCTCCATCGGTGAGCCCGACTTCAACACCCCCGACCAGGTGAAGGAAGCCGCCAAGAAAGCCATCGACGACAACTTCACCCACTATCCTCCCGTGCCCGGCTACCCCGACCTGCGCGAGGCCATCTGCGAGAAGTTCCGCCGCGACAACGGCCTGGAGTTCAAGCCCGAGCAGATCGTCGTCAGCACCGGCGCCAAGCAGAGCATCTACCAGCTCGTCCAGTGCCTGGTCAACCCCGGCGACGAAGTCATCATCCCCACCCCCTTCTGGGTCAGCTACAAGGAGATCGTCCGCGTGGCCGAAGGCAAGTGTGTCTACGTGAAGACCAAACTTGAAAACGACTTCAAGGTCACCCCCGAGCAGCTCGAAGCCGCCATCACCCCCCGCACTAAGCTCATCATGTTCTCCTCGCCCAGCAACCCCACCGGCATGCTCTACACCAAGGAGGAGCTCCATGCCATCGCCCAGGTGGTCGCCAAGCACGAGAACCTCTTCGTCATGGCCGACGAGATCTACGAGCACATCAACTTCGTGGGCAAGCATGAGTCCATAGCCCAGTTCCCCGAGGTGAAGGATCGCGTCATCACCGTCAACGGCGTGGCCAAGGGCTTCGCCATGACCGGCTGGCGTATCGGCTTCATCGCCGCCCCCACCGTCATTGCCAAGGCCTGCAACAAGCTCCAAGGTCAGGTGACCAGCGCCACCTGCTCCATCGCCCAGAAGGCCACCGTCTGTGCCATGCTCATGGACCCCAAGACCAGCAAGGACATCATCGACATGCGCAACATCTTCCAGCAGCGCCGCGACATGGTCTACAAGCTCCTCTGCGACATCCCCGGCCTCAAGGTGCGCCTGCCGCAGGGTGCCTTCTATTTCTTCCCCGACTGCAGCTCCTACTACGGCAAGAGCTACAACGGCACGAAGATTGAGAACTCGACCGACATGGCCTTCTACCTGCTGAACGAAGCCGGTGTGGCCACGGTGATGGGCTCGGCCTTCGGCGACGACAGCTGCATCCGCCTCAGCTATGCCACCAGCGAAGACCTCCTGCGCGAAGCCCTCCGCCGCATCAAGGAGGCCCTGGCCAAGCTGCAGTAAGCCTCCAACACCATACACAATCGGGGCCTGCCATCCGGCAGGCCCCGATTGCTTTTTGCGCTTCACCCTCGCTAGCGGGTGTAGTACTGTTCGCGGTCGGTGACGATGGCGTGCAGGTTGTGGTAGGCCCAGTCCATCAGCTGCTGCATGACGGGCATGAAGCTGAGGCCGCGGTCGGTGAGTGTGTACTCGACGCGGGGCGGCATCTCGGGGTAGACCGTGCGGCCGATCAAGCCGTCGGCCTCCAATCCCCGCAGGGTTTGCGTGAGCATCTTCTGCGAGCAGTCGGGGTTCTCGGCCGCGATGTCGCGGAAGCGCATCGGGGCGCCCTGCTTGTTGAGGGTGTAAAGCACTGCCAGGGTCCACTTGTTGCCGATGCGTGCCAGCACGTTGCGGATGGGACACTCCGGGAAGATGGGGTCTTGGATGAAGTCTTTCATTTCTGGTTTAGCGTTTAAGGTTTCTGCAGTTCATTGATCACGGAATCGATGTCCTCCGTGAAGGCGGTGAATCGTGTCAGGTCCTGGATGTATGGGTCGGGATCGTTGGGGTTGAAGCGGACGAGGGTGGTGTGCGGGAACTTCTGAGCGAACTGCTCGAAGGGCAGGCGTATGATGCCGGGGGTGTTGTAGCCGATGCCGAACTCGAGCAGCAGCAGTCGATCCTGCGAGGCAGCGCCGACAAAGTCGGTGTAGCGGCGTGCCTGTTGCTGCCAGTGGAAGTCCTCGACGAAGGTGTCGTCCACCCGCAGGTTCAACGCCGCCGGGCTGCCGTCGGGCATGGTGGGAATCAGCTCTGTCGGGATGCGGCAGTCCTCGATGAGGGGCAGCACCTTCTCAACCCATTCTCTATTGCTTGTCAGCTTTTTGGGCGTTCCGCTGGCGGGTTGGAAGCAGCCGTAGTCGCCCTGCGTGGCGAAGATGTTCTCTGTAGGGAATCCTGCCAGCTCGAACTGTGCGTCGACGTTGGTGGTGACGACGAAGGCGTGGGGGAACATCGCCAGCAGCTTGCGGTAGAGAGGAAGTGCCCCCGTGCGGTAGCGGCAGAACCAGATGTGCTTGGCCCAGAAGGCCCAGTATTCCTCAGGGGTCTCGAAGGGGTGGAAGCCAGCGGTGTAGAGGTCGGTGATGCCGTAGCGTTCAATCCATGGGGCGAACTCGCGCCGGAAGTCGTCGCCGGCGTAGTCGAGCCCGGCGGCGGTGCTGAGGCCCGCGCCGGCGCCGATGACGATGTGGTCGGCCTCGCCGATGGCCTGGCGCAGTGCGTTGATACGTTCTCGGTAGTCCATAGTCATGCTAAGAAACGTTCGCCGACGAAACCGTCACGGGTGTCGCCGGTGGCGAGGTCGAACGATTTGTGTATGGGCGGCGTGGGGCGCAGGTCGTAGTAGTCCATCCGCTCGACGGGGAGCCGAAAATAAGCCATCGTGTCGTAGCTCGGATAGAGGCGTCGCAGCACCTCGTTGTGGTCGTAGATCCAGCGCTTGGCGCTGTCGGCCACGTCGAAGTCGGCCCGTCCCGAGCAGCGCACCGACACGCGGTCGTGCATCACAAGGAACTCCGCGTGCGGGTTCTGCCGCAGCTGGCGGTAGACCTCCTTGCGCTCGGAGGTGGCGAAATAGAGAGTCGTGCCCTCCTGCTTCATTATCTGGAAGGCCCGCACGCAGGGACGGTCGCCATCCACCGTGGCCAACACGCCTTCAACGTGGGTGTTAAGAAATTCCAGTGCGAGTTCGATCATGGTGCAAAAGTACGAATTGTTCTGTGTACGGCATTATTTCATTTTGAAGGAAACACGAATTGCCATACTTTCCCCCGTCGACAGGCAGGCTGTTTATGGCAATTCGAGTTCGGCAGACGCTTACCACACCAGCGCATCGCCGAGGATGTTGCCGTCGGTCATCGGGCTGTCGGCCTCGGTGAAGGCGTTGGCACGGTACTGGATGCAAAGCATCGTGAGGTTCTCCGAGCCGGTGTTCTTCAGGGCGCGGCGGCCGTCGGGGCTGACGCGGACGATGGTGCCCTCGCCGACCGGGAACTGCTCGCCGTCCACCTGGTAGGTGCCCCGCCCGCGCAGGATGATGTAGAGCTCCTCGTGCGTCTTGTGTGTGTGCAGGAAGCCGCTGTCCTGGCCGGGGACGAGGGTCTGGAACGACAGCTCGCTGCCCGTGGCGCCCACGGCCTGGCCCACGAAGACCTTGCCCTGGATGACGTTGGGTCCCATCGGAAGCTCGTGCTCGATGATCTGGTCAATAGTGCCCACGCTGACGGCCTTGTAGTTGCGGCCGCTCTTGATTGTCTCGATTGTTCTCATTTTTCTTTCTGTTTTTGTTGTTGATTCGGCTGCAAAAGTACAACACTTTCCAAAACCCCGCAAGAGGGTACCCGACGGTAAGCCACTTACCTTTTGGTAAGCATTGCGGCCGTTTCAACAGGGTGCCGGCCGGATTTTAACGTAGTTTAACGTTTGGATCCGTCCCGCCTCAGAGCTCCTGGATCATGGCGTAGAGCTCGGGGAAGCGCTTTTCGAGCGACACGGGGCGCCCCTGCTCCAGGAAGCAGTGGGTGCTCGTGGCGGTGCACACCGTGCGGCCGCCGACGGTCATCGTGTACGAGAAGCTGATTTTCAGCGGTGTCGTCTCGGCCACCTTGACCGCAATCTCGATCACATCCTTGAAGGTCGACGGGTGCTTGTAGCGGCACTCGACGGCCACCACCGGCGAGACGACGCCCTCGGCCTCCATGCGGTCGAAGCCGTAGCCCAGCTGGTCCATCCAGTCCACCCGCGCCTCTTCCATGAAGCGGACGTAGTTGCTGTGGTGCGTGATGCCCATGCGGTCGCACTCGTAGTACTTCACCTCGTGTCGGTAAGGTCTGATTTCCATCATCTTCTTCGGTGTTTTGCTCGTTTCTACACCCCATAACGCGGCGGCGGCGCGTTTATTGCCCCGTCGTCGGCCGGCGATGCGTCGGCTGCGGTCGCCGGGCGGTCGGCGGCAGCGGCCGGGACGGCTTCAGCCTGCTGAGGCTCAGTCGCTTCGGTGCCGGTGGCGTCGGCCCCGGCTTCGGCCGCGGGCGTGTAGTAGGCGTAGGCCGTCGGCGAGAAGCGCCCCTGACGGTCGAAGGCGAAAGCGTAGAGGTGCAACTCGCTGTCGGCGAAGCCCTCGGGCAGCACCACGGCGATGTGCCGCTCGCGCCGGTAGACCGCCGCCGCCAGGAAACCCTGCCCCAGGGCGGGACTGTAGACGTAGAGGCGCACCTCGTCGAAGGCGTTGGACGCCAGATGCATAGGGTTACGCTCGAAGTCCACCTCCAGCCGCCCGTCGGCGTCGACCGTGGCCGGCCCGAGGGCCACCGGCGCCACCGGCCCCACGCTGAGCTGCAGCTGCCGCCAGTCGACGGCCAACTGGTTGTCCTCCAGGCGGAAAGCGCCCTGGTTGAGGCTGACGAAGAGGTTGTACGACGTCATGCCGGCCTCGCGGGCCGCCTCGGTCAGCGTCGTGGTGACGGCCCACCGCATGCGCGCCGCCAGCTGCACCTCCTGCCGGAAGAGCGACCGGTGCGCCTCCTGCGCCGCCGTGCGCGGATTGCGCACCAAGGGCTGATGCGACCGGAGGCACCACTTGCCGTTCCACATGTAGCCCACCGCCGGCCCCAGCCTCCCGCTGAAACCGCCCAGATAACCAGATGTTTGCTTTGCCATAAGTCAGGGTTTTAAAGTTCTTTTCTACTTGTCATAACGTACCCTTGTCCTATTTATTGCCTACTCGAGAAAGTTTTTATAAGGCGAAGACAAGGCGAAGAGTAGGAGATGAGTAAGAGGTGGTGGCGTAAGAGCCTGTGGCAGAGGGGGCGCGGAGAGGGTACAGAGAGGGGAAAAAAGGGAGGGTGTCCTATAAGTCCAAAAGCCCGTTACGGGCGATATTGTTTAGCCGTGGGCGTCAGCCCACGGAAGCTGATATGATACATCTCCAAAGAGCCCTGCAAGGGCGACACTGAATTGAATGTCAATGTGTCGCCCTTACAGGGCTCTAATTCCATCGCTATATTATTCCCGGGGGTTGACACCCCCGGCTATTCGCTATCGTCCCCTACGGGGACTTATAGGACACCCTCTGTTGTCGCCCCGCGGGGGGCGGACATCGGTGTCGGTCGGCGTCAGTCGATGCTGACGATGTGGTACTTGCGGCTGCCGAGGCCTATCTTCTCGGCGTGCTCGATGGTGTGGATGCCGTGCTGCTTGTCGATGCGGGCCAGGAGGTCGGTGGGGTCGTTTTCGGCGGTGACCTCCATGTTGTTGATGATGTCGATGCAGGCCTGGTCGAGGGCCACGGGGTCGGTCGAGGCGAGGATGCCGTAGTCTTTAAGCTTCACAGCCTCAGGATGATCCACGCAGTCGCAGTCGATGCTCATGTTGTTCATCACGCTGATGTAGATGATGCCCTTCTTGCCGCGGAAGTAGTCGGTCACGGCCTGGGCGGCGGCGGCCATGCTCTCGAGGAAGCCCTCCTGGTCGCCGATGAACTCGGGCGTCCAGAGGCGGGCGATGTCGAGCTTCTCCATCTTGCCGCTGGAGTGGATGTAGGCTTTGCCGTTGGCGCTGCCGCAGCCGATGGAGAGGTTCTTCAGGGCTCCGCCGTAGCCGCCCATGGGGTGGCCTTTGAAGTGGTTGAGGGCAATCATGAAGTCGTAGTTGGCCATGTGGCTGCCCACGATGTCGTACTTGAGGTGGGTGGTGTCGCGCACGGGGATGCGCATCTCGCCCTCCTCGTCCATGATGTCGACGCGGAACATGGGGGTGAAGCCGTGGCGCTCGATGACCTTCCAGTGGTTGGCGGAGGTGGTGCGCTCGTCCTTCTTGTCCTCGGGGGCGTTGCCGTAGGCGGTGTTGCACTCCACGATGGTGCCGTGCACGGTGTCGACGAGCAGGCGGATAAGCTCGGGCTTCAGGTAGTTGGGGTTGGAGCCTTCGCCGGTGGAGATCTTGACGGCCACGCGGCCTTCGGCCTTGACGCCGAGGGCTTCGTAGATTTTCACCAGGGCCTCGGGGCTGACGGTGCGGGTCAGGTAGACGGCGGCGCCCTCCTGGACGGGCTCCTCGGCCTCGGCGGGCTGGTTGTTGTTCTTGCAGCCGACCATCATCATGGCGGCAGCTGCCATAAGGATAAATACTTTCTTCATTTTATCTTTTTATTTAATATTTAACAAACATTGAATCCTCTCAGTTCATCAGTCGGCTCTCGCCCCAGCGGTACTGCGGGTAGGCCTTGCGGAGGTCGTTGGCCGAGCCGGTGACGTTGCTGCCGCCGCTGGTGGCGAAGACGCAGAGGGTCTTGCCGCCGAGGTCGTGGGCTTCGATGAAGGTGTTGACGATGGTGGGGGCGGTGTACCACCAGACGGGGAAGCCGATCCAGACGGTGTCGTAGTCGGCCATGTTGGGACAGGTGCCCTTGATGGCGGGACGCGAGGAGCGGTCCTGCATCTCTTTGGTGGAGCGGCTCTGCTTGTCGCGCCAGTCGAGGTCGGCGGCGCTGTAGGGCACCTCGGGGACGATCTCGAAGAGGTCGGCGTTCAGCTCTTTGGCCAGGCGCTGGGCAGCGGCCTTGGTGGTTCCGGTGGCCGAGAAGTAGGCCACTAATGTCTTGCTCATATTGTTTCCTTTCTTTTGTGTGTTGTTGGCTTTGGGGTTCTGTGCGCAGGCCGTCAGCATCAGGCAGCAGGCGGCAAGGATCATGGTTAGTCTTTTCATATTGATGAAATTTTGGGGGGTTAACGTGGGCGATGGGAAAATATTGTGTTACTGTTTGATGCGCATCTCCACCAGCGGGTCGACGTCGATGAGGCGGAGGTTGCGCACCATCTGGGCGGCGAGGGAAGTGGTGATGGCGGCCATAAGCAGCAGTGTTATTGTACGTTTCATTTCAGCTTGCTGTATTGCTCGTCGTCGACGGGTTCGAGCCATTCGTTGCGGAAGCCGGGCTGCTGGGCGGTGAAGTAGGCCAGATGCTGCATCCAGCTGTCGGCAGCGGCGCCGTGCCAGTGTTTGGTGCCGGCAGGGACGGTGACCACCGTGCCGGGCTTCAGCTCGACGGGCTCCTTGCCCCACTCCTGGTACCACCCGCGGCCGCTGACGCAGGTGAGCACCTGCACGGCGTGGTGGTGGATGTGCCAGTTGTTGCGGCAGCAGGGCTCGAAGGTGACGTTGCAGAGGCCGCTGACGGTGTCGAGCACGGCGAGGTAGCTCTGCCCGATGAAGTACTTGGCGTAGGCGTCGTTGGGCTGGCCCAGGGGGAACGACGAGGGCGATGCCACCTGCGGCTGCCCCTTGACGGTGGCGATGGCGGCCTGGCAACGCTGCGCTTCGGCGGCAAGCCCTGCGGCCTTCAGCGCCTCGGGGATGGCGGCCAGCTGATCGTCGGTGACGCCCATGTTGAGCGCACCGCGCACATGGGCCTGCAGCTGCGGCATTACACCCTCCAGGCCGCTCAGGGCGCTGACGGTCACCAGCTCGCGGTCGGCATGGGTCAACACGTCGCGGGCGAAGATGTCGCCGAAGAGGTGTGCCTTGAGGTAGTAGTCCTCGGCGGGGCAGAAGTCGTAGTCGAAGGGCTGTCCGCTAAGGCGGGTCTGCACCTCGGTACCCTGCCGCAGGGCATCGTAGCTCGCGGGCATCGGCGAGGACTCGGGACCCATCTCGATGTCGCCGCGCTGCTCCATCACCCGCTGCAGGGTGCCGAGGGCGTTGAGCGAGCGGGGGAAGCCGGTGTAGGCGTAGAGTTGCGAGAGGGCCTCCTTCAGCTGGTTGGCGGTGAGGCCCGCGTCGAAGCCCGCGTCGAGGGCCACGGCCAGCGACGAGAGGTCGCCCTGCGCCTCGTGGCAGGCGATGACGGCCATCGCCGCCGCCTGTTCGGTAGTAAATGAGAGTGTGTTCATATCCTTGTCTGTTTTAGTCGTTTTTGCGCCGCAGGCGACTGTCGCCAGGGCAAGTGCCGCCGCCACAAGTGGCATCAGGATTCTTTTCATAGCGTATAATATATTAATATTCACTTAATAAGGCCTCAGTGGACCCCTGTTGGTTCCGATTGCAAAAATACACTTATTCTACCGAACAGACCAAATACAGAATGCCGTTCGTTGTACACAAATTGCGTGCCGGGCAACAAGCGTTTGGTGCTGCTGGCACTTTGCTCGACGCGCGGCGGCAAAAAAAGATTTGGCCAGATGGCTGAAATTGTGTAATTTTGCAAGACCGAAAGTGAGCGGAACGAGGCCGAGGGTGGAAGGTTGAAGGTTGAGAATCAACAGATAAACAAAACAATATACAAACAATAAAACAGACAAAATTATGGCAGTTAAATCTATGCTCCGCGTCCGCATGAGCGCCAAGGACGCCCACTACGGCGGCAACCTCGTCGACGGCGCCCACATGCTTCACCTCTTTGGCGACGTCGCCACCGAACTCCTGATCATCCAGGACGGCGACGAGGGCCTCTTCTGCGCCTACGACATGGTCGAGTTCAAAGCCCCGGTCTATGCCGGCGACTACATCGAGGCCTACGGCGAAATCACCCACGTCGGCAACACCAGCCGCAAGATGAGCTTCGAGGCCTACAAGGTCATCAAGACCCGCCCCGACATCAGCGCTTCGGCCGCCGACGTGCTCGAGGAGAAGATCCTCGTGTGCCGTGCCAGCGGCACCTGCGTCACCCCGAAGGATTGCCAGCGCAAGAGCAACTGATCGGCAACCCCTCGCTGACGCTCAGCACCCCCTGCAGGGAGGCCCCGGACGGAGCCTCCCTCTTTTTGTGTCGCGATGAAATTAGATCGTGCACGATCTATCTCCCCACCCTCGCCGCAGCTGCCCCGCGGATGGTCCGCCCGCGGGCGGACCATCCGCGGACTATCCCCGGAGTTACCGCGGACTTGACGCGGACATGATGCAGAGTCAGAGCGAGTTAGATGTTCCGCGGGTAGCTATGCAGTTGGTATTCAGTGGGTTGATGTCGTATAGGGCCCTTTGGGGAGGGCTGCCGGGGCCTGGCGGAGCGGGGGCGAGAGGGGCGGCGAAAGGGGGTCGGGGAGGGGTGAAAAAGGGGTGGAAAAATCAAATTAGATCGTGCACGATCTATTTTTTCGGGTCCGGAAAAGGCAAAAAAATCGGGCGGCGTTTGGCGGTTTGGTTTTTTTTGTGTATCTTTGCATCCGATGAAACTCCGGGAGTCGATAGAACGGTTTGGCGACTATGTCGCCTACGAGCGGCGGCTGGCCGCGGGGACGGTGCGCAACTATATGGCCGATCTCGAGGACCTGGTGTCGTATGTGGAGCGGCTGGGCGTGGAACGGCTGGAGGACCTGGAGTCGCGCGACTTGCGGGCGTGGGAGATGGATCACCTGGACCGCGGCGAGGCGCCCGGCACCGTCAAGCGGCGCCTGTCGTCGGTCAGCAGCTGGCTCCTCTACCTGCGTCGGCACGGTCTGCTGGACCGCGACCTGATGGCCAAGGTGTCGGTGCCGCGGCAGCCGAAGCGCATGCCGGTCTTCTTCCGCGAGAGCGAGACGGAGCACCTCTACGACGAGGGTCTCTTCGGCAGCGACTTCGAGGGGCAGCGCGACCGGCTGCTGCTGCGGGTGCTCTACGAGACGGGCATCCGCCGGGCCGAGCTGACGGGCCTCAGGGAGGCCTCGGTCGACCTGTCGGCCCTGACGGTCAAGGTGCTCGGCAAGCGGAACAAGGAACGGCTGATCCCGATAGAAAGTGAATTGGCGCACAATATTTCGGAATATCTTGCGTTAAAGCATCAGACCGTGGGTCCTTCGGAGTGGCTGTTTGTGAACAGCAAGGGGGAGCGGATGGGCGACAGCAGTGTGTACTACGTGGTGCAGAAGTACATGAAGCGGCTGAGCCAGGCCGACCGAATCTCGCCGCACGTGTTCCGGCACAGCTTCGCGACGCACATCCTGGACGAGGGCGGGAGCCTGCGGGCCATACAGGAGCTGCTCGGGCACGAGAGCCTGGCCACGACGGAGGTGTACACACACGTCAGTCGCGAGCACCTGAAGGAGGTCTACCGGCAGTCGCACCCGCGCGGAGGCCGCCGCCGGGACGCAGAGAAATGAATATACTAACCAATCAATAAAAAGGAGGATATCATGAACACAATCATCAACACAGCCAAATTCAAGGCCGACGAGAAGTTGGAAAAGTACATCAACGAAAAGGTGGCCAAACTGGATCGGATGACCGACCGCGCCACGAAGTGCGAGGTGTTCCTGAAAATAGACAAGCCCGAGAGCGACAACAACAAGATCGCCGAGCTGCAGCTGGCGCTGCCGGGCCAGACGTTGTTCATCGGCAAGCAGGCCGACACTTTCGAGCAGGCCGTCAGCGAGGCGGTGGACGCCATGAAGGTGCAGATCGAGAAGTACAAGAACGCCTAGGCGTCGATCGGCTGAATGCAAGCAAAGTCAGGGGGCTCGGCGACGGGCCCCCTGTGTTTTTTCCGGGTGCAACGGGTTTAGAAGGGCAGGTCGCCCAGGGGCTCGGTGTCCGGAGTGAGGATGTCCATCAGGGGGTTGGTGCGGGGTTCCTCCTGCTGGCGCTTGGAGAGAAGGAGCAGGTTGTCGGCCACGACCTCGGTGACGTGGCGCTTGTTGCCCTCTTTGTCCTCCCAGGTGCGGCTCTGGAGGCGGCCTTCAATGTAGATCTGGGCGCCCTTGCTGAGGATGCGCTCGGCGACGTCGGCCAGCCCGCGCCAGCAGACGATGTTGTGCCATTCGGTGATTTCCACGCGTTCGTTGTCGCGGTTGCGACGGGCTTCGGTGGTTGCAAGCGGGAAAGATGCCTTCTTGACGGGCGTGGGGCCGTCGGAAGGGAAGGTGACCACATCGGGATTCTTGCCTACGTTTCCTACGAGAATTACTTTGTTGACTCCAATCATTACTGTTACTGTTTAGTCTAAATACTAGCGATAAAAACTGGCTGCGAAAGTACAACAAAAAAATGAATTGGGGAAATAAAGATATTCACAATCGGTGCAAGTGCTTGTCAATCAACCGTGGCACGGGCGTTTTTTCCATTTCGGCGACGGTTAGTGCCTGCAGTTGCGGCGGGCAGACGGCGGGCGCGTGGGGCAGTTCTGCGCTGAGGAAGCGGGCGTGGATGGTGCGGTGCGAGAGCTGGTGCAGGCGCTCGGGGCCGACGGTGTAGGCCACGTGGCGGAGGCCAAAGCTGTCGGCCAGGAAGCGGTCGGCTTCGGCTTGCAGTTCGCTCTCCGTCAGCCGGTGGTCGCTCTCGAGCAGGGGCAACTCGAAGAGTCCGCGCCAGATGTCGTTGGCCGTGCGTCGCTGCAGGAGGCCATAGGTGTCGCCGTCCTGCTGCCAGCGCAGGTCGAAGTAGAGGAACCAGCGGTCGGTGGGTTTGGGTTTGGGTGCGCGGACGGGCAGCAGGCCGACGCGGCCGCTGCGGAGCGCCTCGCAGTCGCCGGCGAAGGGGCAGGCTGCGCAGTCGGGCTGCGGCCGGCACTGCAGCGAGCCGAAGTCCATCAGGGCGGCGTTGAAGCGGTCGGGCCGCTGCGGGTCGATGAGGCGCAGCAGGAGGGCCTCGAACTCGCGGTAGGCGGCGTCGGTGCCGATGGGGGTGCTGATGCCGTGCAGGCGGCTGATGAAACGGTAGACGTTGCCGTCGATGACGGGGTGGGGCAGGCGGAAGGCGAAGGAGGCGATGGCGGCCGCCGTGTAGCGGCCCACGCCCGGAAGCTTCAGTATCTCTTCGTATGTGTTGGGGAAACGGCCGCCCTGCCCGGCGATCAGTCGGGCGGCACAGTGCAGGTTGCGGGCGCGGGAGTAGTAGCCGAGGCCCTGCCATAGGCGCAGCACCTGCTCCTCGCTGGCGGCGGCCAGGTCGGTCACGGTGGGGAAGGCTTCGACGAAGCGGAACCAGTAGTCGCGGCCTTGCTCGATGCGTGTCTGCTGGAGTATGATTTCGGAGAGCCAGATGCGGTAGGGGTCGTCGATGCCGCGCCAGGGGAGCGTGCGTCCATGGTCGGTGTACCAGGCCTCCAATTTCTGTGAAAATGCCATCTCGATTGTTGAAAAAGTGCCCTGCAGTCGGGGCTAACTATTTGATAAAATATTGTTAAAAGTCGATTTTGGGGATTTGTTATCTTGTTGATGTATAGGTGGTTGTAATTAATTAAATGTTAAATAAATTTAAAATCCGGTTTTTCAACCGTGAAATGTTTTGCCATGTCGGAAAAAGGTAGTACTTTTGCACCCGTTTTCGCCGAAAGAAAACACGGTTAATAACGTAAAGAAACAATAAAAAGTATACTGCAATGTCAAAGAAATGTGAAATCACCGGCAAGAAAGTGATCGTCGGCAACAACGTGTCGCACTCGCGCATCCACACCAAGCGTACCTTCGCACCCAACCTGCAGACCAAGAAGTTCTACATTCCCGAGGAGGATATGTGGATCACGCTGAAGGTCTCGGCCAAGGGTATGCGTATCATCAACAAGAAGGGCATCATCGCCGCCCTGAACGATGCCGCCGCCCAGGGGCACCTGATGTTCTAAAAGAGAAGACAACGAGTCTTAAATAAATCAAGTATTAACCTTTAACAAGAAAGAGGTATTAGCAATGATCGTAGTTCCCATTAAAGAAGGTGAAAACCTTG
>CAMHDJ010000034.1 GCA_946183915.1 uncultured Bacteroidales bacterium | reverse complement strand
AAGGCCTGGATGTAGGCCACCAGGCACTCCAGCAGCGAGATGAAGACGCTGAAGAAGATGCTCACCACGCTGACCGCGCCGCCCACGGCGGTGCCGAAGAGGTTGCTCATAATGAAGATGATGACCATGAAGCCCAGAATGACGATGTGGCCGGCCGTCATGTTGGCGAAGAGTCGGATCATCAGCACGATGGGCTTGGTGAAGACACCCACCAGCTCGACCACCGGCATCAGGGGGAAGATCTTGAGCCACGCCGGCACGCCGGGAGTGTTGAAGATGTCGACCCAGTAGTGCTTGTTGCCGCAGAGATTGGTGATCAGGAAGGTGATGACCGCCAGGATGGCCGTCACGGCGATATTACCCGTGATATTGGCACCCGCCGGGAAGAAGGGTATCAGGCCCAGGATGTTGCAGAAGAAGATAAAGAAGAAGAGGGTCAGCATGTAGGGCAGGTAGCGCTGGTAGTGCTTCTCCCCTATCATCGGACGCACGATGCTGTCGCGCACGAAGACGACAAGCATCTCCACCAAGCTCTGCACTCCCTTAGGCGCTTGGTTGGGACGTTTCTTGTAGCCCGCTTTGGCAACGAAGACTATCACGATGAGCAACACCACGGCGATCATGATGGCCGCCGAGGTCTTGGTGATGCTCAGGTCGATCGGTTTGACTCCGGTAGGGTTGCCCTCGGCGTCGACACAGACGATTTCCTCCTTGGTGGCACCTCCTCCCACCAGGGCATAGCCCTTGTAGGTTTCGTGGCCATGGTGGAAACGGGACGAACTGAAGACGTCCAGATGGCCGTCATTGATAAGGATGACGGGCAGCGGAATCGCCACCGCATGCTCGGTGCCATCCTGGCCCACATAGTCAAACATGTGCCACGAATGGGCGTCGGTGACATGTCCGATAATCATCGAGCCAGGCTCGAAGGCCTCCTGTTCCTCAGCATGGGCAACAGCCGGCAACGCCAGCAGTACGGTCGCCAATGCCACACGAATGATTCTTCCGATATTCATAGGTTGATGTTGTTTGCTTTGGTGGTATTGTTGAAGATGTCGATCTGTACCGAGTCGAAGAGCCCCAGCTGACGCTTGTCGCGCGACGCCGCAGGTGCCAGGCTGTACTCACGCAGCACCTGGCTGACGATGCGGTGCAGCGCCGCCGGCCGCTCCATGCCGCCGGCTTCGGCGTATGCCGTCAGGCGCCGCACCTCCGCTTCGCTCAGCGTCAGCGTGTATTTCTTCTGTCTCGGTTTCCTCTGTTTCTTCATCGTTATTTGGCATAGTAGGGACTGATCTGCATCATCAACTGTTCTGCCTGAGCGGCAAGGTCATCCTTGCCAAGCGTACGGCTAGCCATGTCGCCCAACAAACCCACGATCTGGGCGTCGTTCTGCAACAGACCGCGCACACCCTGAGCTTTCTCGCCACGGAAACGCAGCAGGTAGTTCACCTCCTGGCTGTAGTGCTCATAGGCTGTCTGCCACAACTGCAGGGCCTGCTCGGGTCCGTACACCTGCTTGTACAGGTCGATGACGTCGACATAGTTGTTGTTGCCGGTGTAGATGTAGATCGCATAGATGTCAGTCGGGAAGTTCTTGGCCGGGAAATACTCCTGCGCGGCATCAAGCAGCGCACGGGCATTGTCCACATGGCCCTTGTCCATCTCGTCGGCAGCCAGCAGCAGCATCGTCTGGCGCTGCACCACACCCATGTTGTCGCTGATAGGATCCACATAGATGTCGCTGTTGAGATTGCCCCACTTCAACTTCTCGCCGTCGACACCGTTGAGGAAGTAGTCGACGGTACGGTCGGTGAAGCGCTGTTGGCGCGGATAGGGCAGGAACTTGTAGTTCATGCCGTCCTGCACCGTGTAGTTGCGCACCGGCGGGAAGACATCGGGAATGCCCTGGGTGTTGGGGTTCATGGCGTTGATGTCGCGCATGAACTTATTGGTACCCAGTATGTCGAGCAGCATCAGGTGGTGACGGTAGAGCACCGGCCTGTTGATCTCCCAGCGGATGACGGGGTCGATCTGGTCGGCCATCTCGGCGGGGATGACGCCCTTCTCGACCAGTGCGGGAATGTCGAGGGTGATCTTGAAGCGCTTGGTGGGAATATACATCACCTTGTCGTCGCCCGTGCCCATGGTGAAGCGGTCGGGGTGGTCGCGCAGCAACGCCAGCACATCGGTCACCTCCAGGTAGTCCTGACTGCGATCCATGATGTAGGTGGCGTCCTTGCCCAGCCCGTAGAACTCCTTGGGCAGCGTGAAGGGCAGCGCCTCGCTCTCATAGAGCTTGTTGTAGAGCTGCTCCACGTACCAGTACATGCCGCTCAGGGTGAAGTTGAGTATGCGCACGTCGGTCCGCGTACCCTCCACCTCCTGGGCATACCACAGAGGGAAGGTGTCGTTGTCGCCGAAGGTAATCAGAATGCTGTTGTCGTTGAGGCTCTTGAGGTAGTTCTGGGCGAAGTCACGCGCGGCATACTTCTCCGAGCGGTCGTGGTCGTCCCAGTTCTCGGCGGCCATCAGGCAGGGCGCCGCCGCCATGCAGGCCACGAAGACCACCGGCAACACCACCCGCGAAGCCCCTTCTTGGTTCTTCTTGAACAGCTTGCCGATCCACTCCGTCAGGGCCATCACGGCAAAGCCGATCCAGATGGCGAAGAAGCTGAACGACCCCACGAAGGCGTAGTCGCGCTCACGCGGCTGACGCGGCGGCATGTTCAGGTAGATGGCGATGGCCAAGCCCGTCATGAAGAACATGATGAAGACAATGAAAGCATCTTTCGGGTGTTTGCGGATGTGGTAGATCAAGCCGATGATACCCAGCAGCAGGGGCAGCATGTAGTATTTGTTACGGGCCTTGTTCTGCTCCATGGCCTCAGGCAGGTTGTCCTGAGGACCCAAGCGGGCCTCGTCGATGAACTTGATGCCGCTGATCCAGTTGCCGTGCAGGTAGTCGCGCGAGCCGTCGTCGTTGAAGTAATGGCCCTGCACGTCGTTCTGCCGTCCGGCGAAGTTCCACATGAAGTAGCGCCAGTACATCCAACCCAGCTGGTAACGATTGAAGAACTTGAGGTTCTGCCCGCTGGTGGGCTTCTGGTCACCGTAGACCTTGCCGGCCCAGTACTCGTAGAACTGCGGATGGTGACGGTCGCTGTCGTCGCTCCACATGCGGGGGAACACACCCGTATGCTGCTCGCGGTAGACGGCCTTCTGGGCATGCGAGGCCACGATGTAGCGGTCCTTGCCCTCCTCGTTCTTGCCACGCACATACTTGGTGTAGCCCTGCTTGATGTTGATCGGGCGGCCGGCGGTGTAGAACTGGCCGCTGAAGAGCGGCGTGTCGCCGTACTGCTCGCGGCCCAGGTAGGCACGCATGGCCACGGCGTCCTTCGGCGCGTTCTCGTTGAGCGGCGTATTGGTGTTGGCACGGATCACAAGCACAAAGAAGGTCGAGTAGCCAATGACCAGCATGGCGAAGCTCAGCACAGCGGCATTCAAGATCGGCTTCTGCTTCTTGTGGGTGTACAACAATCCCCACACCACTAAGGCGGCGATGAGGGTGAAGTAGACGATGGTGCCGCTGTTGAACGGCAAGCCCAGCGTGTTGACAAAGAAGACGTCCACCGCCGAGTCGATATTGACGATACCGGGAATGATGCCCCACAGGATGATACCCAGCGTGACAACACTGAGCACACCCGTGACGATGAAGCCCTTCCAGGTGGTCTTGGGCCACTTCTTGAAGTATACGACATAGAAGATGGCCGGCACGGTCAGCAGGTTGAGCAGGTGGACACCGATGGCCACGCCCACCAGCAGGCTGATGAGGATCAGCCACCGCAGACTCCGCGGATCGTCGCTCTGTTCCTCCCACTTCAGGATGGCCCAAAACACCAACGCCGTGAAGAACGACGACATGGCGTAGACCTCGCCCTCGACGGCCGAGAACCAGAAGGTGTCGCTGAACGTATAGGCCAGTGCACCCACCACGCCCGAGGCAAAGACGGCCCACGTGCGCCAGTCCTTCAGCGAGGGATTCTTCGGGTCGGGCAGCAGGTGCTTACCCAACAGGGTGATGCCCCAGTAGAGGAACAGGATGGTGAAGCCACTGCATACAGCCGACATGATGTTGACCGCATGGGCTGCGTTCTCCGGACTGGAGAACATCGAGAAGAGGCGTCCGATCAGTTGGAAGGTGGGGGCTCCCGGGGGGTGGCCCACTTGCAGTTTAAAGGCGGTCGAGATATACTCGCCGCAGTCCCACCACGACGCCGTTGCCTCCGCCGTCATGATGTACACCGTGCATGCTATCAGGCAGATAACCCACCCGATAACATTGTTGGCCAGATGATACTTTTTCATTATTCTGTTAGTTAGTTTGTTTTCTCTTTATCTTTTCCCGCTTTATCCTTTCCCGCTTCGCGAGATCTTTGAAATCCTGGAAATTTTTGATTCCCCACAGATTTCCAAGATTTTCTTGATCTTCGTCGTCAGACGGGGATGTATTTGATTTCCAAGATCTCCAGGATCTCCGCCGCAGGCGGGGGAATTCCCTCAGTCGCGCAGGATCGGCATCGTCATGCAGCGGGCACCGCCGCCGGCGCGGGGCAGCTCGCTTCCGGGGAAGGCGGCCACGAACTTCTCGTTGTCATCCATCCGCACGCGGCCCTCCACGATGTCCTCGGCATTCAGCACGGCAAAGCCCGCCTTGTCCAGGGCGTCGATGGTGTGCGTGTTGCGCCGGTAGCCCATCACCTTGCCGTCGCCCAGCGAGAAGAAGTTGGCCCCCGAGTGCCACTGCTCGCGCAGCTGCACCCACGGGTCGCTCCCGCCGCCAATCACAGGCTCGATCTCCCATCCCAGGTGCTCCAAGCCCTTGATGATATTGGGGAACTTGGTGTAACTCGTCCGTCCACCCTCGATGGTGATCAGGGTGGTGTCTTTGCCGGCAAAGAGTCCCGTCTTCCGCAGCATCGGCTCGAAGGCCATGCACTGGTGCTTGCCCAGGAAGGTGAAGACCATGTCCAGATGGATGAAACTCTCAGGGCTCTTTGGCAGCTCCTGCACCAGTATGTGGAAGCGCTCGCGTTCCTTGGCGTAGGTCTGGGCCAAGTATTTGATGCCCTTGGTATTGGTGCGGATGCCCTGACCGATGCAGAGCAGGTCGGGCGCGGCAATGTGCACGTCGCCGCCCTCGGTGCGCGCGTCGCGGTCCCAGGCCATGGCGTTCAGTGTGTCCACACCGAAGAAGTGCTTGAAGATGGCCTCGTAGATCAGCGTCTCGCGCTCCCTCACCTCAAAGCTCATCGAGTTGATCAGCACTCGGTCGTAGACCGTGCTGCTCGCGTCGCGGGTGAAGAAGAGGTTGTACAGGGGCTTCAGCAGGTAGCGGTCGTCGCTCACACAGTCCCAGTCGGGCTGCTCGTAGCCCTCGATGAGGGCCTGGGCCAGCTCGACCGACGGCAGGGCCATCAGCTGCTCGGCCAGCCCGTCGTCGCAGTTGTCCATGTCGCAACTCTCCTCGACCAGGTGGCGACGCACCTCGGCGTCGTCCAGCAGGCGCTCCAAGATGTCCTCCACATAGTACACCTGCGTCCACTTTTCCAACACGCCGCTAAAATAGTGATATTCCGTGTCCACAATCGGCCGGTTCAGGATGTCGCTGTAGAGGGCGTGCGCCGCATTCAGGGGCGTCATACGTTCGATCTCCACGCCCGGACGGTGCAGCAGCACGGCCCGCAGCCGACCCGTCTCCGAGGCCACATGGACTTTACAAGGGGTGATATTCTTATTGCTCATATCTATATTATACATTCACACACAGCACCTTGCCCATTCGGCACAGCGTGCTGTGAAAATGCAAATATACAAAAAGATTCGCACCCGGCAAAACTTTTTTTCAACACTTCCCCTTCCTCCCAGCATATCAAAGACATGAGATTGCGCGGGCGGTCGCATGCCCTCGGGGCTCTCTGTGGTCTCTCACCTCCCCCACATCGCGCTGCGCTTATGTGGGGTTACGCACACTGCGTGTGGGCACCTGCCTTCGGCAGGATCGCGCAGGCAGACCGATCTCTTTAGGGGACGCCAGACATGCCGGAGGCATGCGACACGCCGGCAGGCGTCATAACCCCACATAAGCCGCAGGCGCCATGTGGGGGCATACACACAACTCCCTCCTCCAGGCATGCCAGAGGCATGCGATTGTGCGTGTCAAACAGCGCCCGGAAGGCCCCCTCAGGCGAACAGCGCCCGGAAGGCCTCCTCGATGACGCCCACGCCCACGATCTCGATGCCGTAGCGCCGCACGTCGACCTCGCGCCGGTGGTACTTGCTGACGAAGATGCGCTCGAACCCCAGCCGGTCGGCCTCGGCAATGCGCTGATCCACACGCCCCACGGGCCTCACCTCGCCGTTCAGCCCCAGCTCGCCCGCGAAGCACACCCGCGGCGAGATGGCAATGTCGACATTCGACGACAGGATGGCGCAGCACACGGCCAGGTCCATCGCCGGGTCGCCCACCCGCATGCCGCCCGCCAGGTTGAGGAAGACGTCCTTGGCCCCCAGCTTGAAACCGCAGCGCTTCTCCAGCACCGCCAGCAGCATGTTCATACGCCGCAGGTCGAAGCCGCCGGCGTTGCGCTGCGGCGTGCCGTAGACCGCACTGCTCACCAGGCTCTGCACCTCCACAAACATCGGCCGCGCCCCCTCGAGGGTGGCGCTCACCGCCGAGCCGCTCAGCGTCTCGTCGCGCCGCGAGAGGAGGAACTCGCTTGGATTCTGCACCTCGCGCAGACCCCCTTCCTGCATCTCGAAGATGCCGATCTCGGCCGTCGAGCCAAAGCGGTTCTTCTGCGCCCGCAGCAGGCGGTAGCCGTAGTTGCGGTCGCCCTCGAACTGCAGCACCGCATCCACGATGTGCTCCATCACCTTCGGCCCCGCCAGGGTGCCGTCCTTGGTGATGTGGCCGATCAGCAGCACCGGCACCCCGCTGGTCTTGGCGTAGTGCTGGAACTCGCTGGTGCACTGACGTATCTGGCTCACGCTGCCCGCCGGCGACTCCAGCTCGGCGGTGCTGATGGTCTGGATCGAGTCCACCACCAGCAGCTCGGGCCGCACCGCCTCCACATGCTCCAGTATGCGCTCCAGCTGCGTCTCGCTGACGACGTAGAGGTCGTCAGTGGGTAGTGGGTAGTGGGTAGTGGGCAGCACCTGACCTCGTGTGCTATCCACTACACACTCCCCACTGCCCACTAACCTATCGGCCCGCATCTTGATCTGCTCCTCGCTCTCCTCGCCGCTGACGTAGAGCAGGCGGTGGCCGGCGGCGCTCACCGCCAGGGCCGTCTGCAACAGCAGGGTGCTCTTGCCGATGCCCGGCTCGCCGCCCAGCAGCAGCAGGCTCCCCGGCACCAGGCCTCCGCCCAGCACGCGGTCCAGCTCGCCGCAGCCCGTGGCCAGACGCGACGTCTGGCTGTAGGTCACCTCCTCCAGCCGCCGGGGCAGCGACGCGTTTGCGGACACGGCACGCCGTGTCCCTACAGACGGAGTCGCTTTCACCACCTCCTCGTCGAAGGTGCCGAACTTGCCGCACTCCGGGCAGCGACCCAGCCACGAGGCGCTCTGATAGCCGCACTCGCGGCAGAAATAGTATGTCTTCTGTTTTGCCATATCGTTGACGTTCAGCCGCCTGCACCCACCGCGGGCACACGCCGCACACTGCAAATATACACAAACTTTTCCAATCGTCCCCACCCCCACCCCACAAAGACCCACTTCCAACTCCTAATTCTCCTGCTCGCTTCGCTCACGAAATCTTGTAGATCTTGTAGATCTCTCGCCTTCGGCGTAACAGCACACACACGACCGCGGCAGCAAAAAAATCAACAAGATCTACAAGATCTATGCCCGAAGGGCTAGGCGCGGCAGCAAAAAAAATTAACAAGATTTACAAGATCTATGCCCGAAGGGCTAGGCGCGGCAGCAAAAAAAATTAACAAGATTTACAAGATCTCTGCCCGAAGGGCTAGGGGATCACCCCTCGGAAACCGCCGTCCCTCCTAGTCTTCTCCCTGATGACTCCCTGATGACTCCCTGATGACTCTCTTAAAACCAGGGCAAAATCCTTGCCCTGTAAGCGTTTTGAGAGATTGGCAGGGAGGATGACCCTACCAGCCTCCCCCCTTTCCACCTGATACACATTTAGTTATACCTGTCAACTACAGCAGTGGTTGAGAGTTAATTTTAACATAAATTTAACATTCGATTATTTGCCTATTTCGGACAATCGGCGTACCTTTGCAAAATCTTTTACATAACGCATATATAAGAAACATACTAAAATACAACACTTTACACGAACACAACCGCCGACATGAAGTTCCAGTACTCCCATTCCGTCCTTCGCGCCAACCGCCGCAATCTCCTCTCCTGGGCCCTCCTCGCCCTCCTGCTCCCCACCGCCACCGCCCTGCAGGCACAGACACCCCATGCCACCGGCATCGACGACACCACCGTCTACCTCAACGACCTGGAGGACCACACCTGGACCTACTACAGCGCCAAGCCCGACGCGCAGTACCCTGACGCCCTCCATTCGCCTGACCCGCGCAATGTGAAGATCACCTATAACGCCGGCAGCGTCAGCGGTGCCAGCGCTGTGCAGGTGTCGCCGACCGAGCCTCAGACCACCTTCGTCTACTACAAGACCATCGAGAAGTATGCCTGGGGCAATAGTACCGGCCGCTGGTTGACAGGCGAGTACGCCTACCGCGTCATTCCCAACCCCTACAGCAAGCGCCCAAAAAATGGCGATACCTACTATGGCTTCGGCGGCTGGAAAATCACCAGCGGCCACAACTATGTGCGACGCGAGAATGGCAATATGGCTGCCGCGAACGCCGTGCTGAACCTCGAGGAGAAGATTAACTTTGTCGGTCTGGACTACGACGACGCCAACCCCAACGCCGTGACAGCCGAGGTGGTCTTCGAGGCCACATGGGTAGAGGCATCGGTAGTAACATTCGACAAGAACGCGAATATCACCAATTCAGACCCAACTGGTTTGAACACTAGCGGGACCTACGAAACCAACTTCATTGTCGTCACCGACAACCGTACCCATACCGTATCCGGTTTCACCAAGGGCGTCACCGTCTCGAGCCGCTACCCCGACGGAGAGGCAGGCGGCGGAGACCCCACCATCAGCGGCTTCACTACCAATTCCGCCCCCGCCAAACTTGAGTACATCAAGATCGGCGACGGAATAACGCCCGTCCACCCAACTAGCCCGAGCGTCACCTCGTCAACCTCCATTGGCAATGGTACTTTCACGACACAGTCTGGCGAACTGATTGTGGGTCGAGGCTGCACTGGCACCGTCACGACACTCAACTCGGGTGGTGGTGGCGGTCAGTACAAATACCGCATCGAGAGTGGCAAATTCCACTACATGAATTCCATGTCGAGCAATCATACTCATTCTAATACAAATCCCAACTACGGCCGCATTGTATTGGGTTGCGACTACGACCGCGCATCCGATGATGGTATCGATAACAATGGCACGGGCGACAACAGAAACCTACGCGTAGTCAACTTCGTGTCGCTCAATGGGAGTGGCGCAGCGGGATCGGGGGCATCCGAACTCCTTGACATTATTGTCAAGAGCGGTTACTATGGATTCTCAGCAAACAAGTCACTTTGGGGTGGTACAAATGCTAGTCCCGATGGTTACGGGCTCGGTGTCGGCGGAAATACCGACGGTGTCACTAGTTACACCACTGTCGATGCGGAAGGAAACTCCGTCACGTATAATAATTGGACTGGAGCCAACGGAACCACATGGGTAAGAACCAACTCATTCTACGTTGGAAACACCCGCGGAGGCGGCAGTGGCGGTGTAAACCGCATGCTGGTGGAGGGAGGAGAATTCAGTAGTATCAATGGCGGCGGCAACAACCCCGGCAACGCCAACACCATTGGATTCTACTTCCGTATGAAGGGTGGATGGGTGAAAGGCGCCGTCTACGGCACAGCATCTGTCTCCAACACGACGGGCAGTCGCTTGCTTGTGTTCACTGGCGGAGAGGTAAACGGATGGGTGGCTGGCGGATGCAATGGCACCAACCAAGATAATGATCAGAATCGAAGAGGTGAGAACAATGGCACCTGCTATATCTATGCCGGTGGCACAACTGAATTCCGCTCGCATGGTAACAATGGCGTGTACAACAACGCCTATGGTCTGGTGGCCGGCGTGCCTGGCGGTCAGATATTCGGTGCTGGCCGCGGCCTTGCCGTTCCAGCCAATTCAAACGAAAATATCAAACACTACGGGAGCACCACAACAGCGTTCCTGGTGATGGCCGACAATGCCGAGGTGGAACAGAACATCTACGGTGGCGGCTACAACGGCATATCGCAAACCAGTCATGTCTACGTCACCGGCGGTACGGTGAATGGTAAAGTGTTTGGCGGTACCGCACGGGCCATCTCCACCGATGGCACATGGCGCTGCCGCACCACCGACGTGCGCATGTACGGCGGCACGGTGAAGGGCGGCGTCTACGGCGGCCATGACGAGACCGGTATCCAGTACAGCAACGCCGACGTGCAGATCCTCGGCGGCACGGTGGGCGCCGAAGACCAGAAGCTCGGCAACGGCAGCCGCAACCACGACCTGGGCAACGTCTTCGGCGGCGGTTATGGTGAAGCCACTTCGATACTGGGCGACGTGGTGGTCATCGTTGGCGACTCGACGGCCCGCACGCCGCATGTCGACAGTCCCCTCATCTGGGGTAATGTCTTCGGCGGCGGCCACGAAGCCAACTACACTTCCACCACCAAGACCTTCAAGGTGCTGGGCTACAACGGCACCGTCAAGGAGAGCGTCTTCGGCGGCGGCAAGGGCTCGGGCCACAACGACGGCAAGATCACCGGCGACACCCACGTTTGGCTCAAAGGATCGATCGAGGTGGGCAACGTTTTCGGCGGCGGAATGGCTGGCGAAGTCGACGGGTCGACCTACGTCAAAATCAGCGATTGATCACCCCCACCGGCGCTTTTTGCAGCGCCTGCACCCCACGTGGGCAATCATTTTTCCGAAAGTACAATCACCTGTCTATCAACCGAACAAGGGTAGACAGGTGTTTTTTTTGAAAAAAAATTTGGCCATATCGGAAAATAGTAGTACTTTTGCACCCGATTTCAAGAGAAGAAATCACCGTTTTGAGAGCCGCTAAAGGTCTCAAAAATTGTTCGGGGTGTGGCGCAGTTGGCTAGCGCACTTGCATGGGGTGCAAGGGGTCGAAAGTTCGAGTCTTTTCACCCCGACAATTTTTTTATCTGTACAGATCCTTCCCTCGGGTGGGAGGAATCTCTCCCCCACCCTACAGGCTCCCTCCGCCAGTCCCTTCGCAGGGGACCAGCAGAGGACGGTTGGACTTTGACATCGTTGCTACTTTAGAAGGACTGAAAGGCGTGTGGTTCCGGTGGCGGTGGTGCATCCTTCACGACCGGCACAGACATTGCGCAGCTCCAGGCGTACACCGGCCGGCAGACGGTCGGCCAGGAAGCCCTTGAGAGTCTGCAACCGCTGGTCGGTGAGCAGGCTGTTGAACTCGGCATCGGTGGTGAGGTCGCACGAGAGGGAGAGCTCGGCGCCGAGGCCCGGGTTGTCAGTCAGGAAGAGCACCAGCGGCTCGAGGGTCGCGATGCCGTGCCGGCTGAGGTCGATGACGGCGTCGGGTCCGAAGAGGTCGTCGTAGACGATGGGCTTGCCAACGGGGAGGGCGTCGAGGGCGACGTCGTGCCGGCTCTCGCCGATGAGGTTGCCCGCCTCGTCGCGTGCGGCCGCGATGGTGGCGGTGTGGCGGTAGTGGTTGGGCAGCGTGTACTCCATGCGGTAGGTGTTGCCCGCCGGGAGGCAGAGGCGGTAGAAGCCGTCGGTGCCCGATGCCGCCGCTGCTACGGCGGCATCGCCATCGTAGGCCGTCACGGTAACCCCGGCCAAGGGCCGGGCCTGGCCGTCGGTGGCATAGCCCCAGAGCATCACCGCGTCGAGGGTTCCCTGGTAGCTGCGCACGCCCGACGAGGCGTTGTACCAGTAGCAGCACTGCTGCTCGGGGTCGATCACGAAGTCGTAGCAGTCGCTGACGGCGCTGTTGATGTTGGAGGGGAGCTGCTGTACGCGGCTGCGTCCGATCTGGAGCATCCCCACGGTGTCGCCGACCACCTGGTTGGCGATCAGGCAGGTGGTGAAGATGTTGAGGTGGCCGTTGCTTTCACGGCGTCCGTTGGACGAGAAGAAGAGGAAGTCGCCCACCACGCACGGGGTGACCTCGTCGCCCTGGCTGTTGACACGGTCGCCCATGTTGACCGGACGGCTCCACTCCCCCTGGTCGTATCGGGAGTACCAGAGGTCGTAGCCCCCGTAGCTACGGCGGCGTTCGGCCGAGGAGAAGACGAGCACGGTGCCATCGGCCGAGAAGGTGGGATGCAGCACCTCGTGGTCGTCCAGCTTGACCCGGCGGGTCTTGGTGCGCTTGCCGTCGCGGTGGCTGCAGTAGAGGTGAGAACGCCCCTTGCGGTCGCGCGCCGTGAAGTAGAGGTCGCCCGTGAGGGTGTGTCGCACCACGTAGGTTATATCATCGTCGATCTTGACGAAGGTGGTGTCCACCACGAAGCCCAGGATGTCGGCCTGGTTGCGCTGGGCGTGGAGCAGGACTCCGGCCGACGTGGCGTAGAGCTCGCCCCCGACCATCGAGAGCCCCTGTGAGCCATCAGGCAGCACCGCCATGGGTTGGCTCTGCGAACGGAAGACTCCGGTCTGGGCCTCGGCGGACTGTTGCCCGAAGGTGGTCAGCAGGAGAGCGGCCGCGAGGGCCACCGGGCGGAGGTGTGAGAGCGGTCTCATTTGCGTTTCTTTTTGGTGGTTTCAGTCACGAGAGCCAGGGGCAGGGCCTCGGTCATGTGGCCAATGTAGTGGAATGTCAGCCCGCTGAGGTAGTTCTGTTCGATCTCCTCGATGTCGCGACGATTGTCGTGGCAGAGGATGAGGTCGGTAATGCCGGCCCGTTTGGCGGCGAGGATCTTCTCCTTGATGCCGCCCACGGGGGTCACATCGCCCCGGAGTGTGATCTCGCCGGTCATGGCCACCTCGGGGCGCACCTTGCGATGGGTGAAGACCGAGACCATGGCGACGAACATGGTGATGCCGGCCGAAGGTCCGTCTTTGGGGGTGGCGCCTTCGGGCACATGGATGTGCAGGTTGCTCTCCTCGATGGTCTTGTAGTCGATGCCGAGGCTGTCGGCGTTGGACTTGAGGTATTCGAAGGCCAGGGTGGCCGATTCTTTCATCACGTCGCCCAGGTTGCCGGTCATGGTGAGGGTGCCTTTGCCGCGGCTGAGGGAGGACTCAATGAAGAGGATCTCGCCCCCGACGGGCGTCCAGGCAAGGCCGGTAACGACGCCTTCGCGGGGCTCCTTGCGGGCCCGTTCGCTGCTGTGGATGGGGAGACCGAGCACCTCCTTGACCTCGGCGGCATCGACACGGGCGGCGCCTTTGCGGCCGCTCTCGAGCATCACCACACGGTGGCGCACCAGCTTGGAGAGTTGCTTCTCGAGCTGACGGACGCCGCCCTCGCGGGTATAGTCGTTGATGACCAGGCGGACGATGTCGGGTGTGAACTTAAGGGTGCGGCGGTCAACGACGTTGTCGTGCATGATGCGCGGCAAGAGGTGGCGGATGGCGATCTCGAGTTTCTCTTCGATGACGTAGCCACTGAAGTTGATCACCTCCATGCGGTCGAGCAGCGCGGGCTGGATGTCGGCCACGCTGTTGGCCGTGGCGATGAAGAGGACATGCGAGAGGTCGTAGTCGAGGCCCACGAAGTTGTCGTGGAAGTGGCAGTTCTGCTCCGGGTCGAGCACCTCGAGCAGGGCCGACGAGGGGTCGCCGTGGAAGGTGTTGGTCTGCACCTTGTCGATCTCATCGAGGACAAAGACAGGATTGTCGACGCCAGCTTTGATCATCTCCTGGATGATACGGCCAGGCATGGCACCGACATAGGTGCGGCGGTGGCCCCGGATTTCGGCCTCGTCGTGCAGGCCGCCGAGGGCCACACGACGGTAGGGACGGCCGAGGGCCGCCGCCACCGAGCGGCAGATGGAGGTCTTTCCCGTGCCCGGAGGGCCCACGAGGCACAGCACCTGAGCCTTGGCACGCACATCACGTTCCGACTGCCTTTTAATTACCGCCAAATATTCAATTATTCTTTCTTTGACCTTTTCTATTCCGTAGTGGTCACGATCCATCACCCGACGGGCCTCGGGGATGTCGTAGCGGTTCTGAGACGTGGGTTCCCAAGGGATGTCGAGCAAGGTCTCGAGGTAGGTCTGCTGCACGGCATAGTCGGGCGAGAGGGGTTGGATGCGGGAGAACTTGACGAGTTCTTTCTCGAACACCTCGCTCACCGCGGCGGGCCAGTGCTTGTCGGCGGCACGCTTGCGGAGGGCCTCGACGTCGTTTTCGGTCCATGGGTTTGTGCCCCCTTCGCCGAGCTCTTCCTGTATGACGTCCATCTGATGGCGCAAGTAATACTCGCGTTGCTGACGGCCTATGACCTCCTGGGTCTTGTTGTCGATCTCGCGACGAAGTTCGTCAAGTCCTTTAATGGTGCCGAGGTACTCGAGGAGTTTTTCTACACGCGCGGGGTAGTTGTCGCAGGCCAGAAGTTCATACTTCATATCGAACTCCACATCGATGTGGGTCGAGGCAAAGTTAATGTAGATTTTATCGCTTCCAATACCGTTGAGCATAGTGGAGATCTCCTCATCCTGCAGGCGGGAGCGCATGATTTCGCTGTAGTTCTTGCGGAGGAGTTTCATGCGGCGGCGGAAGGCGGTGGTATCCATGCCGTCGGTCGATTCGGGGGCGAGGGCCACGGAGCCCATCATGTAAGGGGTGTAGCGCGAGACCATCAGGGTGTGGCAACGCACAACGCCCTGCAAAATAGCCACGGTAGTATCATCATGGAAATCGAACACCTTTAACACTTTTGCTACAACTCCGACGGGGTACAGGTCGTGTTCGTCGGGGTCGTCGCTGGCGTTGCGCTGGGGGAAGACGAGGATATGCTGGTTGGGCGCCTTGATGTCGTTCAGCAGCCGGCGCGACTTGTCGCGGCGGGCAGCGATGGGAATAAGCACTCCGGGCAGCAGCACCTGGTCCATCAGGGGCAAGACTGGCATAGCATCCTCGATGCCCTCGTCGTGCAAGAGGATGTCTTCGCTGTCGGTATCTATGACGGGAATGATGTTAGCCTTGATATTCATACCTTTGGCCAGCATCTCGCCCAACTCTTCCAAACTATTCATTGCTCTCTTTTTTCTAGTCACAATTTATAATAACGCAGGAATGCTTTTTTTTGTTTCATTTCGGATTCCGAAGGTCTCATCCCTTTTGACGCCCTAAGAGGTACTAAGCACACTCTTTTAGGTATCATTCTTCGTGGTAATAGACGCGCTTGACACGGGGTGCGACGGCGGTGAGGAGCTCATAGGGGATGGTACCTGCGGCGGTGGCATTGCGCTGGAGGAGGTCGCCGTCGCCGAAGATGACCGCACGGTCGCCCTCGTGGCAGTCGACATCGGTGACATCGACGAAGCACATGTCCATGCAGATGGATCCGACAATGGGGGCTTCGTGGCCGCAGACGAGGACGTGCCCGTGGCCGTTGCCGAGGCCGCGATGGAGGCCGTCGGCATAGCCTATGGTGAGAATGGCGATGCGGGAGGGACGCGAGGCCTGCCAGCGGCAGTTGTAGCCGACGGTGTCACCGGCAGGGATTTCCTTGATCTGCGAGATGCGACTAACGAGGCGGCTTACCTGCCGCAACCGGGACTGCACCTCGGGTTCAGGGGCGACGCCGTAGAGGCCGATGCCGAGACGAACCATGTCCATCTGGGCCTCGGGGAATCGGCTGATGCCACTGGAGTTGAGGATGTGCCGGATGCCCGGTAGGGGGGCGCTCCACTGGCGCAAGCGGTCGATCTGTCGGCGGGTGAAGTCATCCATGGCGGGGTCTTCACTGCAGGCCAAGTGGGAGAAGACACTCTTGACCTCGAGGAGATGTTTGACCTCGTCGAGGCGACGCAGGAGGGGCTGCACGTCGTCGGCCATGAATCCGAGGCGATGCATGCCGGTGTCAAACTCGATGTGGATGGGGAAGGGTTGGGAGGAGTCGGGATTGAGGGCGGCAAGGTGGTCGGCGAAGAGGTTGAGTATGCGGAAGCTGTAGATGTCGGGCTCGAGGTGGTAGCGGATGATATCGTCGAAGCCTGCGGGCTCGGGGTTCATGACCATAATGGGGAGGGTGATGCCGTTGCGACGCAACTCGACACCCTCGTCGACGTAGGCCACAGTGAGGTAGTCGACGTGGTTGAACTGGAGGGCGGAGGCCACCTCGACGGTGCCAGCACCGTAGGAGGAAGCTTTGACCATGGCCATGAGGCGGGTGGAGGGCCGCAACTGGGAGCGGAAGTAGTTGAGGTTGTGAATAAGGGCGTCGAGGTTGACCTCCATGACGGTCTCATGGGTCTTGCGCTGGAGGAGTTTGGCGATGCGTTCGAAACCGAAGACACGGGCACCCTTGAGGAGGATAGTCTCGTTGCGGAAGGAGGACATGTCGTGCTGGGCGAGGAAGTCGTCGGTGGAGGGGTAGAACTGGCAGTCGATGTCGGCGAAAGCCTGGCGGCAGCGCATAAGGGCGGGACCGATACCCACGAGGCGACCTATGGACCGTTGGGCCAGGAGCTGTGCCACCTGGGCATAGAGTTCGCGGTCCTCGATTCCGGCCTGGAGGATGTCGCTCATAATGAGTGTGCGGCGGAAATGCTGTTTCTGGTGGGCGAGGTAGTCGAGGGCGATGGTGAGGGAGTTGAGATCGAGGGAGTAGCTGTCGTTGATGAGGAGGCAGTTGCCGGTGCCTTCGTTCATCTCCATACGCATTTCGACGGGCATGAGGCGGGCGCAGCGGGCGGCAATGACATCGGGCAAATAGCCGAAATAGAGCATCAAGGCGACGCAGTGCATGACATTCTGCTGCGAGGCGCGATCAACGAAGGGGATGGTGACGTCGAAGGGTGTGGTGTACTGGAGGTGAAGGGTGGTGTGATTGTCGGCTACAGAGACGGAGAGAAGGCGGAGGTCGCAGTCGGGGGTGGAGCCCCATGTGAAACGGCGTAGGTGGCGGAAGCTCTCGATATCGGCCAGCATGGAGTGGATGTCCTTGTGGTCGGCGCAGTAGATGAGGACGTCGCAGTGGGTGAAGAGCTGGAGTTTCTCTGCGATCTTCTGGCCACGGGTGAGGAAGTTCTCGTCGTGTGCCTGGCCGATATTGGTAAAGATGCCGATGGTGGGGTTGATGACGTTGCGGAGGGCGGTCATCTCGCCGGCCTCGGAGATGCCAGCCTCGAAGATGGCGAGATCGTGCTCGGGAGCCATCTGCCAGACGGAGAGGGGGACGCCGATCTGGGAGTTGTAGCTCTTGGGGCTGGCGACGACGCGACGGTCAGGTGCGAGAAGTTGGACGAGCCAGTCTTTGACGATAGTCTTGCCGTTGCTGCCGGTGATGCCGACGACGGGAATGTCGAACTGGCGGCGATGGTGGGCGGCAAGCTGTTGAAGGGCGGCGACAACGTTATCGACCTGCCAGAGGTTGATGTCGTCGAAGGGGACGGTGCATCCTGTCGGGACGACAAAGGAACGGACCCCGGCAGCGTAGAGGTCTTCGATGTAGCGGCAACCGGAGTTGCGCTTGGTGGGAATGGCGAAGAAAAGGGTATCGGCAGGGTCGATGAGGCGGCGGCTGTCAGTGAGAAGCTGCGCGATAGGGGCCGAGGGGTTGGCCAGCCGGTGGCTGGCACATTTGATCACGGAAGTTATTTCTTGAGCTTTCATCAGTGTTTCAATAAATGATATCCGATGCGACACTCGAGGCATCGGCGGGTTGAGCAGTAACTATTGGTGAGTTGTAGCAAGGCTTGGCTTTCAGCGGCGTTGGAGGGTTGGATGCCGGCGGGTTGCCAACTGCGGACGATATGGTTGTTTTCGGGCGGCAGCTGGGCAAGGAGATCCAGAGCCTGATCCTTCCTCTGCTGCTGGCCATGGGCAGCGCCGTAGGTGAAAAGAAGGGGTGCCCATGCGTTGATGACCAGGAGGTCGGCCTGCATGGGGCCAAGGTGTTTGGCCGACGGCTTTCCGGCAGGGGCATCGAAACGGTAGTGAGTGTTCCAGTAGGCAGAGGCTTGTTGATTGAAGAAGCGCTGAAGCGTTGCAGCATCGTCAATATCAAGCAGTGTGGCAAAGAGATTGTTGGTCTGCGACATGAGTGCCGCAAACTGGCTGATGCGGATGGTTGGGAAGCTGGAGGGGCGAAGGCGATAGAATTTCCAGAGGTGCCCGCCGATGGGCTTCAGGCCCGTTCCCGCTTGGAGAGCCTCATAGTCGGCCTGAAGGAGGCGGGGGTATTCATCCTGGAAGTAGCCCTCGAGCAAGCCGGCCTGCCCCATCAGTAGGGCTTCGAGGCGGCGCGGATTGTCGCGCCAGCGGGCCAGTAGGCGCTGGTCGGTAGCCTTGGCAAGTAGTTCGAAGGCCAGGGCATTGACCTTGCCTCCGAAGTAGCGGGCCAGGAGCCAGTAGCATGTCTGCTCCCAGTTGCCATGGTTTTCGTCAAGCATTCGACGTACAACCGCCGATTTTGCCTCTAGGCGCTCTACCGTCAAGCGCTCCAGAAAGGAGTTGATCGTGAAGGATGGCACCTCCCCAACCCTCGTCAGACAAGGGGATGCCGTAGCATTTGCCGGGGCCATCAAGGCTTCATAGTTCTCCACAAGCGAAGGATGCAGCCAGCGTCGAAGCTCGATCGTGGGCGGTATTCGCCCGTCCTGCATGCTGATGACAGCATCGTGCTCGTAGACGACATGCAGGACAACATTGTTGTAGGCCGCATCGTGCTGGTGCCGATGGGCATTCCAGTCGGAAGAATGTATGTGTATTTCGATGTTTCCAGCCCACTCTACATCGCCGATACGGAGGCGGGCATTGAAGAAATCGGGCCCAGCATCTGTGTTCTGCTCGCCAGCACGTAGAACCACAACAGGCTGGCCATCGGTGGTGGTCAGCCCGCGGTCCAATAACTGATGCCGCCAGACGTAGTGCAGGAAAGCCTCGGTCATCCGTTGAACATTTCTTTCATCTTGTCGAAGAAGCCACGTTCCTGCTTGGTGGGGTTGGGCTTGAAATTGTCGTGTTTCTGAAGATCCTCGAGCATCTTCTTTTCATCCTTATTGAGGGTCTTCGGGACCCACACGTTGAGGCACACCAACAAGTCGCCTCGACCGTAGCCGTTGACCACCGGAAGGCCCTTGCCACGCAGGCGGACCACACGACCCGACGGGGTGCCCGGGTCGATCTTGATCTTGACCTTGCCGGTAAGCGTGGGAATTTCAACCGAAGCACCAAGGGCGGCTTCGCTGAAGGTAATGAAGGCATTGTAGTAGAGATTGGCATCTTGACGCTCGAAGGTGTCATGCTCTACCTCCTCGATGAGTACGATCAGGTCGCCCGCGATGCCGTTATGTGGGGCCGCATTGCCCTGGCCCTGCATGGCCAGTTGCATGCCATCCTGCACACCAGCGGGGATGTTGATGGTGATGATCTCGTCGCTCTTGACGATACCGTCGCCATGACAGTCGTGACATTTATCCTTGATGACACGACCCTCGCCACCGCATTGCGGGCACGCACTCTGGGTCTGCATCATGCCGAGGATGGTACGCTTGGTCTCGGTCACCACACCACTGCCGTGGCAGTGCGGACAAGTCTCGCTCTTGCCATCCTTGGCGCCACTGCCTCCACAGGTCTTGCAGGGGACATACTTGCTGACCTTGATCTTCTTCTCGCATCCACGGTCGATCTCTTCAAGAGTGAGTTTAACCTTGATACGAAGGTTAGTGCCACGCAACACGCGCCGGGCAGCACCGCCGCCACCGCCAAAACCGGTGAAGCCAGTGCGGAACCCGCCCCCGCCAAAGAAGTCGCCAAAGATACTTCCGAACTGCGAGAAGATGTCGTTCATATCCATCCCCCCCTGACCATAGGCGCCATCGACGCCGGCATGGCCAAACTGATCGTAGCGTGCCTTCTTCTCAGGGTTGCTTAACACATCATAGGCTTCGGCAGCTTCCTTAAATTTCTCTTCGGCATCCTTGTCGCCCGGGTTGCGGTCGGGATGGTACTTCAAAGCCAACTTACGGTAGGCTTTCTTCAATTCATCGGCCGTTGCGTTCTTTCCAACGCCCAGCACTTCATAGTAATCTCTCTTTGCCATAACGCTTATCTCCTAACTCTTATCAGCAAGCCACGACCACCTTGGCATAGCGCAGCACCTTGTCGTTGAGGTAGTAGCCTTTCTCCACCACGTCAATGACCAGGCCCTTCTGCTCGGGAGCCGGGGCCGGCACCTGGGTCACAGCCTCATGCACCGACTCGTCGAACTTCTCACCCTTGGCATTCATGGCCTTCAATCCTTTCTGTTCCAAGATCTTCATCAGCTTGTTGTAGATCAGTTTCACCCCCTCGTCATCGCCCATGGCGGCCAGTGCACGCTCGAAGTCATCGACAACCGGCAGTATAGCTTTTATCATCTCGCGACTGCCGTTGAGCAGCAGATCTGCCTTCTCAAGGTTGGTGCGTTTGCGATAGTTCTCGTATTCCGAATATAGACGAAGGTATTTGTCGTTCAGCGAGGCCAATTTCTCACCCATTTCCTGCAACTTGTCAGCCTCTGTCTGCTCGGCAGCGGGCTCAGCCGTTTCCTCTTGGGGTTCGTTATCGGCCACAGTCTTCTGATCGACTGTCTCTTCCATCTCGTCGTTTCTATGTTCTTTCTTGCTCATTTCTTAGTAGTTTTTACAGTATTGTCATATAGCAAATAAACTGCCAATGGCAGTTCTGACTGACATTTTGTCACCACACGAAGACATCCTCCGGCTTGCGGGGACGGCGGTCGGACATCCACTTGAAGTCGGGAAGCCGCTTCAGCTCTTCGGGAAGTTTGTCGAGCGGGTAGGTCTGCATGTCAGGTTTGTCGACGGTCACCACCCGCACCGGCGCACGTGTACTGTCGAAATAGATCCGCATACTGGTACCCACGCCGGCGTTGACGCCGAGTAGTCCCGTGCGGCCATTGGTGTCTTCTTCGGTGATGTAGAAGACCATCTGCGCATTCCCGATCACATCGGCGTAGTTTGGCTCGCCGTCGCGGAAGTAGACGATCCCTTGATGGCCCTTGAGTTGGTTGAATTTCAACCGATCCACCTGCTGCACGGCGAAGCAGTCGGTCCGCAACCAGGCCTGCTTGACGCCATTGCTGTCGTGGAGCAACTCGATGGTGTCGGCCACACATTGATAGTGCTCATACCACAAGACGGGGGACTGGTAGAGCCGGAGCGTCGAATCGGGAGCGCTGTAGAAGGCCGAGTCGCACAGGGCTTGCGCGTCGCGGCGGAAGACCTTGACGTGGTAGTTGGCACGGACAGACTGCAGTTGGTCAGCCGTGTCGGTGGTGACGTAGACCGTATCGGCATGGAGAAAGAGGGAGTCGCCCCGGTCGACGAAGAGAACATGGGCGCTGTCGGTGACAAACGAGAAGCGTTCCGCCTGCGACGTCTCTCCATAGCGACCCGTACAGGTCAACTCGTTGACCGAGTCCACAATCACCACATGCCCCCACGCCTTGCCGTACTCGAGGGTCTCGTCGTAGAAGAGGGTGTCGCTGTCAATCGTCCGTCCTTGGTTGTCGACGTGCGATGCACGGTACGAGATGGCGTAGCGGGTCTCGGTGTTGTAGTCGCCCAGCTCACTGTAGATGGTCGACGAGTCGCTGTAGATGTGCGTAGGGCTCTCGAAATGGGCCACCGTGGTCTCCGTGTTGTAGAGCAGCGTGTCGGTGACCAGCTGCATGGTGCTGTCGGTCAGCACGACATCATTGTAGATATAGAACTGCTTGAGGTCCGAGTTGTACTGCCCCTGACGGCTGAAGAGGCTTCGGTCGTTGCTGGTGCCGTAGCCCCATTCGGTGTAGTAGGCAGTGGCGCTGTTGCGCTCGTAGGTCAGGTGATTGGCCAGCAGCTGGGTGGCACCGTCGATGAGCACCACCGTGTCGGCCCAGATATCCACCACACGTGTATTGCCGTCGTAGTAGAGGCGGTCGCCGTAGATGAAGGTGGTGTCGGTGAGCTGGATGGCCACGTTGCGGAAGGCGGTAAAGCTGTTCTCGCGGGTGTTGTAGTGGGCCGAGTCGGCTTCGAGCACCATTCCCTCGTGGGTGGCATGGACACCCCGGTAGAGCATCCACACATCGCTGTTGCTCGCGTCGCGCGAGCCCATGCCCGAGCGGTACTCAATCAACTTCTGTGCCTCGGCCGTCGCGGCGGTCATCAGCACGAATAGCAGTAATATACAACGTTTCACACCCAATGCCTTCCTTCAAACAGACAGAGACGTGGCAAGCCGCGTCTCTGTCTCGTTGATAAAATATTGCATTAACTAGGAACATGTCTCCATTAGTTGACTCTGGAGCCGAGACGATCCATGGCGCAGCGGAAGCCGATCCACGAGGTCGAACGGTTCTGGTCGTAGTAGCGGCGCGTACCGGCCTGGAGGTAGTAGGCACGATCCTTCCAGCTGCCACCCTTCACCACGCGCACCTTGTTGTTGACCAAGCTCGAGGTGGGGTTCTCGCGCTGGTTGTCGGTGACGCGGCGATACATACGGTTGGTGTACTCGTCGTCGGGCGACATGGCATTCTCTTCGACCTCTTCCTCTTCTTCCACCTCTTCCTCGTCGCCGTACTCTTCCTCCTCCTCGTCGGAGACATCCTGCCAGTCGTCGAGGTTCGAGGCACGGTCGCCATCGAGGTAGTTGACGTTGTTGGCCTGGCGGTAGTTGCGGCGGTTGGCCTGGAAGTCGACATCCTTGTACTTGATCATGCCGTCATCGCCAATGAAGACCTCGTTGTCCTCGTCGAGTTCGGGCGTGCGATAGATGTTGCCACGGAAGGGATCCATATCGTCGGCACCCACGGGCTGCACGGTCTTACGGTAGACATCCATGCACCACTCGCTGACGTTGCCGGCCATGTTGTACAGACCGTAGTCGTTGGGGAAGTACCACTTGACGGGGCAGGTGTAGTCCCA
>CAMHDJ010000033.1 GCA_946183915.1 uncultured Bacteroidales bacterium | reverse complement strand
TGGCCGTGGTCCCCTCCACCGTGGCCTGCACATTCGCCACCGGCACGCAGGCCGTGGCCGGCGGCACCGTCGTGTCCACCTCGATCAGCGGGTAGACGACAGGGATGTGGATGCAGTCGGTGCTGACACTCACCCACTGCCAGGGGGCCGAAGCAAACGCCGTGTCGTTGGGCGAGGGGGTGGGGTTGTATTCTGTGGAGTACTTGAATTTCATCTTCCCACCCACAGATTGGCACGAGGTGCCGACACACCCGCTGGAGAGTTGCACATCCGGGTCGCAGGGTATCGGATGGTGTGTACACACAAATTTATATAGAGTAACCGGTGCGTTGAATCGGTTGGCATAGTAGCTGTAATTGTAAATGCTGCCACCTACATAGAAAGAATCATTTACATAGATTGCTGAGTCGAAGTAATACTCGTAGATAGGCGCATATCTTTCATATATTAGAGGCGAACAGCAGGAGTCGCTAGGTACAGAGCCAAAATCCATCCCATCATAACTTATTTTCAAATGCAGGGTACGGTGCGGATCGAACGGGTTCCATGGTGTCTGGGCCAGCAACAGGAAACTGTCGCCCACGGCATCGTACAGAAAGAAATACTCTTGACTACCGTTATTCGTCATCAAACTATCCACGAACACTTCATGCCCCGAATACCCCTTGTAACAGGAGCCTGCCAACCCCACAATCTTCAGCGGGGTCGGCGTGTAGAAATACTGTAAAAAGACTGAAGAATCAAGTGCCCCGAAGTATCCGTGACGCCCCACAATGTGATGAATGGGAGAACATACACCGTCAAAGTTTACAATCAGATTGTTTTCATAGAAGGTCTTGAATTCCCACCAGGCATAGTAGCCGATCTCGGAGCGCCACTCGATGGTGTCGCCCACCCGGTGGTAGTAGAGGTCCGAATACTGGGCCTTGACCGTCGTCGACAGCATCGCGACTGTCAACATCGCCATCATCACTTGCTTTTTCATTTTCTTGTTCCTTTCTGTCTGTTTCATTCTGAACAACTGACGCTGCATTTGACCGTCACCACTGGATACAGCTCCTTCTGTCCGCGAGCAAAGGCGCTCATCCCCTCCGGCATGGGCCTATAGTCCACCGTCATCTCCTTGCGGGAGAGGTTCCACTCGTGGTGGGTTTGGCAATCCCCGTCGACCGTTGGCCAGTTCGGATAATGAACCGTCAACCGGTTTCCGATTGCCGACACCCACGGCATCCATCCAGCCTTGTCCAGATCCATGGACCGGCATCTGTCGGGGGCCGGACGCCATGCGTCGATCGTCCCCCAGACTCCCGCTGCCGGATAGGCCACCCTCAGCAGCCAGTCTCTGATCGAGGCGTTTTGCTGCACCGGGTGGTTCGACTGCTGCAGCAGCCACACCTGCCCATGGCCGACCGCCAGTTCGCGTTGCCGCCAGCCGCTGCCGTAGGGTGCTGCGGCACCGGAATCGGTAATCCACGTGTCGACAGGCATCGGACGCCCCATGTTGTCCATCTCCAAACGGTGCAGCACCGTACGAACCCCATCTTCCTCAACAAACGCCGCCACCACAGCCGTATCGCCCGCATAGCGCGCCACCAGCGGATCCCCCTTCGCCGTGGAATAACTCACGCGGTGGGCATAGCCGGCAACGCACGGATGGCCGGGAAAGTCGCGCACCGGGTGAAACGTCTTCACGTAGCAGGACGAATCACTCACCCCGTGCCCCGTGGCCACGATGAAATTGTCCAGGCAGGCAATGTCCGTGAACCGGACGGGGTCACCTTTATACGTCAGCGTCCGCACCTGCCAGCCGGTGCCGTCGAACCATGCCGACGCCACCGACGGTATATCCATGTGGTTGTAGAAGTCACCCAAGCACTGCCCCGCCATCGCCATACACACCGTGTCGCCGGCGGTGAAAAGGGCGAGCCGCTGCAGGTCGGCCGGATACATCCACGCGCTTGGCGCTGTCCACTGGATGATGCCGTAGTTCAGCGACACAAGCCCGGCCTGGAAATCGAGCAAGTCGAAACAACCCACCACCCCTTGACGCGGCGTGCTGGCGTAGGCGTCCGAATAGCCACAGAAATAAGCCCGCCGGCCGTCGAAGATGCGCACGTCGCGCACATGAACCCAGTGCGGCATGCGGAAGGCCAGGGCTGTCGCGTCGTCCTGCCGGTAGAGCAGAAAGTAGCCCGTGTCCGCTGCCGGCTGCGTGTAGATGAGCACGGTGTCCTCGTCGACCGTACGCACGATGCTGTTCTGCAGGGCGCCAATTGGGAATTCCCGCACCTGCGCGTAGGTTGCCAGGGTGGCAACCAACAAAAAGAAGATCAATACTATACGTTTCATCGGATGTCGGTTTTGGGTTGATATTTACAAGTGCAAATATACACATTTTTTTGAACTGTGCAAAATTATTTTCCCGCCCTTCGCAACATCTTTCCACGGTCGAGAAGCCACCATCCCTCAAACTCTTGATATTTAACGGCGAATTACTCGAAGAACTCGAAGCTACGCAGGCTGATATGCCATCGGATCGTTTAGCGAATTACTCGAAGGGGCTGCGCAAGCATTAGAGTAATTCGCCCAAAATTGACCTGCGTAGCTTCGTTAAATTCGAGTAATTCGCCATTTTATAAATATTAAGTTAATTTAAGTCAAAAAATTAGATCGTGCACGTGAAGGGAGCCTCCAGTGGAGGCTTCCGATAGCGAAGCGGAGAACGACCCCCTCCGCGGGGTCGTCGGTGCAAAGCACCGATGCTGCGATCCGAAAACGCAGCCCAAAACAACAAATTTAAGTAAAATTAGGTTAAAAAAATAGATCGTGCACGATCTATTTTGCACCTTTAACTATTTCTAAACGAGACGTCTAGCACTTCGGAAGTGTGTCAACCATGCTGGAAAACTCGCAAAACGCTGACAGGGCAAGGGTTTTGCCCTGGTTTTAAGAGAGTCATCAGGGAGTCATCAGGGAGTCATCACGGAGCCACCTAGTAACCATGGGCGTTTCGGAGGGGTGGACTCCCCCATGTCCTCCGGATGGCTCGTTCCCCTCCCCTGCCCCTCCCTTGCGAGGGGTCAGATGGCATGTTCCGCGATGGGGCGAAAGGCAAAAAATTAGTTAAAATTGTAGATAATCCTTTATAATTTAAAAAAAAGTCGTATCTTTGTGCATTAAAAGTTTTGGCAAGAATCGAAACAACAAATTAATAAATAATAACTTATGAAAAGAAACAAAGTACTACTCGGCTTGTTTGCAGGCCTGCTGGCTTTGACCGGAGGGGCGACTCAAGCCCAAACCGACAGCAATTTCATCGAGATTGGTCCTGCCAATATCGGCGGAAAAGTGTCGTGCGTCATTGCCGACCAGCGTGACCTGAGCCAGACCACTCTGTATGCCGGCGCCGCTTCCGGCGGTATGTATGTCCACTCGACGGACACCAACCTCCTGAAGGCGCTCTACCCCAACGTGACCAACGCGGAGACGCTCCGCAAGCTGACGAACAACACCACGTCGTGGCACCTGGTGCGCTACATCAACCCGACGACGCAGAAGGAGGAGATCCTGCCTATCAGCGCCATGGTGCAGGGCCCGGACGGCACGATCTATGTGGGTACGGGCGACGACACGTACAATATCGGCAGCACCTACGGCCCCATGTCGTCGAAAGGCCGCGGCATCTTCCGCTACAATCCCAACGACGGTTCCTTCAAGGTGATCCCCTACAGCAGTCCCGAGCAGAACGAGCTTTTCGGTGCCGTGCGTAAACTCGACTATATTCAGCGCGACAACAAGCTTTACCTCTTCGCCGCCACCAACACCGGCCTCTATCGCTGGACGATCGACCTGAGCCAGAACGACACGGAGTCGCAGTGGAACAACAGCGCCAGCCTGGTGCAGTCGGGCAGCGTGGAGCAGATGGTCATCTCGCGCAGCCTCAACATCGGCTACTTCACGATCGGCAACCAGCTCTACCGCATGAGCCCGCTGGCCCAGGCCGCTGTGCCGACGGCCACCAACGTGTCGATGTCGAACAACGCCTTCGGCGGCAAGAACCGCGCCATCAAACTGGCCATGGCTCCGTCGGACAACAGCTACCTCTACGCCATGGTGATCGATTCGGTCGGCCGCATGGAGAATGTCTACCTGACCACCAACGGCCAGGTGTGGACAGCGCTGGCCACCGCCTCGGTGCTTCCGCTGACCTTCAACAGCGGCACCACCTGCGGCGCCATCGCCGTGGATCCCTCGAACCCCATGCGCATCTTCATCGGCGGCACCAACGTCTGGACCGGCGAGGGCTTCCTGGCGGGTTCGAACTTCCAGTGGACCAAGAACTCGTACAGCGAGTATGAGCTCAACGCGGGCGACTACATGTCGTACGTCTTCAACTCGAGTGTCTTTGTGCACTCCGGCATCCAGCAGATCGTGCCGGTCTACAGCCCCGAAGCCCTCATCACGATCGGCGACGAGGAGATCCACCACGCCTACTACATCGCCACCGACGGCGGCGTGTACTGCACGGAGACCGACTACAACTCGTTCGAGAACCTGAGCCGCGGCCTGAACAATGTGCAGATCAACAGCGTGGCCGTGACGCCCGACGCCTCGGTCATCAGCGGCGCCATGAGCAACGCCTGCCCCTTCATCGAGTCGCGCTCGGAGCACAACTACGGCAGCAACACCTTCGTCTCCTGGTATGACGACGGTACGATGGGCGACATGAACCACGACGCCAACATTCTCTGGACCGGCAACGGCGGCAAGGTGGCCGCCTCGGCCTTCCAGCAGGTCAGCGTGCAGCCCCACCGCAACATCTTCGTCTCCTCGGCCAACGGCCGCATCGGCCGCTCCTATGCCGACTACCTCGACTACACCAACACCCAGACCTGGACCTCCGGCAGCTCTTTCCTCACCACCGAGGTGAAGGGCGGCCCCACCATCGGCAGCCTCTCGCTCTGGGAGAAGGCCAACGACACCTACTTCAAAGACAGCATCAAAGTGGCCCTCGACCAGCGCGGCTACTACTTCGCCGCCGCCAACAACGGCGACACCACCTGGATCAACCAGGACAGCACCATCCTCCTCAAGAATGGCGACAAGGCCGTCTTCATGAGCAAGAACAACTCGGACTACCCCTTCGAGTTCACCTTCACGCAGCAGTTCCTCAACGCCTTCAAGGCCGCTCACCGCAACCGCAACGCCACGGTGGCCGACTCGTTCATGGTGAAAAACCCCATCGTGTCGCGCCTGCTCATCGTCGCCGACAAGTCCGACATCGAGACCTCGGTGTTCTACTCCTGGACAGCCAACGACTTCAGCAAGATCTATGACTCCATCACCGACGCCGACCGCAACCTGGATCCCGACGTGAAGACCGCCCTGCGCGAGAAGTTCATGTGGTGGGCCCCCATCTACACCGTCAAGCGTTCCGAACTCACCGGCACCAACACCCTCTACCCCCGCAACGTCATCATGAGCCCTGACGGCCGCTTCGCCTACATCAGCACCTACGACACGGAGAACCACCGCTCGCAGCTGATCCGCATCAAAGGCTTCGAGACGATCAACTACAACCAGTATCCCAACGTCACCCGCGGCCAGCTGAACGCCGCCAGCGACACCACCACCCGCATGCTGCGCGACTCGAAGTTCATGCGCAACGGCTCCAACGAGTGGTTCACCCGCCCGATCAGCTCCATCGCCGTCGATCCGCGTCCGGGCAAAGACCGCATCGTGGTGACCTTCGAGGACTACTCCGATGCCATGGCCAACGTGATGGTGATCGAGAACGCCAGCACCACCAACTGGGACAACAGCGCCAATGTGAAGATGCTCCCCATCACCGGCTTCAGCGGCATCCCCGCCTACAGCGCCATGATCGAGTCCACCACCGGCAACATCTACGTCGGCACCGCGAACGGTGTGTTCGTGTACCTCGAGAATGCAGCCACCCCGCACTGGGAGCAGTACGACCAGCTGCGCGGCGTGCCCGTGACCTCGATCGTGCAGCAGACCAACGCCCTGCCCGTCCGTCGCCACATGTCGCACACCGGTATCACCGAGAACAAGTACGTCTTTGCCAAGACCAAGTGGCCGGGCGCCATCTACTTCGGCACCTACGGCCGCGGCATCTTCATGGACATGACCTACGTCACCGACCGTGAGAACGAGTACACCGACCCGAACGTCGGTATTCCCACCGTCAACGGCAACGGCGAGAGCACCGTCAACATCTACCCCAACCCGGTGATGGGTGAGGCCAACCTGGCCGTCAACGCCGCCATGGCCGGCAACGCCACGCTGCGCATCTACGACCTCAACGGTCGCATGGTCGCCGAGCGCCGCCTGGGCTACGTCAACGAGGGCGAGCAGCTCTTCACCATCGGCACCGAAGGCATGGCCAAGGGCATGTACCTGGTCAACGTCATCATCGGCGGTCACACGGCTGCCAGCAAGATGATCGTTCGCTAGTCGGGCTCCGAAAAGCACAACGAAGAGGTGCCGCCCGAAAGAGCAGCACCTCTTCTTATATTTATGAATACAATAATATAATTATAGATGAACACAAACCTCGTAGAAGAACTGAAATGGCGCGGCATGATCCACGACATGATGCCCGGCACCGAAGAGCAACTCAACAAGGAAGTCACCACGGCCTACGTGGGCATCGACCCCACGGCCGACTCGCTGCATATCGGCCACCTCGTCTCCATCATGCTCCTGAAGCACCTGCAGATGGCGGGCCACAAACCCCTGGCCGTCGTGGGCGGCGCCACCGGCATGATCGGCGACCCCAGCTTCAAGGCCGCCGAACGCAAACTGCTCACCCCCGAGGAGATCCAGCACAACGTGCAGTGCATCCGCCATCAGTTGGAGCGCTTCCTCGACTTCGACAATCCCGTCAACGGCGCCGAGATCCTCAACAACTACGACTGGATGAAGGACTACCTCTTTCTCGACTTCATCCGCGACGTGGGCAAGCACATCACCGTCAACTACATGATGACCAAGGACAGCGTCAAGAAGCGCATGGAGACCGGCATCTCGTTCACCGAGTTCAGCTACCAGCTGCTGCAGGGCTACGACTTCCTGACCCTCTACCGCACCAAGGGCTGCCGCCTGCAGATGGGCGGTAGCGACCAGTGGGGCAACATCACCACCGGCACCGAGCTCATTCGCCGCATGGAAGGCGGCGAAGCCTTCGCCCTCACCTGCCCGCTCATCACCAAGGCCGACGGCACCAAGTTCGGCAAGACCGAGGGCGGCAACGTGTGGCTCGACCCCACCAAGACCAGCCCCTACAAGTTCTACCAGTTCTGGCTCAACTGCTCCGACGTCGACACGGCCCGCTACATCCGCATCTTCACCCTCTTCACCAAGGAGGAGGTCGAAGCCCTCGAGAAGCAGCACGCCGAGGCCCCCGAGCAGCGCATCCTGCAGAAAGCCCTCGCCAAGGACATCACCATCCGCGTCCACGGCCAGCAGGCCTACGACACCGCCATCGCCGCCAGCGAACTGCTCTTCGGCAAGGCCACGACCGAGCAGCTCAACTCGCTCGACCGTGCGACGCTGCTCTCCGTCTTCGACGGCGTGCCGCAGTACACGGTGAGCCGCGCCGCCATCGAGGCCGGCGCCCCGCTGGTCGACCTGGCCGCCGAGGTGGGCATGTTCGCCAGCAAGGGCGAGATACGCCGCGAGCTGAAGCAGAACAGCATCAGCGTCAACAAGCAGAAAGTGGCCGAGGGCGCCACCCTCACCGCGCAGGACATCCTCGCCAGCGGCTGCATCCTCGTCCAGAAAGGCAAGAAGAACTACTACATCCTCAACGTCGAGTAGCGTCCGCCACCCGACCCCGTCACGCCCCGCCGGCGGCCTCTTGCGCCCCTGCGGGGCTTTCTTTTTGCCCGTTCGTGGAGGGCTCCTTCCTGACACATACCCCGCTTTTATGCCTAGATGATGCCTAGATGATGCCTAGTTGATGCCTAGATGATGCCTAGTTGATGCCTAGTTGATGCCTGGAGGATGCCTGGAAAAGGGTGGTCGGTGGAGGATTGAATAATGCGGATCGTAGGCTTCTATTTATACTTTTTTTAGTCAAATGCCTTCCATTTCGATTTTTATTCGTATCTTTGCACATCCGATTGGATTATAATAATTAAAACAACAAATATGACACAAACTGGTATTAAAACACTGAGAGACAGCGCTGCCATGCGCTGGATCGCACTGCTGCTGCTGGCGCTGGCCATGTTCTGCAGCTACGTATTCATGGACATTCTGTCGCCCATCAAGGACCTGATGCAGACCGAGCGCGGCTGGGACAGCCTGGCCTTCGGCACCATGCAGGGCTCCGAGGTGTTCCTCAATGTCTTCGTGTTCTTCCTCATCTTCGCCGGCATCATCCTCGACAAGATGGGCGTGCGCTTCACGGCCGTGCTTTCGGGCTCGGTGATGCTGGTGGGCGGCCTGATCAAGTACTTCGCCATCAGCGAGAGTTTCGTGGGCGTCGACGAGCTGGGCAACCACACGGCCCTCTACAACTGGTTCACGAACAACCTGAACTACATCCCGCTCTTCGACGAGCTGGGCGTGGCCCCCTTCTACCGCGGCATGCCTGCCAGCGCCAAGCTGGCCGCCTGCGGCTTCATGATCTTCGGCTGCGGCTGCGAGATGGCCGGCATCACGGTGAGCCGTGGTATCGTCAAGTGGTTCAAGGGCCGCGAGACCGCCCTGGCCATGGGCAGCGAGATGGCCCTGGCCCGTCTGGGCGTGGCCACCTGCATGATCTTCAGCCCCTACTTCGCCAAGCTCGGCGGCTCGATCGACGTCAGCCGCTCGGTGGCCTTCGGCGTGGTGCTGCTCTGCATCGCCCTCATCATGTTCATCGTCTACTTCTTCATGGACAAGAAGCTCGACAGCCAGACCGGCGAGGCCGAGGAGAAAGACGACCCCTTCAAGCTCAAGGATCTGGGCAAGATCTTCAGCAGCCTGGGCTTCTGGCTCGTGGCCCTGCTCTGCGTGCTCTACTACAGCGCCATCTTCCCCTTCCAGAAATACGCCGTCAATATGCTGCAGTGCAACCTGACCCTCAACCCCGCCGCTGAAGGCACCTTCTGGGCCGGCGAGAGCGTCACCATCGTGCAGTACATCATCATGCTCGTGGTGGCCGTGTGCGCCTTCGCCAGCAACTTCAGCAAGAAGCAAGGCATGAAGGTCGGCCTGATGGCGCTGGCCGTGGTGGCCCTGGTGGTCTACTGCTACATGGGCTACATGCGCGGCACCGCCGAGACCATCTTCGCCGTCTTCCCGCTGCTGGCCGTGGCCATCACCCCCATCCTGGGCAACTACGTCGACCACAAGGGTAAAGCCGCCACCATGCTGCTGCTCGGTTCGGCCCTGCTCATCGTGTGCCACCTCACCTTCGCCTTCGTCCTGCCGCAATTCAAGGGCAACGCCGTGGGCGGTGCCGTCGTGGCCTACGTCACCATCCTGGTGCTCGGCGCCTCCTTCTCGCTGGTGCCCGCCGCCCTGTGGCCCTCGGTACCCAAACTGGTGGACGAGAAGATCATCGGCTCGGCCTACGCCCTCATCTTCTGGATCCAGAACATCGGCCTCTGGCTCTTCCCGCTGCTCATCGGCAAGGTGCTGAACAGCACCAACCCCGAAGGCACCCCCGCCACCGAGCTCGACTACACCTGGGCCCTGGTCATGCTGGCCGCCCTCGGCGTCGCCGCCGGCCTCATCGCCCTCTACCTCCGCGTGGTAGACAAGAAGAAACACCTCGGCCTCGAGGAGCCCAACATCAAAGACTGATCGTCGCGCCGACAAATAGTTCAAACAAATAGGATACACACTATGAAAAACATCAAATTAGCAATGCTGACTGCGGTAGCAGTCCTTTGTCTCGCCGGTTGCGAGGCTTACTATGGTGAGCCAGTCACCACCCGGCAGAGCATCGACGGCAACTACACCGCCGTCAAGGTGAGCAATGCCTTCGACGTGACCGTCAGCGACACCGCCACCGCGGCCACCGTCACCGTACCCGAGAGGATGGTCGACAAGGTGAAGCTGCAGGTGCGGAACGGGGTGCTGGAGATCGGCTTCAAGAAGACCCTCTCCTTCACCATCGGCGAATGCAGCGTGATACTGCCGCTGAACTCCAACGTGAAGGACCTCGACCTTTCGGGAGCCTCGTCGTATGCCGGCGACCTGCAGGGCAACAGGAGCGAGGTGGACATCTCAGGATCCTCCTCGTTCCGTGGCAACATCGCCGCCGCCGAGATCGACTTTGAGATCTCCGGAGCCTCCGATGCACAATGCACCGTGACGGCCGACAAGATCGACGCCGAGGTCAGTGGATCCAGTCAGGTCACGCTCAGTGGCGACTGTACCGGCACGATGGACATCGAGGTCAGCGGCTCAAGCGACCTCCATGCCGAGGGACTCACCACCAATGCCGTCACCGGCGACGTGAGTGGTTCCAGCCGTGCCAAAGTGACCGTATGCGAACGCATCGCGGTCAATGTGAGCGGTGCCAGCACCGTCACCTACGGCCTCTCGTCGCCCGACTGCCATCCCTCCTATGGCTGCACCACCAGCGGCGCCTCCACCGTCAGCCCACGCTAAGCACGGGTTGACGGTGGGACTGTAGACAACTACGGCATTACACCAAGAAGCGCATGACTCTGTCGAGTCATGCGCTTCTTAGCTTTTTTATTATTCACTGGACGCGGACGCGGGGATCGAGGAGGCCGTAGAGGATGTCGGTGAGGATGTTGATGAGGACCAGCAGGACGCAGATGAAGAGTATGGTGCCCATGACGACGGGGAAGTCGTATTTCTCCAGTCCGTCGACGATGACCACACCCATGCCCTTCCAGTCGAAGACGTACTCGACGAAGACGGCGCCGGCGAGCAGCGAAGCCAGCCAGCCGCTGGCCGAGGTGACCACGGGGTTCAGGGCGTTGCGCAAGGCATGATGCACCACCACACGACGGTGCGAGAGCCCCTTGGCGCGGGCGGTGCGGATATAGTCCTGGCTGAGAGCCTCCAGCATCGAGTTCTTGGTAAGCTGCGTGAGCGTGGCCAGCGGACGAATGCCCAGCGTGAGGGCCGGCAGGATGAGGTTCTTGAGGTCGAGGTATTCGCCGCAACCATAATCGTCGACGGTGTAAAGGTTGCCGAACATGCTGAGCCCCGTCCAGTCGGCCAGCACATAGGCGAAGAGCCAGGCGATGAGGATGGCGGCGAAGAAGGACGGAAGCGACATACCGAGGGTGCTGATGACGAGGATGGTACGGTCAAGCCATGTGTCCTTGTGGAGCGCCGCCAGCACACCGAGGGTAATGCCCACAGCGAGGGCGAAGAGCATGGCCACGAGGGCCAGGATGGCCGTCTGTGGGAAGGCCGTGGCGAGGATATCGCTCACCTTGCGCTGGCTCTGGTAGCTACGCCGCAGATATGGCGCCTTCAGCACCACCGACGTGCTGCCGAGCTTGAGCAGCGTGGTGTAGGGGGCATACTTGTCGTCGGCCAGAAAGAAGTAGCTGGCAGAGTCAGCGTTGTTATGCACCGATATGGGGACGAGGTCGTTGAGGTAGTTGAGGTATTGCAACCCCACGGGCTTGTCACGTCCCAGGTCACGGTTGATAATGTCGATACTCTCCTGGTCGGCCCGCTGGCCAAGCATCATGCGGGCGGGGTCGCCGGGGAGGATGTTGAACAGGAAGAAGACGAGCGTCACTACTCCCAGCAGCACCAGCAGGCCATACATCAACCGTTTTCCGACAAAGCGCAACATTGAGAAGTTAGGAGTTATAGGTTATCGACATCGAACTCATCGTGCTTAATTATCTCTCAGCCCATGGACTACACTTTTCTTAGCCACGAAGTCTTTGAGGTAGAAGGGCTCAAAGTAGGCCACATCCTCGGTCTCGTCACGCTGCAACTTCCGTTCGACCAACGGCAATAGTCCGTCAGCACTGATGCGGAACGAACTGTCGTAGCAGGCATTGGGGTGTACGCCCAGGATGTCGCGCGTCTTCGCGGCGCCATCGCCGATGAAGGTCACCTCTCCCCTATTCAGATACTCGTCGTAGAATCCCGGCACGATGACGTCAGCCTGCGTGTCGCGGAGCACCCCTTGGTGGCCCACCACCATGGTGTAGCACTCCATGCGGCGTGCGTCAATCATAGGGCAGACGAGCCCCTGATAGTCCGGATGTTGAAGGTAGTAGAGGCTGGCCATGCCACGCAGGGTGGGCACCGAGACCAGCGGAATGTCGAGGGCGTAGCAGAGCCCTTTGGCAGTGCTGACGCCGATGCGGAGACCCGTGTAGCTGCCCGGACCAGCGCTGACGCCGACGGCATCGGGCTTGCCCGCGGCCAGCAAGTCCTTGACAAACAGCGGCAGCTGCGTGGAGTGGGCGTTGGGAGCATCACATTCGCGGCGCGCCACCACACGTCCCTCTTCGGCCATCGCCACCGAGCACACCGCCGTGGCGGTCTCAATCAGCAGTATCCTCATCGCATGTCGATTATTTCCACCCCGGCGTGCTGGCTGGGGTCGAAGGTGAACTTGGAGGCCGGCGTGGAGGCACGTTTGAACTCCGTGATCTCATACACCTCGCGACTGGAGTCGTATTTATGTACCTCCATCCGCTGCAGCTGGCCGCTCTTCTCGTTCATAAACAAGCGGATCTTATGGAACGAGCGCGCCGAACGCGGCTGGAGGTCGACGAGCGCCACGCCATCGTCGGTGCGTATATACTTGGCACGAAAGCTCTTGTCGTAGTTCTTCAGCAGGCGTGCGGGGTTCATCAGGTCCACATCGTCGGTGCCCATGTTGGTCACCGCCACCTCACGGGCCGTCTTATTCCACTGCCAGACCGTCTTGCCGTCGCAGATCACCTCCTGGTCGGCCACCGACACACGGTAGCAGCCTTTGCAATAGAGCACCTGGGCCGTCTGCCGCAGGGTCTCCTTCTTCTGCGCGTCGAGCATCGAGGCCGTCACTTTGAAGCTGACGTTGCCAAACTGACTGGCGGCACGTTTCAGCAGAGCGTCGGCCTTCTGGTCCACCGCCCCCTGCTCCGTGTGGGAAATCTGGGCCTGGACACCAGCCACGAGCCCCATAAGCATCATTAGTCCAATAAACAGTCTTTTCATAATCAATGCAAATTAACGCCGATGATATTCATGAACTCTTCGCGGGTCTTGGGGTCTTTCATGAAGGCCCCGGTGAAGTCGCTGGTGGTGGTCACCGAGTTCTGCTTCTGCACGCCACGCATACTCATACACATGTGCTGCGCCTCGATCACGACGGCGACGCCCAGCGGGTTAAGGGTGGACTGGATGCAGTCTTTAATCTGTTTGGTGAGGCGCTCCTGCACCTGCAGGCGACGGGCGTAGGCATCCACCACCCGCGGTATCTTACTCAGGCCCACAATGGTACCATTGGGGATATAGGCCACGTGCGCCTTGCCCACGAAGGGCACCATGTGGTGCTCGCAGAGCGAGTAGATTTCGATGTCCTTCACGACGACCATCTGCTTGTAGTCCTCATGGAACATAGCGCTACGCAGTATCTCCTCCGGGTTGAGGTCGTAGCCGTTGGTGAAGAAGAGCATGGCCTTGGCAATCCGCTCGGGACTCTTGATGAGGCCCTCGCGCTCGGGATCCTCGCCCAGTAGACGCAGAATAGCCTTATAATGGGTGGCCATTTCGGCCACACAGGCCTCGTCATACTTATCTATCTTTTGGTATCCTAATTCCATATATGTTGTTTAGTACTGTTTATTCTATTCTACTTGCATAAGGAGCCCCTTCAGGTATTCCCCCTCGGGATGGTGGATGCTGACGGGGTGATCCATGGCGTGGGGCAACTGGCGGACGATGCGGACACGGCGGCGAGCATTCATGGCGGCGGTGAAGACCATGGTCTGGAAGTCGTCACGGCTGACAGCCTGCGAACAGCTGAAGGTCATCAGCAAGCCACCTGCGGGCAGCGCCTCCATGGCGCGCTGGTTGATGGAGCGGTATCCCTTCAGGCCCTGCTGCAACGAGCGGTGGTTCTTGGCGAAAGCCGGCGGGTCGAGGATGATGAAGTCGTACTGGTGATTGGTGGCATCGAGCGACTGTAGCACGTCGGCCACGGTACCGCGATGTGGGGCGTCGGTGCCGAAGTTGAGAGCCACATTGCGGTTGCAGAGTTCGATGGCTTTCTTACTGATATCGACCGTCTCGACGAAGTCGGCACCACCGCGCAGGGCCGCCAAAGAGAATCCGCCGGTGTAGCCAAAACAGTTGAGCACCCGGTGACCGCGAGCCAGCTGAGCCACCAGGGCTCGGTTCTCGCGTTGGTCGACGAAGAAACCCGTCTTCTGTCCCTCGAAGAAGTTAATCAACAAGCGGTTGCCGTGCTCCTCAATCTCATGCTCCTGCGGTTCACTTCCCCAGAGGTAGCCATCATCGGCACCTCCCGGCACAGTGGCGCTGCTCTTGTCGAAGACAGAGCAGAGCCCATAAGGGGCCAACAGCTCGACGAAGAGCTCCTTCAGCTGCGGAAACAGGCGGTGCATGCCGACCGAATGGGCCTGCATGACGAGTACCCCGTTGTACCAATCGCATACCAACCCGGGCAGGTAGTCGCCCTCGGCATGAACGAGGCGGAAGACATTGGTCTGTTCGTCGCCGAAGAATCCGAGTGTCGCACGATAGTTCACGGCCGAAGCGATGCGTCGACGAAGAAACTCCTCGATGGGAAGTCCGACCTCGTCGGCATCAAAGGTGAGCACTTTGCAGATGATGCTCTCGTTCTGGAAGTGACCCGTGGCCATCCATTGGCCGCGGACATCGACAACATCCACCAGATCGCCTTCTTGCGGTTCGCCGACGATGCGCTTGACCGCACCCGAGAATATCCAGGGGTGGCGACGCAGGAGAGCCTTCTCCTTGCCGGGAGCGATGATGAGTTGCGGACGCGTCATGCTTTGAGGTCGTGGATGGTGCGGACGGGGTCGTCGCTCTTAAAGACGGCGTTGCCGGCCACCAGCACGTCGGCACCAGCCTCGAAAAGGAGGGAGGCGTTCTGCAGGTTGACGCCGCCGTCGACCTCGATGAGGCAGTGCGGGTTCTTGCGCTGGCAGAGCTCGCGCAGCTGGCGCACCTTGTTGTATGTGTTCTCGATGAACTTCTGCCCACCGAAGCCGGGGTTGACGCTCATCAGCAGCACCACATCGCAGAGCTGCACGATGTCCTCGAGCAGACAGACGGGGCTGGAGGGGTTGAGCACCACCCCACCCTTCATGCCGGCGTCGTGGACGGCATGGAGCACCCGGTCGTGGTGGCGGCAGGCCTCGTAGTGGAAGGTGAGGATGTCGGCACCGGCAGCGCGGAAGTCGTCAACGTAACGGCCCGGATCCTCGATCATCAGATGTACGTCGAGGGGCTTCTGCGCATGGCGTTTGATGTGTTTGACGATGGGCTGACCAAACGAGATGTTGGGCACAAAGAGGCCGTCCATCACGTCGACGTGAAGCCAGTCGCACTCGGAGGCATTGAGCATCTCAATGTCGCGCTGCAGGTTGCCGAAGTCGGCGCTGAGCAGCGAGGGGGATATCATCTTCATAGTTTGAGCTTTTCGAAATTCTTACCATAGACACCCTGTGCCTTGCTGACGCTGACAAAGGCGTTCTCGTCCAGACGGTGGATGATCTGCAGCACGTGCTGCTTGTCGGTGCGGTGCACCATCATCAGGAGCACCTTCTGCTGCTGCTTGGTGTAGCAGCCCTCGGCATCGAGGAGCGTGGCGCCGCGGCCCACCTCGCGGGTGACGGCCTCGCCGATCTCCTGGTTCTTGAGCGAGAAGACCATGATCTGGTACGATTGCTTGTTACCATCGAGCACCATATCAAGCACATAGGTCATAGTCACCATGACGACATAACCGCAGACGACGTTGTCTAGGCGGTGGCTGACGAAGAATGAGCAGCCAATGATGACCACGTCGATGAGCATGATGACGCGGCCAGGCGAGACGTTGTGGTACTTGCAGACAATGAGGGCAATGATGTCGGTGCCACCGCTGTTGCCACCCATGATGAACGACAGGCCAATACCGGCGCCGCAGCAGAAGCCGCCTAGCACGGCACACATGAAGACGCCGAAGTGTTCGACGTCGAACCACGTGTCGACATGCAGCACCTGCTGCCACAGGATGAAGCAGAGCGACGACATGATGATGCCGTAGATGGTGTTGGCTCCGAACTTGGAACCCAGCAGTTTGAAGCCGATAGCCACCAGGATGGCATTGAAGACGAAGTTCAGCACGCCGATGGGGATATGGATACCGACGGCGTAGTAGAGAATGGCACTCATGCCGCTGACGCCGCCGCCAACGATCTTCATGGGCAGCATGAAGGCCGACCAACCGAAGGTGTAGAGCATCAGACCCAGCGTGATCACCACGTAGGAGAGGATGATGTGTTTGCTTTTAGTGAAGATTTGCATACCTGTTATCGTTTGAGTTTTGAATAATCGCGTTCACCGAAGATACTGGTACCCAGGCGTATCAGCGTACTTCCCTCGTCGACGGCCACCTGCCAGTCGTGGCTCATGCCCATCGAGAGCTCGTCGAACGACGCCTGTCCGGCAAAGAGGCCCGCCTGAAGGCGCTCGAAGATGCGGCGCGCCTGGCGGAAGTCAGCCCGCACACGGGCGACATCGTCGGTGTGGCTGGCCATGGCCATCAGGCCGCACACGCGCACATGGGCCAGGCTGGCGAGCGGGGCGTCGAGCGTCTCCAGCTCCTCGGGCGCGAAGCCGAACTTGGTTTCCTCCTGGGCCACATGCACTTGCAGCAGCACGTCGACCGTGCGTCCCGCCTTGGCGGCGGCGTGGTCCACATCCTCCAGATGCTCCACCGAGTCGACCCCGTGGATCATGCTGACGAACGGGACGTAGTACTTCAACTGCTTCGACTGCAGGTGCCCGATGAAGTGCCACTCGATGTCCTTGGGCAGCGCGGCGGCCTTGTCGCGCAGCTCGGTGGCGTAGTTCTCGCCGAAGAGACGCTGTCCGGCGCGGTAAGCCTCGGCAATGTCCTCGTTCGGCTTCAGCTTGCTCACCGCCACCAGGCGCACCCCGGCAGGCAACGCAGCCTGTATCTTTGCTATGTTTTCTGCAATCATAATTCTTTTTAACGTCAGTTGCGCGTTATTATTATATATTCGTAAAAATATTTCACCCACCAGCCGCCAGGCTCCTCCCCCACTCCGGCGGCACCAGGTGTGCATCTGCCACACATTTTGTCCGTCATCGGGCAGACATGATGCAGAGGGGATGCAGAGATGATGCAGAGGGGATGGGGACATGTCCCGACCGGAGGGGACCTCAGTAGGTCATGCGGCGGGTGCCGTCGGCAATGACTTCCTGCACCACCTGGGCGGTCATCTGCTTCAGTTCGTCGATAAACTGGGTAGCCGAGTACTTATGCGCCTCGATGTCACGCAGTTTCTTCTCCCACTGTCCCGTCAGTTCGGCACTCTTGAGCAGGTCCTCCTGTATGACACCTATCAGGGCGATACCGGTGGGGGTGGGCTCCAAACTCTTGCGCACCTTGCTGATATACTGCCGCTTGTAGAGCGTCTCTATGATGGCGGCGCGGGTCGACGGGCGGCCCAGGCCGTTGGCTTTCAAGGCGTCGCGCAGTTCTTCGTCGTCGACAGTCTTGCCGGCGGTCTCCATGGCGCGGAGCAGCGTGGCTTCGGTGTAGGGCTTTGGCGGGGTGGTCTGCTTCTCGGTCAGGGTGGGCTCGTGGGGACCATGCTCGCCCTCCTCGAAGGCAGGCAGGGTCTGTTCCTTGTCGCCGCCGTCGCCCTTGTCGGCCGCGTCGTTGGCGTCGTTGGCATCGGCCTTGCCTCCATAGACCGCCCGCCACCCCTCGTCGAGGATCTGCTTGCCGGTGGCCTTGAACTCCACCTCCACCACTTCGCCCAGCACGGTGGTGGTACTGAACTTACAATCAGGGTAGAAGACGGCGATGAAACGGCGCGCCACCATGTCGAACACCCGCTTCTCGTCGATCGTGAGGCTCACGTTCTGCGGATTCTGCCCCGTGGGGATGATGGCATGGTGATCGGTCACCTTCGAGCTGTCAAAGACCTTCTTGCTCTTTTTCAGCTTCTTGCCCATCAGGGGTTGCACCAGCGGCGCGTAGGGAACGATGCCCTGCAGGATGGCGGGGCACTTGGCATAGATGTCGTCCGAGAGGTAGGTGGTGTCGACGCGAGGGTAGGTGGTCAGCTTTTTCTCGTAGAGGCTCTGGATGCACTTCAGCGTGTCGTCGGCCGAGAGGCTGTACTTCTTGTTGCACTCCACCTGCAACGAGGTGAGGTCGAACAGCCTCGGCGGCGCCTCGGTGCCGGCCTTCTGCTCGACGCTGGTCACCGTGAAGTCCTTGCCCCTGATGGCGTCCATGGCCTGCTGCCCCTCCTCGAGACTCTTCATCTTGCCCTTGGTCGAGGTGAAGGTCACCGCCCGGTAGAGGGTGGAGAGCACCCAGTACTTCTCAGGCTTGAAGTTCTTGATTTCCAAATGCCGCTTGACGATCATCGCCAGCGTGGGGGTCTGCACCCGTCCGATGCTGAGCACCTGCCCTTTGGCGGTGGCGAAGCGCAGGGTGTAGAGCCTCGTGGCGTTCATACCCAGCAGCCAGTCGCCGATGGCGCGGCAGAGGCCCGCCTCGTAGAGGCTCTGGTAGTCGTCCTGTGGCCGCAGGTGGGCGAAGGCCTCGCGGATGGCCTCCTCGGTCAGGCTGCTGACCCACAGGCGCTGCACCGGGCACTTGGCCCGCGCCTTCTGCATCACCCACCGCTGGATGAGCTCGCCTTCCTGCCCAGCATCGCCGCAGTTGATGATGCCGTCGGCGGCCTGCATCAAGCGTTCGATGATGCCGAACTGCTTTTCATAGCTTTGGTTGGGGATGAGTTTGATGCCGAAACGCTGCGGGATCATCGGCAGCGCCGACAGGCTCCACCGGCGCCACTGGTCGGTGTAGTCCTGCGGCTCCTTGAGGGTGCAGAGGTGTCCGAAGGTCCAGGTCACCTGGTAGCCGTTGCCCTCCAGGTAGCCGTCGTGCTGACTGTTGGCCCCCAGCACCTTGGCAATCTCGCGCGCCACACTCGGTTTCTCGGCAATACAAACGATCATTTCTCCAGTCGAAGCGACGACCATCCGTCGCGCGATTTCTTGTCTTTGAAGGTGAGGCCCAAGCTGTTGGCTTTGGCGATAAGGACACCCTCGTCGGCTTCGTAGAAGCCGCTGAGCAGCAGCGTGGCGCCAGGGGCCATGACGGCGGCGTAGCGCTCCATGTCGGCCAGGAGGATGTTGCGGTTGATATTGGCGATGACCACGTCAAACTCACCCTTCAGCGTCGAGGCGTCGCCCAGGCGCAGGCTGACCTCCACCCCGTTGGCGGCGGCGTTCTCCAGCGCGTTGCGGTAGGCCCACTCGTCGACGTCGACGCCCTCCACGTAGGCCGCCCCGCGCATCTTGGCCAAGATGGCCAGCACAGCGGTACCGCAGCCCATGTCGAGCACCCGCCGACCCACCAGGTCGAGCTCGGCCACATAGCTGAGCATCATGTAGGTGGTGGGGTGATGGGCCGTGCCGAAGCTCATCTTGGGCTCGATCAGCAACTCGTAGTCCACGTCGGTGCGGTGCGGATGGAAGGGGGCGCGCACCCAGATGGAAGCCCCGTTGTCGGCCTTCACCAGCACGGCCTCGTGCCCTTTCTCCCACTCGGCGTTCCAGTCGCGGTCCTCCATCTCGCGGGCCTCGTACTTCAGCGGCAGCGGGAAGGCCTGGGCCGTGGCGGCCAAGTACTTGGGATCGTATTCCGAAGCCGGCACATAGGCCTTCAGGCCGTCCTTGGTCTCGACGAAGCTCTCGTAGGGGCCCTCGTTGCCCAGCGTGTCCACCAGCATGTCGCGGAAGACACCGGTATCGTCCATCGTAAAGGTTACTTCAATGTATTTCATTCCTAATTATTAATTCTTAACTCATAACTCTTAACCCCGAAGGGTACTCCACCCGGGTCAGGAACAATCCGCAGGCCGGCATGCTGACGCCGGCGGCGCAGCGGTCCTTCTTCTCTATGATCTCGCGCAAGCCGTCGAGGCTGAGCTTTCCGCGCCCCACGTCGAGCAGCGTCCCCGTCACCGAGCGTACCATGTTGCGCAGGAAGCGGTTGCTCCGGATGGTGAACACCCACTCGTCGTCCACCGTGTCCCAGTGCGCCTCGCTGAGGTGGCAGATATTGGTCTTCACCTGCGTGTGCAATTTGGCGAAGCTTGTGAAGTCGTCGTACTCCATCAGCACCCGCGCCGCCTCGTTCATCCGCTCCAGGTCGGGCCGGAACCAGATGCGGCAGTACTGCCCCTGACGGAACGGCAGGCGACGGTCGCTGACGTGGTACTGGTAGGTGCGGGCCACGGCATCGAAGCGCGCATGGGCATTGTCGGCCACGGGGAAGATGTCGTAGACAACGATGTCCGGCGGCAGCATGTTGTTCAGCTTGAACACCAGATCAGTGGGTAGTGGGCAGTGGGTAGTGGGTAGCATTTGTCCACTTGCGCTACACACTCCCCACTCCCCACTACCCACTCCAAAATCGAAATGGGCATAGAAGTCGCTGGCGTGCACACCGGTATCGGTACGGCCGCAGCCCACCACGGCCACCGGCTGCCGCAGCAGCGTGGTGAGCGTCGTCTCCAGCGTCTGCTGCACCGTCGGCAAGCCCGGCTGCGTCTGCCAGCCATTGTAACTCGCTCCATTATAGGCTATATGTATAAAATAGCGACCCATATTTCGATTTGCAAAGATACGAAAGTTTTTCCATCCCTGCAAGCACAAAGAAAAAGCCTCTCGTTTGGAGAGGCTTCGTACCGCATATCAGAGTCGAACTGATGATCTTCTGCGTGAGAGGCAGATGTCCTGGACCACTAGACGAATGCGGCATGTTGTTTTTGTCCCGAGGACGCTTTCTCTCTCGAAAGCGGGTGCAAAGGTACGAACTTTTTTTGAACTGACAAAATATTTTTTGAAAATATTTTTCTTTACACTAGTAATCAACATACTACAAGTACCCCTTCCGCCTCGGAAAAGCCTTCCGACCAGCCTCCGCGAGCCTCAAACCACACCATTTTGCACCTCTTTTCCACACACTCAAAACACAAATCGTTGACAACAAGCACAATGTCTGCACATTCGCCACATCTCCTCCGCACACAAGCAGAGATGATGCAGAGAGGATGCCTAGTTGATGCCTGGAGGATGCCTGGGGGATGCCTAGGGGATGCCTAGGGGGTAGGCCTACCGCGGGCGGCGTCCCTTGACGGCCGCACCGCCGAAAAGCTGCGGAATGAAGCGCGCGTTGCCACTGCGCCGCAGGCTGTCGGCGATGGCCCGCTGCTCCTCGGGCTTGTAGTAGAAGAAGAGGCGCCGCTGGTCGGCCTTGTCGCCCGGCGCGGTGGCCACGTAGACGGGCTTCATCGTCGTGGGGTCAATGCCGGTGTAGTACATCTCGGTGCTCAGCGTCATGGGCGTAGGCGTGAAGTCCTGTATCTGCTCCAGACGGTAGCCCATCTTTTTCATCTGCACCGCCAGGTCGGCCATATCTTCGAGGCGGCAGCCGGGGTGGCTGCTGATGAAGTAGGGTATCAGCTGGTACCGCAGCCCCGCCTGCTGGCATATCTCGTCGAAGCGCCGTTTCGTCTCCTTGAAGAGGCTGAACGACGGCTTGCGCATCAGCGCCAGCACCGCGTCCGACGTATGCTCCGGCGCCACCTTCAGGCGCCCGCTGGTGTGGTTGACGACGACTTGGCGGAAGTATTGCCAACCTCCGTTGCCTTCGGTGAAGAGGTCGCAGCGGATGCCGCTGCCGACATAGAGATGTTTTACTTTAGGATGCAAGGCCACCTTCTTTAGCAACGAAGTCATAGCGCTGTGGTCGCTGTCCAGGTTCTTGCACATCGTGGGCATCGAGCAGCTGTAGCGGCTGCACTTGCGGCACAGCTCGAGGTTCCGTCCCTTCATGCGCCACATGTTGGCCGACGGCCCGCCGAGGTCCGTCAGCACGCCGTGGAACTCCGGGTCCTGTGTGATGGTCTCCACCTCCCGCAGGATGCTCCCCTCGCTGCGCGAGGCTATCTGCTTGCCCTGGTGGGCGCTGATGGTGCAGAACGAGCAGCCGCCGAAGCAGCCGCGGTGCGTGTTCACGCTCCACCGTATCATCTCGAAGGCCGGTATCGGCCCGCGTTTCTTGTATTTGGGGTGCGGCAGACGCATGTACGGCAGGTCGAAGCTGGCGTCGATCTCCTCCGTTGTCATCGGCGGCTCCGGCGGATTCACCACCACCAGGCGGTCGCCGTGACGCTGCACCAGCGTCGCACACTCTATCTTGTTGCTCTCCCGCTCGATGATTTGGTAGTTCTCCGCCTCCGCCCGCTTGCTCCGCTGGCACTCCTCAAACGAGTGCAGCTCTATTGAATTTTCAATTTTCAATTTTGAATTTTCAATTTTGAATGCCACCTGCGGCAGCCCGTAGCAAGCCTCTATCCCCCGCCCCTCGTCCAGCATCCGGGCAATCTTCAGCGTCGTCCTCTCCCCCATCCCGTAGTTCAGCAGGTCCGCCGGCGTGTCGATCAGTATGGAAGGGAACAGCTTGTCGTCCCAGTAGTCGTAGTGCGCCAGCCGCCGCATGGAGGCCTCGATGCCCGCGATGATGACCGGCACATCGGGGTATATCTGTTTCAGTATCCGCGTGTACACGTATGTCGCCCTGTCGGGCCGGAATCCGAACTGTCCGCCAGGCGTATAGGCGTCGTCGTGGCGCAGACGCCGCGCCGCCGTGTAGTGGTTCACCATGGAGTCCATCGCCCCGCTCGTCACCCCGAAGAACAGCCTCGGCCGCCCGAACTTGCGGAAATCCCTGAGGTCGTCCCTCCAGTTCGGCTGCGGGATGATCGCCACGCGGTACCCCGCCGCCTCCAGCGTCCGCCCGATCACCGCCGTCCCAAACGACGGATGATCCACATAAGCGTCCCCCGTCACCAGCACCACATCCACCTGCTCCCACCCCAACCGCTTCACCTCCTCCAATGTTATCGGCAGAAAATGTCCCATATTATTTCAGCGCTTTTACAGGGCAAGCTCGGGTGCAGTTGTGGCAAAGGATGCACTCGGTGGCGTTTTTCTTCTTGCGAGAGTCGTTGGTCACCTCGACGTCCATGGGGCATACTTCCATACATTTGCCACAATGAATACACTTATCTTCGTCGTAATGAATGCGAATCAGCGAGTATCGGCTCATGGGTTTGAGGAAGACCGTAACGGGGCAAATATATTTGCAGAAGGCGCGGTTGTCGCGGAAAGCCACCGCCAGTGCAATGCCAACGACATAATAGACTATGTTGCCAAGAATGAATAGGCGAAATATCACCGACGACGTCGCCTCGCCAAGTAAGTAGAGCGCCACAACAAGCGCCAGCGAAAGAACAAAGACAATGTAGCGGATATAACCGATACGCTTCCTCGGACCTCTGGGCTGCTTGTACGGCAGCAGGTCAAGCACCATAGCCGTCCAGCAAGCGTAGCCGCACCATCCGCGTCCGAAGAGCAGAGGTCCGAATATCTTGGCGATGGCATAGTGCAGGGTACCGGCACCTACGACGCCGGTAAGCAGATAGTACCAAAAGCCTTCTATTTGCATGTTCTCGTGGCATATCAGCCCGAGGAACACCAGGATGTAAGCACCCACCGTGAACTGCACGAAGAGACGGGCCCACGACTTGCCTGCGGCCGTGAGCGCAGCCCCCACACCGAGGCAGATGCCGATATAACTGAAATTAAGCAGTAGGAAAAGGTTGCCCGAGAGCAACCATAATCCTACTGCAATGACTTCGAATATCGCAAACAGCAGTATCGCTGTACGGTATTTCTTCATCAGTCTTGGATGGCTTTGATGCCGGGGAGGACTTTGCCCTCGAGGTATTCGAGCATGGCGCCACCGCCGGTGGAGACGTAGCTCATCTGGTCAGCGAGGTGCATCTGCTTGACGGCAGCAACGCTGTCGCCACCGCCAACGGCGGCAAAGCAACCCTGCTTGCAGGCGTCGGCAACGCTCTGGGCGATGTGGTTGGTGCCCTTGGCGAAGGTTTCGAGCTCGAAGACGCCGGCAGGACCGTTCCAAAGGATGGTCTTGCTCTGCATGATGATGTCGCGGATGGCCTTGCAGCTCTCGGGGCCGCAGTCCATGCTCTCCCAGCCGTCGGGAACCTCGCCGCTGGGGACAATCTGCGTGTTGGCGTCGTTGCCGAACTTGTCGCCGATGACGCTGTCGACGGGCAGGTAGTACTTCACGCCCTTCTCGTCCATGCGGTGCATCAGTTCCTTAGCCAGGTCGAGCTTGTCGTCCTCGCAGATGGAGTTGCCGATCTTGCCGCCGAGGGCCTTGGTGAAGGTGTAGCGCATGCCGCCGATGATGATCATATTGTCGACCTTGTCGAGGAGGTTCTCGAGGATGCCGATCTTGCTGCTGACCTTCGAGCCACCGATGATGGCGGTGAAGGGACGCGGAGGATTCTGCATCAGCTTCTCAAGGTTGCGAACCTCGTTCTCCATCAGGAAGCCGAAGTACTTGTCGTTGGGGAAGAACTTGGCAATGACGGCCGTGGAGGAGTGCTCGCGGTGGGCGGCACCGAAGGCGTCGTTGATGTAGCAGTCGCCGAGGGCGGCCAGCTGGCGGGCCAGCTCTTCGTCGCCCTTGGTCTCGCCGGGGTAGAAGCGGATGTTTTCCAGCAGCATCACCTCGCCACCCTTCAGCTCTTTGGCCATCTGCTCGGGCTTGCCGCTGCCGAGCAGTTCCTGCGTGAACTTCACGGGACGGCCCACGAGGGTCTCCAGGTACTTGGCCACCGGCTCGAGGGTCAGCTCAGGCTCGAAGCCACCCTTCTTGGGGCGGCCGAAGTGGGCCATGATGATGACGGCGGCGCCGTCGCGCAGCAGCTTCTCGATGGTGGGCAGCGACTCGCGCATGCGGGTGTCATCGGTGATTTCTTTCTTATCGTTCATCGGGACGTTGAAGTCCACACGCAGCAGAACTTTCTTACCTGCAAAGTTAATGTCTTTAATACTTTTCATGGGGTTTATCGGTTTATTGGGTTTATATTCAAGTATTCACTATCAACCTTCCACTTTCTCATGATGCGGCTCGCTGACGGCCATGCCGATGTAGAGGGCCGAGAGCATGGTGAAGACGAAGGCCTGGATGTAGGCCACCAGGCACTCCAGCAGCGAGATGAAGACGCTGAAGA
>CAMHDJ010000032.1 GCA_946183915.1 uncultured Bacteroidales bacterium | reverse complement strand
GTGTGGCTCACGTTGACCAGCGTGCCCACGGTGCCCTGCCCCTCGTCGAGGTGCGGCAGCACGCTCTCGTAGCAGGTCTGTTCCACCAGCGCCACCAGCATGGGCGTGGCAAACACGTCCACCAAGCCGCTGCCCACCCGCGCGGCACTCATCTCGGGGGTTACAATCTGCTCCTTGTGTCCTTTTATTCCAGTCTCTATCATACAAAAAATAAAGTTTGCATCCTTAACGCAGGATGCAAACTTTTATTGCGCAATAATATGCGACAAATACGCCAATTAATCAGACCATGCTGATCACTCGCAGCGTTTCATGATGTAGCGGAAGTCCCAGTCGTCTCCACTGGAGAACGGCGCCAGCACCAGTTTGTCGTTTGTAAGTTCTTCTACAACGAATATTCCACCGTGGCAACCGCCTTCAATTTCCAACAACTGCTTGCCGTCTTTTTCCGAGAGGCTGTATTTATGCCACTCTGCAAGACAGTCCGTCCGTGAGTCGGACACCCACACCTTATCGTCTGTGAACTCCATGCAGATATAACCTTCCGGGATGTTCTGCCGCCCATCGATGGTTATTTCATACGATTGAGCCGTGTTGGTCCATTTGCCGATAAGGGCTTCATTGTCTTTGTTGTCTTTGCCGCAGCTGGTCAGCAGCAGCGCGCCCAAAGCGAGGGCAGCGAGGGATTTGATGATGTTTTTCTTCATTGTTGTTTATCTTTTTTGGTTAGACATTTTTATCATTTGCTGTAGCTCCTCGGGGGTGAAGCTGCGGAAGAGGTACTTGTAGCCGATTTCCAGTGGGATATCGGGCAGCACTCCGCGGAGGCCTGTGGTGCCGATGTGGCGGAACTGCTTGTCGGAGCAGTAGAACGTCAGTCCAGAGTTGGGCAGGCTGATAAGGTTGTGCCTGGTAAAAGTGGTGGTGAGGCCGCCCGTCTCTTCCCCTATCACAGTCCCCAGTCTGTATTGCTTGGCAAGGTTTACAAGGAAGATGGCAGCGGAGTAGGTGAACTGCGACTGGATAAAGTACAGCTTGCCGCCGTACAAGGGGTGCTTGGGGGTGAATGACATTTTTACACGCTTCTCTTCCGGATTCGCGACGGTACCCATCTCGGTGTCCGTCATGTCCATGGCCGCCACGGTGTCGGGAAGGCCGTCGAGATGGCAAAGGAAGCGCTTGCAGAAAGCGTCGTTGCCTCCGCCGTTGTGCGAGATGTCCACAAACAGATGGTTGATGCCATAGTGGTTGACAGAGTCGATGCAGGCCGCCACAACGGAATCGAACTGCGGGAACTTATCGTTGGGGCCGCAAGTGTTGAATTCAAACAATGCAACGCCCTGTTCGGGAAAGATGCTGAAATGCCAGGGGCAATCGCGAACTCCTTCCCCTCCAATTTCTCCCACATCACCAACTTGAACAAGCCAAGTGTAGAGGGCCCTTCTGTCTAACAAGACGGTGTTTTCGCCGTCGGTAGTTCGATAGAGAAACTCCATCTGTGAGCTGTATCCGTAAAATGCTTGATAGAACCAGTAGAGTGAACGTAAAATGACATTGTTGATATGAGCCTCGCTTTCATGGCTAACATAAGGCATGATGGAGTCAATGATTTCTGCCGAGGGGTGTCCATTGATGGCGAGAATTTCACAGCCTTGCAAGCTGTCGGGCATCGCTTCGTAAGCACTGAAAAATAATTTATTGTTACGGTATTGTACGATGCTTTTGGGTGGGAAAGCTATCATCCCCGCAGGCATCGGTGGTATTGTCGGCCAGCCAACATGCGTATGTCCGTCGAAGTGTTGGTTCCATCGGGCGATGATGCGCCAAAAGTCGAGCTGAGTCATCGGATGGTCGAGCTGTGCCAGAGTCTGTTGCTTCAGCTCGCTGTAGCTCTCTTCGCCGAGCGACCACGTCGGGTTCGGGTGGATGTGCTCGTACTGTTCCATCATATAATTGAAGTCCTCCCGCATCTGCGCCGAAGTGAGCGTGTCCTGCGCTGAAGCGACACTCATCGATAACACGAATAATAGCAATGTGCTTGTTTTCTTCATGTCGTTATTTCTTTGCGTATCTATCTTGCTGACGGCAGACATGCTGCGCGGCGGCGCTCGTTGAGGGTCTTCGGTTTGGCAGTACGGATATGATTGTCCGTTGTCGGCCGAGCCGACGGCACACCAGCGGCAAGGGGTGGCTCCACTGACGGTCGCCGACCTTCGGTTCCGAACCAGTCTTTGCCATGGAGGCGATAGTAGGTGCGGTCGTAGAGCGAGGCGTAGTCTTCGGCGTGGAGGTTACCACGCTCCACTTCGCGCCAAAGGAGGGCGAAGAACGCTTCATAGTCGCGTTTGGTCAATTCGTCGGTCATTTTCTGCAGCGAAGGATAGGCATGGTTCCATGCGTCGAGTTCGTAACGGTGGTAGTTCTTGCCGCTGCGAAGCAGGGTTTCGAAGTCGGCGCGGCTGGCAAGGGAGGCAGTGAGCTCGGCGTCGTCCTCGTGGTTGAGGTAGCGCAAGTATTCATCGCGCAGGTTGGCGTAGTCGGCCAGCAGGGGCGCGGTGAGCGTGTCGGGCAGCGATTGAAGCCAGGCGTCCGGCTCGTAGCCGCAGAGCACCATGCGCTCCAGCACCTCATAATGGCTGATGTAGCAGTACTGGCCCCCCACGCACTCGCTGTGCAGAAGGCATTCCAGGTAGCGTTTCAGGTCGCGCACAAAGGGGTAATGGTTCGAAAGCCGGGAGCAGAAGATGGGAATTGCTGCGCAGTAATCGCCTGCAGTTTTGTAAGCCACTGCATCCGTCACACCCTCCTGTTTATCTATGGGCAGAAGCGAAAACTGGTCGCCGAGGTAGTAGTATCGCACATAGTCGTCACCCATCTCTGTCAGCGGGTTGTCACTGTCCAGCATTCCATCTTCGCTCGAGGATTTCAGATAGCCCTCGGTATAGTCCTCGAGCGGCGACATAAGCATTTGTTCGCGTCGCAAGTTGACATTCTTGATGTCGGCGACTGGGCATTGCCACACGGTGCGGTTGTTCTCGCTGGTGGAGGTGAACTGAGTGCCGTAAAGCTGAGGCAGGCCGCGCCCTGTGCGCAGCCGGTCTTCGAGGTAGGCCAGATTTGACGGGTCGGCGTTAGTGTCCGCCACCGCTTGACGCAGCTGCTTTACGTAGCCGTACTGAAACCACGAGTGCATATGCTGCGCGACGAGCCAGGCTGCGTGTGCACCGTAGGAACAGACCCGGTCCCATGAGGGGAACCCCAGAGTGTCCACCAGCCATATCAGCCGGGCGAGGTTCACGGAATCCACTTCGTGCATACGTCTCGAAAGCGAATCCTCGACGGCCTTCGTGTGGGTGTGGTCGGGGTCGTGTAAGGCACGCCGCACAGCTTGGTCTTCCTGTTCCATTTGGTACAATGTCTCCGCGTAGCTGTAGTCCTTCCTGCTGTGGACGGCCCGCTGTATGGAGTCCAGTTCCGGCCACCAGTCGCAGTCCTTCAAAAACTTGTATTGCTCGGTATAGTAAAACACAAGCGGATTCCACCCTTTCCACCTAACCACGCGGAAGGCCAGCCGCTTGAATGTCGCCGTGTCGCCGCATTTCAAGGCGGCCTCCATGTAGTTCATCTCTTGCGTGCGTACAGGGATATTTCCATCGAATAGGGAATCCATTCGTGCATAGACTTCCATCTTCTCGCAGGGCGTCATGTCGGCACGTGACTGCTTGCGGATGTCCAAATATTTTTTCCATTGTTCCGACTGGGCATTGGCGACAAACGAGGACACAACAAGCGCCGCCAGCAGTATGATTCTCTTGTTTGCTTTCATAAATCCGTTTACATATTCGAGCCTATTTGGGCTTTTGCATATAAGACGTAGAAGTGCCGTATTTTGGCTCATGCCTTAACGCTATTTATATATTTTTAACATTATGGAGGGCTGTTTTCGTCGATAGGTCACCGAAGGATCATAGAAGGATTGTAGAAGGGAGAAAGAAAAAGCCCCATAGGGATAGCGGTGGTACCGTCCCTGCGGGGCTATTATATTTTTCCGCAGGCGGGACGCCTGCGGTCCAGGTGGGTTATTTCTGCCAGAGTTTCTGCCAGTTCTTGTACTCGCGCTGCTTCCAGGCGCCGTTGTGGTAGGCGTAGCTGACGATGGCGGGGATGACGGTGGTGCCTTCGGCATAGACCATCTGCTGCAGCTCCTCGCTCACCTTGCCCCAGCTGCCGGCCTCGAGGAGGGTGCTGGACGAGCAGGCGCCGTCGCGGACGTCGGCCACGGTGATCTGGATGGCGTATTTGTGCATGGGGACCTCTTTCCCAAGTATTTCAGCGCACACAACTGTGTCTTGAGCAAAATTCTTGGGGGTGCCGCCGCCGACCATGAAGAGGCCGCTCTCGGGGCAGTTCATCTTGATTTCGGTGAGTTCGAGGAAGTCGGCCACGCTGTCGATGCTGACATAGGGCTTGCCCTCGTGGCGGCGGATCCACTGGTGCTTGCCGATGCCGAAGCCGGCGCTGCTGTCGCTGAAGGCGGGGCAGAAGATAGGCACGCCGCACTCGTAGCAGGTCTGGATGAGGGAGTCTTTCTTCACACCGTGACCCTCGGCGAGCCATTTGCCCACGTTGTAGAGGAACTCGCGGCTGCTGTAGGGACGGGGCTCGAGGAGGTCGGCCACGTCGCAGGTGGCCTGGTCGCAGGCCTGCAGCTCTTCCTCGTCGATGAAGGTGTCGTAGATGCGGTCGATGTAGAGCTCGCGGAGCTTGGTGTCGGGAATGACGTTCTCCTTGGTGCCGATGTAGTGCTTGTAGCCCAGAGCCTCGAAGAGGTCCATGTCGATGATGCTGGCGCCGGTGCTGACGACGGCGTCGATCATCTTGTTGCGCACCATGTCGACATACACCTGCATGCAGCCGGCGGCGGAGGTGGAGCCGGCGATGGTGAGGATGTTGGTGCAATCCTTCTCGGCCAGCATCTGGCAGAGGATGTCGGCGGCGCGGGCGGTGTCGCGGCTGGTGAAGCTCATGTGGCGCATGGCGTCGATAAGCTCGGTGCTGTCGTACTTCTTGATGTCAATGTGCTTGACGGTTTCTTTCAGGAGGTCTTTTTTTTCCATTTGTTGATGTTTTAAAATGATTATTAAAGCTTCAGCGGGCACACACGTGGGAGACTCCCTGCCTGAAATTGATTGTCTTTGTAACGGCGCCGCGGCGGAATTATTGTGCCGCCGAGCGAAAATATTATTCGGCCGGCGTGAGGACGACGTCCTGTGTGATCTCGGCGGTGCCGTAGTTCCAGTTGCCGTCGCCGCCGTGGAAGGCCGATTGGGGTGCCGACACGGTGATGGTTGTGTCGCGGTAGAGGCCGTTCTCCGGGCCGTCAAGGTCCACGAAATCCACCTCCACCCGATCGTCGGGCAAGGCATAGAAGCCTACCGCATACCGCCCGTCGGCATCGGTGGTGTCCTGAAAGCGTATGTCGGGCAGCACCACCCCGCCGGATTCGGTGTAGACCTGTCCGACGCCGATTCCACTGACGGGATTGCCCTTGCTATCGGTGACAGTGCCTTTGACGCTGTAGAAACCTTCAGGGCATCCGTATTCGCAAGCTACAGGATTATCATCGCATCCCGACAGGCTGACACCCAGCAGGCCGCCCAGCGAGACAAGCAGCCAGTTCTTTAGTTTCAGATACCTAATCTTCATAGCTTTTTGTTTTATTCGGTAGGGTACAATCAACAGTCAACCCCTTAGAACGGCACGTCGCCGTCGGGGCCCAGGTCCTCGTTCATTTTGGAGTCCACGATCATCGTGCCGCCCTGCTGGTCGAAGGCGGTGTTCTGCGGCATGCCGAGGGCGCCATCAAGGCCCTCGATCTGGCTGGGGTTCTCGAAGCGCACGTAGTCGCTCACGAAGCGCATGCGCACCTCCCCCACCCCGCCGGAGCGGTGCTTGGCGATGATCAGATCCGCCATGCCGGCCGTGGCGCCGTGGTCGTCCTCCTGGATGCCGTAGTACTCCGGACGGTAGATGAAGACCACGATGTCGGCATCCTGCTCGATGGCGCCCGACTCGCGCAGGTCGCTCAGCTGCGGCTTGTTGCCCACGCGGTTCTCCACGGCGCGGCTCAGCTGCGACATGGCCAGCACCGGGATGTTCAGCTCCTTCGAGAGGGCCTTCAGCTGACGGCTGATCATCGAGATCTCCTGCTCGCGGTTGCCATTGCGGTTGTCGGCCGTGCCGCTGCTCATCAGCTGCAGGTAGTCGATAAATATCATCTGGATATCGAAGCGCTGCTTCAGTCTTCGGGCCTTGGCGCGGAGTTCGAAGATGGTGAGCGAGGGGGTGTCGTCGATGTAGAGCGGCGCCCCGCTGAGGTGCTGGGCCGCCATCTTGAGCTGCTCCTTCTCGTGGGCCGCCAGGCGCCCCTTCTTCAGCTGGTCGCCCTTGATGCGGGCCTCGCTGCTGATGAGGCGCATGGCCAGCTCCTGGCCGCTCATTTCGAGCGAGAAGAAAGCCACCGGCTTGTGGAAGTCGACGGCCATGTTGCGGGCCATGCTCATGGCGCAAGCCGTCTTACCCATGGCGGGGCGCGCGGCCAGGATGATGAGGGTGCCGGGCTGGAAGCCGGCGGTCATGCGGTCCAGCCCGATGAAGCCGGTCTCCAATCCGCTCAGGCCGTCCTCCTTCTGGCCTGCCTCTTCGATCTGTTCGGTGGCCAGGCTGACGAAGTCGCCCACCGGGTGGTAGTCGGAGCGGAAGTTCTTGTCGTTGATGTCCATCAGGCGCTGCTCGGTCTTGTCGAGCAGGTTCACCACGTCGGTCGTCTCGTCGTAGGCCTCGGTGATGGTCTCGGTCGAGATGCGTATCATCTCACGCTGTATGTACTTCTCGCTCAGCACGCGGATGTGGTACTCGATGTGGGCCGCGCTGACCACGTTCTCGGTCAGCTTGCTGACGGCGTAGGCGCCGCCGGCGGCCTCCAGCTCGCCGTCCAGCCGCAGGCGCTCCACGACGGTCAGCATGTCGACCGGCTGGCTCTGCTCGAAGAGCTTGCGGATGGCGCGGTAGATGGCTTGATGTTCAGGCTTGTAGAAATATTCCACATGCAACGTCTCGATGGCGTTGATGAGGGCGGTCTGGTCGAGCATGAGGGCACCCAGCACACTCTCCTCCAGGGCGATTGCCTGCGGCGGGGTGTTACTGTTGATGCTGAATGCCTGCTCGTAAGTCATTCTGCTTTTGTGTCTTGTATCGGTTACGGGCATTTTTCTTCGTCAAAATTTCGGACTACAAAGATACGCATTTTTTTTCATTCGGCAGCCAAAAAAAATTCACCTGTCGGGCCACTTCGCCCCGCGAAGCCCCCGTTTGCGAGGCAAAAAGTCCGCTCGATGTCCGCTGCGATGCCTAGTTGATGCCTAGTTGATGCCTGGTTGATGCCTGGAGGGTACCTCGAATGTCCGCCCAAGTCCGCCTTCCGGCCGGCGCCGCAGACAGTATTTTTTTGCATCTGTTAATATAAATATATGTATATCCGTATTTTTTTGCTATCTTTGCAGGCAGAACGAAACCTGACAAAAATGGCTAACACCAACATAGACAAACTGATAGTGATTGGCGACCGCGTGCTGATCGAGCCCGCTATGGCTACCCACAAGACCAAAGGGGGCCTGCTGCTGCCCGCCGGCTACCAGGAGAAGGAGGAGATTCAAACGGGCTACATCATCAAGTGCGGCCCGGGCTATGCGCTGCCCAACGAGAGCGGCGAGGACTGGAATCCCGCCGACCGCGAGCCCCGCTACCTGCCGCTGCAGGTGCGAGCGGGCGACATGGCCATCTTCATGCTCAAGAACGCCGTCGAGATCAAGTACGACGGCCACAAGTATTTCATTGTCCCACAGGGCGGTATACTGATGGTGGAACGGGACGAATATTAGGCCTCACCCACTTCCCCTCTCCTGAGAGGAGAGGGGTGTAGAATGTCAAAGAATATAATAACAAAACATAAAATGCAAGAGAATACATCAAACGGAGCAGTAACCACTCCCCTCTCCTCCCAGGAGAGGGGTCAGGAGGTGAGGCTTACCAGCAACGAGATACGCAAAGCATTCCTCGATTTCTTCGAGAGCAAGCAACACCATGTGGTGCCCAGCGCACCGATGGTCATCAAGAACGACCCGACGCTGATGTTCACCAACGCCGGCATGAACCAGTTTAAGGACATCTTCCTCGGCAACCAGCAGCGACAGTGGCCGCGCGCCACCGACAGCCAGAAGTGCCTGCGCGTCAGCGGCAAGCACAACGACCTGGAGGAAGTGGGCCACGACACCTACCACCACACCATGTTCGAGATGCTGGGCAACTGGAGCTTCGGCGACTACTTCAAGAAGGAGGCCATCGCCTACGCTTGGGAATTCCTCACCGAGGTGATGAAGATCGACAAGAGCTGGCTCTACGTGACCGTCTTCGGCGGCGACGACAAGGAGGGCCTGGCCATGGACACCGAGGCCTACGACTTCTGGAAAGCCCACATCAGCGAGGACCGCATCCTGCGCGGCTCGAAGAAGGACAACTTCTGGGAGATGGGCGACCAAGGCCCCTGCGGCCCCTGCTCGGAGATCCACGTCGACATCCGTCCGGCCGAAGAGAAGGCCAAGGTGCCCGGCCGCGACCTTGTCAACCAGGACAACCCCCAGGTGATCGAGATCTGGAACCTGGTCTTCATGCAGTATAACCGCAAGGCCGACGGCAGCCTGGAGCCGCTGGCGGCCAAGCACATCGACACCGGTATGGGCTTCGAGCGCCTCTGCATGGTGATGCAGGGCAAGCGTTCGAACTACGACACCGACGTCTTCCAGCCCCTCATCCAGGAGTTGGCCGCCAAGGCAGGCAAGGCCTACGGCAAGGACGAGGCCACCGATGTGGCCCTGCGTGTCTGCGCCGACCACCTGCGCGCCGTCAGCTTCTCCATCGCCGACGGGCAGCTGCCCAGTAACGTCAAGGCCGGCTACGTCATCCGCCGCATCCTGCGCCGCGCCGTGCGCTACGGCTACACCTTCCTCGGATTCACCGAACCCTTCCTCAACACCCTCGTCCCCACCCTCGTGGGCCAGATGGGACACCAGTTCCCCGAGCTGCAGAAGCAGCAGGAACTCATCCAGCGCATCATCCTCGAGGAGGAGCAGGCCTTCCTGCGCACCCTCGCCGGCGGCATCAAGCGCTTCGAGGACTACGCCGCCAAGTGCAGCGACAAGCGGGTCGACGGCGACTTTGCCTTCGAGCTTTTCGACACCTACGGCTTCCCCGTCGACCTCACACAGCTTCTCGCCTCCGAGAAAGGCATGACCGTCGACATGGAAGGCTTCCAGCGCGGCCTGGCCGCCCAGAAGGAGCGCAGCCGCGGCGCCGCCAAGGTGGAGAACGACGACTGGGTGGAACTGATCCCCGGCGCCGCCGAACAGGAGTTCGTCGGATACGACACTCTCGAGGCCGATGTGCACATCACGCGCTACCGTCGTGTGAAAGCCAAGGACAAAGAGTTCTACCAGCTCGTCTTCGACCGCACCCCCTTCTACGGCGAAAGCGGCGGCCAGGTGGGCGACACCGGAGAGTTGAGAACGGGAAATGGCACGTGGAAAGTGGTTAATACCAAGAAGGAGAACGGCCTGACGGTGCACATCGTCGAGCTTCTGCCCGACGACCTGTCGGACACCTTCCACGCCTCTGTCGATGCTGACAAGCGCCAAGCCACGGCCTGCAACCACTCGGCCACCCACCTGATGCACCATGCCCTGCGCCAGGTGCTGGGCGACCACGTGGAGCAGAAGGGCTCCAGTGTAGACCCACAGCGTCTGCGCTTCGACTTCAGCCACTTCGCAAAGCTCACTCCCGAGGAGATTCGCCAGGTGGAACATCGCGTCAACGCCATGATCCGCCAGTGTCTTCCCCTCGAAGAACACCGCCAAATGCCCATCGCCGAGGCTCAGAAACTCGGCGCCATGGCCCTCTTCGGCGAGAAGTACGGCGACCGCGTGCGCGTCGTCAAGTACGGCCCCAGCATCGAGTTCTGCGGCGGTACCCACGTGCAGAACACCGGCATGATCGGCTCCTTCCGCATCGTCAGCGAGGGCGCCATCGCCGCCGGCATGCGCCGCATCGAGGCCGTCACCGCCCAAGGCGCCACTGACCTGGCCGACCACCAGCAGGACCAGCTCGCCGCCCTGGCCGACATGTTCAAGGGCACCAAGGACCTCGCCGCAAGCATCGCCAAACTGCAGGACGACAACGCCGCCCTCAAAGCCGAGGTGGAGGCGCTCAAGAAAGAGAAAGCCGCCGGTGTGGCCCGCGACATCGCCGCCCGTCTCGACGCTAATCCCGTGCTCGTGGAACGCATGGGCAGCGACGTCAATGCCCTCAAGGACGCCCTGATGGCCCTGCGCGCCGAACGGCCCCAGATGGCCGTGGTGCTCGGATCGGTCACCGACGGCAAGCCTGCCCTGCTCATCGTGCTGGGTCAGGAGCGCGTCGACGCCGGCCTCAACGCCGGACAGATGGTGCGCACCCTCGGCAAGGAGATACAAGGCGGCGGCGGCGGACAGCCCCACTTTGCTACCGCCGGCGGCCGCAACGCCGACGGTCTCGACCGCGCCCTCGCTCTGGCCAAAGAACTGATCGGATAATTATTAACCCCCAAAATTATATACCATGGATCTACAAACCATCACAAAACTGATGCTCTCGCAGGACTACAAGGACCGCATGAAGGGCGAGTACTACCACCTGATGAACCGCAAGGAGAACCTCGAAGCCGTGCTGAAGCTGTGGGACAGCGGCAAGCTGACCTTCACGCCCGACTGCCCCCGCAGCATCTACGACCTGCAGATGCGCGCCATGTGCGACTACAAGGCCGTCCTCGAGGCCCGCGCCAAGATCGAAGGCGTCACCCTCTAACCTCCTGTAGGACCCACATTCCCTATGGCGTCGGCACCGGTAAACAATCCGTCCGTCGCCTAGGGATTTTTTGTATTACATATAACATAATAACCGTTAACCACTAACCGTTACCACTATAACAAATAATCTATGAAGGCAATACAACGTATCATCCTCCTGGCAATCGCCCTCCTGTTCCCCCTCGTGGCGGAGGCACAGACTAAACCCATCAAAGGCCGCGTCAGCGACGCCCGTAGCAAGGAGCCTCTCCCCTACACTATGTTGCGTGTTGTGGGCGGCACCAGCGGCACCCAGACCAACCTCGACGGCGACTACTGCCTCAAGCTCGCCACCGACGACGGCCGCATTGCCGTAAGTTGCATGGGCTACCGTTCCGACACCATCAGTTTTCGGGAGCTGCGCAAACGGCCCAACATCAAGCTACGTCCATTGGAGATTGCCCTTGATGCCGTCGAAATCAGCGAGTACCGCAAGCCCAGCTCGTTGCTGAAAGAAGTGGTTAACCGCATCCCCGCCAACTACCATTGCGACACCGCCATCGGCACCTTCTTCTTCCGTCGCTACAGCCTGACCGAAGACAGCCTCTGGCTCTTCTGCGAAGCCATGGCCGACGTGATGCGTCCGGGCTACGACAAACAATACGTCCAGAAAGTCAGCCTCTTCGACTACGATCCTGCCCGCGTTGATTCTGTCAATCTGGCCGGCAACCACAAGCGCTATCCCCTGAGCCGCCTGCTCGTCTACGACACCGCCATGCTCCGCAGCATGCTCGGCGACTCCAACTACCTCGAAAGCCCATTCGTCGGCCGCAAACAGACCGAATACAAAGACCCCCTGGCCTTGACCGACGTTGTACAAAGCGCCAGCACGCTCGTCAGCCGTCGCAACACCCGGCGTTTCGACAAGCACTCCACTATGGCCATCCTTGATGATATCGGCGGCGAACGCTACTATCTCATCACCTATCTGAAGGACGACGACAGCATCTCCATGGTCATCAACCACAGCGACCTGGCCCTGGTTCACTACAACATCTCCTCGCGCCACTCCGACACCATCACCCTTCCCTGGCCGCTGAACCGTGTCCTCGGCGGCGTCATCATCCCCTACCGCCACCAGCAATACGACTACGCCAAAGTCAACGGACGCTACACATTGGTCTTCAGCATGGTGTCGCGTGCCAGCCGGACCATCCCGCCCAAAGAGGCCGTCATCGACAACGCAGTCTACAGCACCTTCCGCGACATCGTCACCGACCACCTGGTCGAGGACTACACCGTATGGACCCTCGTAGACATGCGACCTGCCGAGCCCGACTTCCTCGAGTCCACCATCCATGCCGCCAGCGGCACCGACCTCTTCTACCATGATATTTTCGGCCAAGGCAACGCCTCCGACAGTTTCTGGCAAGACTACAATACCGTCCCCCTCGAAGCCCGCATCGCCGACAAACTCAAGGCAGCCCTTGCGAACCGATGAACGAGCTTCCTACACAAAAGAGAGAATTATGATTGACCGACTCACCTTCGACCTGCAAGCCACCTGCGGCGACGCCCGCGCCGGCCTCATCCACACCGACCACGGCGACATCCAGACCCCCATCTTTATGCCCGTAGGCACACAGGGCACCGTCAAGGCTGTGCACCAGCACGAGCTAAAAGACGAGGTGAAAGCCCAGATCATCCTGGGCAACACATACCATCTCTACCTCCGCCCCGGATGCGACATTCTGCGCCAGGCCGGCGGCCTGCACCGTTTCAACGGATGGCAACGCCCCATGTTGACCGACAGCGGCGGCTTCCAGGTCTTCTCCCTCGCCGCCAACCGTAAGCTCAAAGAGGAAGGCGTCACCTTTCGTAGCCACATCGACGGCAGCCGCCATCTCTTCACCCCCGAGGGTGTGATGGACATCGAGCGAGTGATCGGGGCCGACATCATGATGGCCCTCGACGAGTGCTGCCCCGGCGACGCCGACTACCGATACGCCAAGAAAAGCATGGAGCTCACCCACCGCTGGCTGGACCGCTGCCTCACGCGCTTCGCCGAGACCGAACCCCTCTACGGCCACCACCAGGCGCTGTTCCCCATCGTGCAGGGCTGCCAGTACGAAGACCTGCGCCGGCAGAGCGCCGAATACATTGCCAGCAAGGATCCCGAAGGCTGCGCCATCGGCGGACTGGCCGTCGGCGAACCCACCGACGTCATGTATCGCATGATCGAAGTGGTCAACGCCATCCTGCCCACCGACCGGCCGCGCTACCTGATGGGCGTCGGCACCCCGCAGAACCTCCTCGAGGCCATCGAGCGCGGCGTCGACATGTTCGACTGCGTCATGCCCACCCGCAACGGCCGCAACGGACTACTCTTCACCGCCGAGGGCACCATCAACATCAAAAACAAGAAGTGGGAAAACTGCTTCGAACCCGTCTATCTGGACTACACCCTCGCCTACCTGCACCACCTGATCCGCGCCGAAGAGATACTGGGCCTGCAGATATGCTCGATCATCAACCTGAGGTTCTACCTCTGGCTCGTCGGCGAGGCGCGCCGCCACATCCTGGCAGGCGACTACTCCGCCTGGAAGAGCGCCATGGTGCCCAAGCTGGGACGCCGCCTCTAGCGCTGCCCCACCCCACCATCCTCCCTGCATCCCCTCTGCATCCCCTCTGCATCATCTCTGCATTTTAACATTTCCGATGCACAGAAAAAGCATGGATACGGACTGCCGCATCCATGCTTGATAGGGATTGGTCTCTGCGTCGGCCGTCAGGCCATGTTGTGGAACACGTTGACCACGTCGTCGTCGGCCTCGAGGCGCTCGATGAGACCGTTGACGTCCTCCTGCTCCTCGGGCGAGAGTTCGCGCATGGTGAGCGGGATGCGCTCGAACTTGAAACTCTTGATCTCAAGGCCTTTGTCCTCGAGGAACTTCGAGATGGGACCGTAGTTCTTGAAGTCGGCGTAGATCAGGATCTCGTCCTCGTCGCGGAACACTTCGTCGATGTCGCAGTCGATCAGCTCGAGCTCCAGCTCGTCCATGTCGATGTCGTCGCGCCAGGCAACGACGAAGGAGCACTTGCGCTCGAAGAGAAAGTCGTTCATGCCCATGGTGCCCAGCTCGCCCTTGCCGCGCACAAAGGCGGCGCGGATGTTGGCCACGGTGCGCGTGGGATTGTCGGTGGCCGTCTCGACCACGAAGACGGTGCCGTGAGGACCCTTGCCGTCGTAGACCACTTCCTTGTAGGCCGACTTGTCCTTCTCGGTGGCACGCTTGATGGCGCGTTCCACATTGTCCTTGGGCATCGACTCGCTCTTGGCGGTCTGCATCAGCAGGCGCAGACGCAGGTTGCTCGAGGGATCGGGACCGCCGGCGATGACGGCGAGCTCGATCTCTTTTCCAATCTTGGTAAAGGTACGGGCCATGTGGCCCCAACGTTTCAGTTTTCTTGCTTTGCGGTATTCAAATGCGCGACCCATAATGTTGATGTATTATGTTTGTTATTTTATGATCTGATGTTGCGAAAGGTAAGCGGTGCAGTCCTCGAAGGTCTTGAAGGTATGCTCCTCGGGAACCACCTCGGGAATGACCTTCATCTTGGTGAGCATGTACATGGGCTGGGGCTGGATGATGGTCATCAGCACCTCGATGCCGCGGGCCTGCAGGTCTTTGATGGCTTCCTCCATGGCGTAGAGGCCGCTCTGGTCCATGAAGCTGACCAGTCGCATGCGGATGATGACGATCTTCACATCGTCCGGCACGTCGCTCATAACCTCCTTGAACTTGGTGATGGAGCCGAAGAAGATGGGGCCGTTTAGACGCTGGATGTAGATATGCTGGCGCATCTCGTCGGTGATACCGCCCTCGTCGCTCCAGGGCAGCGACTTGTCGAAGTCGGGCTGCGGAGGGGCCGGCAGACCGCGGTGCAAGTCCTTGTCGGTCATGACAGAGGCACTGTAGCCACCTTCGACAAGGTCAGAGGCACGCTTCATGAAGAGCACGCAGGCGATGACCATGCCTATGCCGACGGCGGTGAGCAGGTCGACAAAGACCGTGACCAAGAAGACCACGATGAGCACCACAGCGTCGGCGCGCGGGATCTTGGGCAGGTCCTTGAAGCCCTTGAAGTCGATGATGCCCCAGCCGACGGTGATCAGGATACCGGCCAGCACCGACAGCGGCACATACTGCACAAGCGAGCCCAGGCCAAGCAGGATGGCCAGCAGCAGCAGGGCATGCACCATGCCGCTGAGCTGGGTGCGGCCGCCGCTCTTGACGTTGACCACCGTGCGCATGGTGGCACCGGCGCCGGGCAGTCCGCAGAAGAGACCCGCCACAGCGTTGCCTATGCCCTGCCCTATCAGCTCGCGGTTCGAATTGTGCTTGGTCTTGGTGATGTTGTCGGCCACCACCGAGGTGAGCAGCGTGTCGATGGAGCCCAGACCGGCGAGGGTGAGACCGGGAATGATAGCCGCCTTGAGGATGGCGCCCCAGTCGAGCCCGGCGAGGCTGACGTTGCCGTTGGCAAAGAAGGGCACCGGCAGACCCGAGGGAATCTTACCGATGGTGGAGCCTTCCGGCATGTCGAGGAAGAGCGACACCACGGTCATCACGATGAGGGCCACCAGGGTGGAAGGCACCTTCTTGGTGATCAACGGGAAGAGGTAGATGATGGCCACCGTGCCGAGAGCGAGCAGGAGGGCCGTCAGCGAGAGGTGGCTGACTGCCGACGGCAGGCCGGCGAGGAGGTTCAGCATGGAGCCGCTGCCGCTCTGACCCACCAAGGGGTAGAGCTGCTGCAGGATGATGATCACACCGATACCGCTCATGAAGCCGCTCAGGACAGGATAGGGAATGTACCGTACATACTTGCCCAGCTTGATCACGCCAAAGAGTATCTGGAAGATACCGCAGAAGATGGCTGCCAGGGCCATGCTGACCAGCACGGTGGAGATGTCGCCTGCACTGGAGGCAAAGGTGCCGCTGACGAGGGTGGCGGTGATGACCGTCATGGGACCGGTCGGGCCGCTGATCTGGCTATGGGTGCCCCCGAAGAGGGCAGCGAAGAAGCCCAGCAGTGTGGCGCCCACCAGACCGGCATAGGCGCCCATCGAGGCAGCCTCGGGGTTGTCTATACCGCTGAAGGCCTGTATGCCGAAAGCCAGCGCCAGCGGCAACGCGACAATACCGGCAGTCACGCCGCCGAAGATGTCGCCTTTGATGTTGTTTGTCTTGATCATAGTTTTGGATTGATGCTATTTGTTGTATAACCAATAAGTAAAGCTCACCGAGAGGAGGGCCACGCCGGCACCGGCCAGCACGTCGCTGGGCCAATGGCGGCTGTTGTAGACCCGCATGGCACCCACCAGGGCGGCAACGCCATAGCCCACATAGGGGAGCCACGGGTAGCGCCGTCCATATTCGCGGCGCAGAATGTCGGCACCGGCGAAGGCCATGAAGGTGTGGCCGCTGGGGAAGCTGGTGAGGGCCGAGCCGTCGGGCCGTTCGACATGATAGAGGAATTTGGCGCTCTCCACGGCGGCCAGTCCGATGAGGCTGGCGGTGGCGGAGAGGAGGGCTATCTGGCCCAGGCTGTGCTCGCTCTCAAGGCCAATGATGTTCAGCGCCATCGGGGCCGCAAGCGGTACAAACTGCAACACATTGTCGAAGTGCATGCGCTGGAGCGAGGCCAGTCCGAGGTCGCGGTGCAGGGCCTGCTCGTAGCCGTGCAGCTCGGGCCGCAGGGAGACGAGGGTGGCCGAGGAAAGCATGGCCGACCCTAGAAGCGGAGTGGTGCGCAGACGGAGCGTGTCGTGCTGAGCCTGTGGCACCAGCGGCAGCAGTAGAATGGTCAGTATGGCCAACAGATGCTTCATAGGGTCAGCAGTCCGTCTTTAAGGGTGGGAACCACGGGGCAGGTGTCTCGCCGGAAGGCGAAGCGGATGTCGTCGGCAGCTCCGAGGCGCTCCAGGCGGTGCACATGACTGGCCGTCTGGCAGTAGGCGTAGGGATCTTCCTTGGCCACCTGCCACAGAGCCACCGCCATGCGGGCAGCGTCGCCGTGGGGTTCGGCCACATCGGCCAGCCGTTCGATGATAGCTCCCGCCACGAGCGTGTCCTCCAGGCAAAAGTCATTCTTCCAGCCAGAGCAGAGCAGGACGGTATCGACGGCCTCCCTGCGCAGCCGCTCGGTCAGCGCTGTGAGGTTGGCAAACGAGCCCACGAGCGAGAGACCGGCGTCAGCCGAGCGGAGGATGCTCACGGTGCCGTTGGTGGTACTGTAGGCCAGCCGCACCCCATGCAGGTCGTGACGCAGGTACTCGGTCGGCGAGTTGCCATATTCGGCGTTGCCCACCTTGGAGCCTCCGCGCTCGGCGGCAATGGCATAGCCCGACCGACGGTAGCGTTCGATGCCATCCAGGGTGTCCAGCGGCACGATGGCGTCGCACCCCGCCTGGAAGGCGGCGCAGACGGCCGTCGTGGCTCGCAGAAGGTCGATGGCCACCGTGGCGTGGTGTGATGTGATGGTTCGGAAGGGGTACAGGGCTGGCGTCAGCGAGACTTCTATCTTCATGGTCATTCTTCGTCGTCGGCCGGCACGATCATCACGCTGCCGTCAGGGTTGATTTGCAGGTTGAAGTACTCGGGGTGGGTCGGTATGTAGCGCTCCAGGCTGTGCTCCCGCTGGCGGGTGCCGGAGGGGAGATCTTTCAGCACGAACTGGTTGAGCACCTCCACCAGACGGCAGCGCTGGGCGGTCTCGAGGTCGCATCCGTAGCGGTCGGCAAACTGCTGGTCCTCGCGCAGCGGAATGGGGCGCCCCTTGAAGTCGGTGCGCAGCATCTTGGTGGCCCGGGCCACGGTGTGCATCACCTCGCTCCCCGTGCGGGTCGAGCGCAGGGTGTATTCCACCTCGACGGTCCAGGTGTTGAAGGTGGCGTTCCAGAGGTTGACAGTCATCAGCAGGATGGCGTCGACCCCGAGGTCGGAGTAGTAGTCGTTGATGTTCTCGTTGCGCAACTGTTTGAAGGTGCGACCGTCGGTAGCGGCCAGCTGGGCCGACGCCATGGGACCCAGGACGTAGTAGCCGTTGAAGACCAACGGGTCGGAGGCCGTCAGGTAGAGCTGCTTGGTGGCGGTGTTGACGGCGGCGTTATAGACCGAGTCCTCGACGGTGCGCACCGCGCGTCGGAGCGAGCGGTCGTTGAGGGGCGCCACATAGATGGTCGTGGGGCGCTCGCGGTAGATCTCGCCGAACTGCGCCATCTTGTTCTCGCTCTTGCATCCGGCAAGCACGAGCACTGCCAGTATCATCGCTATTGCCGTCCGTCTCATGCCTTGCCTCCTGTGCTTTTCTTGGCGGCTTCCTTCTGCTTCTTGGCCTCGGCCTGCTGGCGTTTCTTCTCGGCTGCCGCCTGTTGACGTTCTTTCTGCTTCTGCTTGGCCAGCTTCTTCTTCTCCTTCTCGGCCTTCTTGCGGTCCTTCTCCTTTTGCTTCTTGGCCTTCTCTTTCTCCACCTTGGCCTGTTTGCGGGCGTCGATCTTGGCCTGTTTGGCGGCAGCTATCGAGTCGGCATGCGCCTGACGGGCCAGGGTGGCCTCCATCTGCTGCTGGGCCAGCAGCTCGCGTTTCTGGTTGGCGGTGAGGCGTATGGACTGCTGCACCGAGTCGACCGGGGTCTGCATCCGGAGCCATGCGGTGTCGGAACTGTCGACGATCGACGCCACCGACGCCAGCGGCACGGCCCCCATGACCGAGTCGTAGGCCCAGCCCATCAGCTGGCTGATGTTGGCTGTGTCGTGGAGCGGTGCCAGGGTGTCGCCCATCATGTCGGGAATCAGATGCTGCTTGAGGCGGGTCACCATGCCCCGGCTTTCGGGGAAGGCCCGCATCTCGGCGTTGAACATGCGGCAGGCCATGCCGTTGCGCCCCATGAGCGCCAGCGCCACGCCATAGTCGGCATACATGCCCGGGTGCAGCGTGTCCTCCTTGACAGCCGCATTGATGGCCTCGGCATAGGCGACCGCCAGCGAGTGCAGGCCGCCGTAGGTGGCCTTCGTCTGGTAGGTCAGCACCTCGGCCCGCGGCATTCCCTTGTACTGCCCCGTGCAGGCTGCCATCCCGAGGGCCGCCGATACGATCATTATGATGTTCAGTCTCTTCATTTGTTTCTTCAAAAAAGCGAAGGTCTGTAAGCCGGGTTCTGTCGTGTTCTATCATCAATCTAGGGCTGCCGTCGCCGACAGTCTCAATCAACCTACCCCCCAGCCCAGCGGGCGAGCCTGCCCGTTGCCTTGCGGCGTGCTGGTATACATGGTCTTTCAGCCCATGAGGCTTGCCATCGTGCCCGTCGCCGGGACACGTCGTGGGCTCTTACCCCGCGTTTTCACCCTTGCTGCATGCACGGCTCGCGCCCTGCACGTTCAGCGGTATCTTCTCTGTGGCGCTCTCTCTGACCGGCAGGTTGCCCCGCCGGCCGCTTCCCGTTAGGAAGCATGGTGGCTCGTGCTGCCCGGACTTTCCTCTCAGTCCACTCGAGGCCGAGCGATAGAACGGCCTTCGCTTGTTTCAAAATGCAAAAGTACGAAAAAAAAACAACATACACGGCGTAATTCTATTTCGGGCCCGTTGTCGGCATCTGTTTTTTAACATTTTTTATGTTTTTCGGTGATCATACGCCTGTTTTCGGAATTTTCAACGATACACTTACCAGCCTGAAAAACAACATCATCCCTGCTTGCAAGCAGAGATGATGCCTAGTTGATGCCTAGGGGATGCCTGGGGGATGCCTGTTTGGGGGTCAGCGGACCACGACGACGGTGCCTTTCTCGGTGCGCGGATGGCCCTCGCTGTCGCGGTATCGGGCCACCCATACGTAGGCCCCTTGCGGCACCAGGGTCCCGTCGTGGGTGGCGTCCCAGGCCTGGTCGATGCTCTGGGTGCTGAACACCTGCCGGCCGGCGCGGTTGAAGATGGCCATGCGGAAGTCGCTCACCTCCTCGGCGGCCAGCACCTTGAAGCGGCGGTTCTCCTCGTTGTCGGCCGCCGGCACGATGACCGTCGGGGCGAGGAGCAGGTTGTCGTAGTGGGGAGTGGCCGGAGTGGTGGGCTCGTCGGCCTTGGGCTGCACGGCCGGGGCGGCGCCGGCGCCCGTCGCACTCTCGAGGATCAGCTCGGCGAAGGGGGTGTCGGTCGAGGCGACGCCGGAGCGGGGCAGCTCGGGAGCCGTCTGGGATGGGGCGGCCGTTGTGGCCGGCAGCAGGGGCTGCGCCTCGGCGATCGAGGGCCGGGCCGGCGCGGGAGCGCTCTGAGGGGCCGCGGCAGTCACCGCCGGGGTGCCGGCCGTGCGGTCGAGGGGCTCGGTCGTCGGGGTCTGCGCCACTGGCTCGGCCGCGGTGGCGACCTCGAGGGATGCCGTCGGGGCCGCGGCCTCGGGGGCGGAGGGGTTGGGCGTTAGGAGCCACCAGGCGGCAGTGGCCACCGCCGCGGCGGCAAGCACTCCGCCTCCAATGCGGGCCAGACGCCGCAGCATCAGCCGGCGGGCCACCCGGTCGAAGAGGCCCTCATCGGGCTTCACTTGATATTCGTTCAGTTTCATATCGTTCCCATTCTTAATTTTGATTCATAACTCTTAACTCTTAACTCATAACTCACAACTCTCAACTTCCCCGCTCGTCGGTCAGCAACTCGCGCAGGCGGGCCTTGGCGCGGCTGAGGAGTGCGCGGACGTTCACCTCGGTGCACCGCATGGCACCGGCCGTCTCCTCGAGGCTGTAGCCCTCCACCTCCACCAGATTGAAGGCCGTGCGCTGGGCAGGGGCGAGCTGCTGCAGCGCGCGGACTATCTCTTCGGTGCCGAAGGGGTCGAGTGGCAACTGCACCGAGTCGAGCACCCCCTCGTCGCCGAGCACCAGGGGCCGCCGCCGCCGGTAGTGCTGCAGGCACTCGTTCACCATCACGCGGTGGATCCACGCCCCGAGGCGTTCGGCGTCGCGCACGCGCCCGATCTGCTCGAACACCCTCACGAAACCATCTTGGAGTAGGTCCTGCGCCGCGTCGCGGTCGGTCGCGAAGCGCATGCACACTCCCATGGCCATGGGCGCATAGGCGTCGTAGAGAGCGCGTTGCGCCCGCCGGTCGCGACGCCGGCATCCTTCCAGGAGTTGTGCATTATCTGCCTTCATACACGAATAAGGATGCAACTTGACCCCGAATTGTTGTCATGTTAACATTTTTTAACCTTTAGCGCCCCACCTCGACGACTTCGAGAATGTCGTCCGACACGCGGAAACGCACCTCCCATTGGGCGAAGGGCATCGTGTAGAGGCGGGAGGCATCGTGCTGATAGTGAGGACGCGGGTCGAGGGCAAGGCTGTCAACGAGGGCCGCGCGCTCGGCCGGGGGGAGGCGGAGCAGGGCCCCGCTGGGGTCGACGACCTGCAGCCGGGCTGGCGCCGCCTGCGCAAAGCCGCTCCGCGCCTCGGGGTGCGCGTCGGCGTAAGGAATGTAGGGCTTGATGTCCAGGATGGGGGTGCCGTCGACCAGATCGGCGCCGTCGACGATCAGCACCGGCCCCGCCTCGATGCGCAGGAGGCGCACACAGGAGAGGCCGATGGGATTGGGCCGGAAGGGGCTGCGCGTGGCGAAGACCCCTACCCTCTTGTTGCCGCCCAGCCGCGGCGGGCGCACCGTGGGGCTCCAGCGGTCGCGTTCGGCCAGATGGAAAAGCCAGAGGAGCCAGACATAGTCGAACTCCTCCAAGTCCCGTACGGCCTCGGCCACGCGGTACTCGGGTTCGAACACCACCCGCGCCTCGTAGTCCACGAGGCCCGCCTGCCGCGGCACGCCGAACTTCTCCCTGAACGGGGTCTCGATATGAGCGATGGGGGTCATTGGCGCGCGGCCCAGACCTTGTCGAAATCGGCCTTGTTCTTCACCAGCGTGTTGGGGATGTCGAGGCCGTAGGGGCAGCGGCTCTTGCAGAGGTCGCAGTGCACGCAGTCGTCGATCTTGTCCATCTCCTTGCGCCAGGCGTCGGTGACGTAGACGCTGTGGGGCGCGCGCTGCAGGAAGAGGCTCATGCGGTTGCAGTCCTGGATGAGGATGCCGGCCGTGCAGGGCTGGCAGTAGCCGCAGCCGCGGCAGAAGTCGCCGCTCAGCTGGCGGCGGTCCTGCTCGATGAGGGTGCGCATGGCGTCGTCGAGCACCGGCGGGTTGTCCTGGTAGCTGAGCCATTCGTCCAGCTCGCTCTCCTTCTGGATGCCCCAGATGGGGGCCACCTCGTACTGCGCCAGCCAGGCATAGGCCGCCGCCGAGTGGGTGATCAGGCCGCCGGAGAGGCCCTTCATGCAGATGAAGCCCATGTCGGCCGCCAGCGTGCGGCGCACGATGTCGTGGTCGGCCTCCGAGGCCAGGTAGCTGAAGGGGTACTGCAGCGTCTCGTAGAGGCCGCTCTCGATGGCCTCGAGGGCCACACGCTGGCGGTGGTTGGTGATGCCTATGTGGCGCACCTTGCCCTGCCGCTGGGCCTCGAGCATGGCCTCGTACAGGCCACTGCCGTCACCCGGCTTGGGACAGAACGGCAGGTTATGGAACTGGTAGAGGTCCACATAGTCCGTGCGCAGCAGGCGCAGGCTGGTCTCCAGGTCCTTCCAGAAGCCCTCGGCTGTGGTGGCGCCGGTCTTGGTGCTGATGATCACCTCGCTGCGGCGCCCTTCGAGGGCGATGCCGAGCTTCTCCTCGCTGTCGGTGTAGAAGCGGGCGGTGTCGAAATAGTACATGCCGCCGTCCAGGGCACGGCGTATCAGGCGCACGGCAGCCTCCTGGCTGATGCGCTGTATGGGCAGGGCCCCGAAGCCGTTGCGCGGCACGATGAGTCCGCTGCGGCCAAGTCTTACTTTATCCATTCCTGAAGTTAAAAATTAAAAGTTAAAAGTTAAACATTTATACAATACCCAATTTTTTCTTCTTGTTTTTGATCAATGTCGTTAGCATTGCGATCAGTTCTTTCACATCCTTGCACATCGAGTCATACTCGTTTTCTTGAATATAGTCTGTCCGATAGAGTAAATCAAACCAATATTTTGTTTCGTTTGCTTCTTTTAAAGATATCGACAATTTGCTTATGTAATCCATATCGCTCTGAGCGCTTTGGCTCTCACTGATATTTGCGCCAATGCTCGTACCGCTTCTCATCATCTGTTTGCTTATGATAAACTCATGTCTCTCATTTAAAATCTTCATCAAGTTCACACATCTTACCGCAAATTGCAACCCTTTGTCTTGCAGTAACTCGTTGGCCATATTTTTGTTTTGTCACTTTTTACTTTTAACTTTTAACTTTACCGATTTCATCACGCAGAGCGTGTATGAAATCGAGTATGTCCTGTTCGGTAGTGTCGAAGGAGCACATCCAGCGCACCACGTCCTGGTCTTCGTCCCAGTCGTAGAAGAAGTAGCGCTCCTGCAGGCGGTGCCACACCTCGCGCGGCAACTGCGCGAAGACGCTGTTCACCTGCACCGGGTACATGATCTTCACCCCCTCCACCTTCTGCACCTCGTCCTTCAGCAGCTGCGCCATGCGGTTGCTGTGCTCGGCGTTGCGGCGCCAGAGACCGCTCTCGATGTAGCATTCCATCTGGGCCGCCATGAAGCGCATCTTGCTGGCCAGCTGGGTCATCTGCTTGCGGCGGTACTTCATGTCCACGTCCAGCTCGGGATTGAGCAGCACGCAGCTCTCGCCCATCAGCAGGCCGTTCTTGGTGCCGCCGAAGCTCAGCGCGTCGACGCCGCAGTCGGTGGTCATCTCGCGGAACGAGCAGCCGAGAGCCACGGCGGCGTTGGCCAGGCGGGCGCCGTCCATGTGGAGGTACATGCCGTGCTCGTGGGCCAGGGCGGCCAGGGCGCGGATCTCGTCGAGGGTGTAGAGCGTGCCCAGCTCGGTGGCCTGGCTGATGCTGATGGCCTTGGGCTGGCTGTGGTGCTCGAAGCCGAAGCCGTGCAGGCGCGTCTTCACCAGCGCCGGCGTCAGCTTGCCGTCCGGCGTCTCCACCGTCAGCAGGCGGCAGCCCACCACGCGCTGCGGCGCGCCGCACTCGTCGACGTTGATGTGGGCCGTCTCGGCGCAGACCACCGCCTCGTGGCTGCGGCACATGGCGTCGATGCTCAGCACGTTGGCACCCGTGCCGTTGAACACCAGGTAGATGCGCGCCTGCGGACCGAAGGTCTGCCGGATCAGTTCTTCGAGCCGGGCCGTCACATCGTCGTCGCCGTAGGCCAGCGCATGCTCGCTGTTGGCACGCTGCAACGCCTCCAGCACCTCGGGACTGAAGCCCGAATGGTTGTCGCTTCCAAAACCTCTTTTCATATCGTTGTCAGATGTTTACACTATAATTGCACTATGATTCACTTTTGCAAAGATACACCTTTTTATCGAACCGGCAAAATGCAATTAGATCGTGCACGATCTATTTTCACCATTCAAACAACTGAAAGACAGTCATCTAACCCATCCAAAAGGGTGCAACCATGCTTAAAACCGCGCAAAACCCCAGTAAAATTGCCCATTTCACCCCGATTTTAAGAGTGTCATCAGGGAGTCATCAGGGACTTATCAGGGAGTTGATAGGGAGGCACCCCCGTAGCGCCCTGGTTTTCAGCCGTTCCAAAAATGCGTTTTTTACGATTTTAACGTAATTTTATGTTAAAAAAGCCGTTTTTGAGCCGCAAAACGGCTCAAATCGGCGTCCAAAAACGGCCAAAAAACACAATTAGATCGTGCACGATCTATTTTTTTAACATAAATTAAGGGGAGTGGATAGTGGGTAGCACATGGGTCATTTTTTGTCGGCATGGGTTTCCGTCGCCCCTACGGGGCTATGGTCGGTTGTTTTTGCACCGGCACCGTGGGCTGGCGCCCACGGCTACATTCCGTCGCCCCTACGGGGCTGCCGTTTTACCGGCATGACATAAAAAAAGGAGTCCCCCGCACGGGGAGACTCCTTTTCTTTTGTGGGCGACACGAATTATTGCTTCGCACTGCCTTCGCTTTGCGCCGGGTTTGGCTTGTCAGCCAGACCCGGCTTTGGCTCGGCAGTGCAAAGGCTACTTCGCACTGCCCTCGCTTTGCGCCGGGTTGTAGAACACGAAGTGGTCGTCGATGACATCGATGATGATGGTCTCGTTACTGTGGATCTTGCCCTCGAGCAGCTGGCGGCTCATCTCGTTCAGTATCTCGCGCTGGATCACACGCTTCACCGGACGGGCGCCCATGGCGGGGTCGTAGCCCACCTCGGCCAGGCGGTTGACGGCCTCGTCGGTGGCGCTGATGGTGATGTCGTTGTGCTCCAGCATGTGGGCCACCGAGCGGAGCTGTATGCGCACGATGTCGCGGATCTGGCTCTGGGTGAGCGGCTGGAACATGATGATCTCGTCGATACGGTTCAGGAACTCGGGGCGGATGCGCTGCTTGAGCAGTTCCATGACGGCCTGTTTGGTCTCGTCGAGGTCGTAGGGCGAGGGGTTGGGGTTGTGTTCCAACTTCTCGCGGATGACGTCGGAGCCCATGTTGGAGGTCATGATGATGATGGTGTTCTTGAAGTCGCAGGTGCGGCCCTTGTTGTCGGTCAGTCGGCCGTCCTCGAGGACCTGCAGCAGGATGTTGAACACATCGGGATGGGCCTTCTCGATCTCGTCGAAGAGGACGATGGAGTAGGGTTTTCTCCTGACGGCCTCGGTGAGCTGGCCGCTCTCGTCGTAGCCGACGTACCCTGGAGGCGCTCCGATGAGTCGGCTGACGCTGTGGCGCTCCTGGTACTCGGACATGTCGATACGCACCATCATGTTCTCGTCGTCGAAGAGCACCTCGGCCAGGGCCTTGGCGAGCTCGGTCTTGCCGACGCCGGTGGTGCCGAGGAAGATGAAGGAACCGATGGGGCGCTTGCCGTCGCTCAGGCCCGCCCGCGAGCGGCGCACGGCGTTGGCGATGACGCTGATGGCCTCGTCCTGTCCGACGACGCGCTTGTGCAACTCATCCTCGAGGTGCAGCAGGCGTTCGCGCTCGCTCTGCAGCATGCGGGTCACGGGGATGCCGGTCCACTTGGAGACCACCTCGGCGATCTGCTCGGAGTCGACCTCCTCGTTGATCAGGGCGCCGGAGGCCTGCATCTGCTTGAGCTGCAGCTTGAGGTCCTGGACTTTCTTCTCGGCCTCCTTGATGCGGCCGTAGCGCAACTCGGCCACCTTGCCGTAGTCGCCCTGCCGCTCGGCCTGCTCGGCCTCGAACTTGAAGCTCTCGATGTTCTTCACCTCGGCCTGGATGGCCTCGACGATCTGCTTCTCGTTCTGCCAGCGGGCCTTCATCTGGTCGCGCTGCTCGCGCAGGGTGCCCAG
>CAMHDJ010000031.1 GCA_946183915.1 uncultured Bacteroidales bacterium | reverse complement strand
TGGGGAGGCTCCGGCTGAGGGGTAGCAACGGGCTGGGGAGGCTCAGGCTGAGGGGTAGCAACGGGCTGGGGAGGCTCTGGCGTCGGGGCGGCAACGGGCTGGGGAGGCTCCGGCTGAGGGGTAGCAACGGGCTGGGGAGGCTCAGGCTGAGGGGCTGCGACGGGTTGGGGAGGCTCGGGCGTCGGGGCGGGTTTCGGCTCCGCACTCGCGGGGCTCGACTTCTTCAACATTTGGCAATACGGGCATTCATCGCCGCTATAAAAGTGTCCATTAGGGCATTGCTTGTATTCTGACATAATCTAGTTTTTTTAGTTCCTACATGTCTTACGCAGAACATTCGATCGGAAGTAACACACTAAAAGCCAGCCTCTACCACCGATTCTATCCGTTCTGTACTCACATGCAAATATACAAATTTTATATATAGTAACAAAATATTATCTAATTATCAGGCCACTGAGGGTGCCTCCGACGGAGTTGCAGCGGGCACCGGTGACCGAGGCGAGCGTGTTCACCTGGCCCGTGAGGCGGAGGTAACCGAGAAGGGCGAAGATCAAGGCCTCCTTGTAGTTGACAATCAGCGCGTCAGGCACCGTAATGACGGTCTCGGAACTGTACTCCCCCAGCAGTTCAAGCAGGTAGCTGTTGAAGGCACCGCCACCGGTGACGAGCAGGGTCCCGATGCGATGACGCTGGAGAGTGGAGGCTATCTGCATGGCAATGTGGTGGGTAGCGGTGGCGAGCCGGTCCTCCACGGTGGCCGTCGACGCCTCCATTAGGGGCCAAAACCGGGAGAGAAACCACTCTTTGCCCAACGATTTTGGGCCCTCGGCCGCGTAGTACTCCAGCGCATTCAAGGTGGAAAGGAGGCACGTGTGGACATGCCCCTGGCGGGCAAGGCTGCCTTCGGGGTCGTAGTCGTACCCCAGTTGTGCTGCCAAACGATTGAGAACCATGTTGCAAGGGCAGATATCGAAGGCCACACGCTGCCCCTCATCGCGATAGGATATGTTGGCGATGCCGCCCAAGTTGAGGCAGGCGTCATACTGACTATAGAGCCATTCGTCGCCGATGGGCACCAGTGGGGCACCCTGACCACCGAGGGCCACGTCGAGCGTCCGGAAGTTGCTGACCACCGGAAGGCCCGTCTCGGCCGCTATGGCATCGCCATCCCCGATCTGTGTGGTAAGCCCGATGGCAGGTTGATGGAAGATCGTGTGCCCATGCGATGCCACCGCTTCGACCGGAAGCTTTGTTTCAACAACAAACTCCCTGATAATCTTACCAAAGTAACGCCCTAGTTCAACGTTTGCTTTAGCATACTCAAGCGCCGAGGAATGCTCGAGATTAGCGAGCCGTTGCCGCCACTGCTCAGAGTAAGGCACCGTATTGGCGGCCAGGATAACATGGCGTGAGGCATCGATGTCGCACACCGCCAGGTCAACACCGTCGAGAGAAGTACCTGACATCAAACCTAATATTATCATATCATGCGTTTTATACTATACTATTGCAAGCAGAGGTTTAACACGGATGGAAGCAGGATGGAGTCGCAGAAGAAGGCGTTGAAGCGCTCCACACCAAGCTGATTGAGGTGACCTGCATCGTAGTAGTGCAGGCTGTCGTCGAGCGCAGGAAAACAATTAAAGTAGAACTTTCCATAAGTAGATACTTCATCCTGAAAATCATCCAGTTCAGACTCGACATACTGCAATGCCTTTGTATCCGGGACCTCCACCAGAATGTAGGGTATTCCACGGTCGGACAGCAAGCGGGTACACCGACGCAGGGCAGCCATCTGACTGCGGCGCGGCACCACTCCGATCGGGTCAAGCTTGCGGGGGCTATAGTACTCCATATCGCGCTCGACATACCCCCCGCTGACATAGCGGTTGCCTTGGGTCTCAACCGGCTCGGAGAAGTGGCGGTAGGAGTCTGAGAAGCTGTTGCGGAAAGCCGCATACACGGCCGTGCAGAACACCTTTGCGTTGCGCTCACGCAGCACCATGGGCACCTCATGCCACGAGGGCGGCAGGTGCGACAGCAGGAAGAGCGACGACTCGACGCCGTCGTTGCACACCACATCGGGGTGCACTTCGAGGACCGCCAGGCGGGGTTGGAGGCGGTGCAAGTACCTGTGCAGCAGCATTTCTGTCTGCAACGGTGTCTGATTTGAGGACCCGAGGTTGAAGGAGCTGATGCCGCGGGCGGCGTAGATGCGGGGGTCGAAGGTGCGGTAGGCATGGGACGAGCCGAGGAAGAGGACATCCACCGGCCCGATAGTGTCGGCCTCGCGGAAGCGGGTGAACGAATGGTCGGCGTGTCCCAGCCGATAGACCACGTTGGGGAGCCGGCCAGTGCCGCCCAGCAGGCATATCAGCAGGCAGACACCCACCAGGGCGACGGGAACGAAGAGGATGATATGTAGCAGAAAGCGTTTCAAAACTGAAAGTATATAAACGGCATCTCAGAGGTCTGCATGAATGCCACAATCATGAAAATCAATACAATATAAATCATCCAACGGATCCAGCGCCAGCGGGGCATCCGCTCGAGGGGGTGCTGCGACCGGCGCCCGACCCACTCGACACAGAACATCAGCACGACGGCCGGCAGAAAGAGATAGTGGTTGCGAAGGGTCGGATAGAGGAAGTCACCCGGCTGGAAGAGTCCGCAGATATAATTGAAAGCGAAGTGGATGGAAGGCGATCGGAAGAGGATCCAACCGAGGGTGACGAGGAGGAAGGTGAGCCCCATGCGGAGGATTTCGGCGAGCGTGGGCCAAGGGCGGTCGAGGGCCACCACATCGCGATAGCGGCGGTTGCGCCGCAGCAGGATGAGGGGGAGGAATAGCAACGCATGGAAGAAGCCCCAGGCCACGAAGGTCCAGTTGGCACCATGCCACAAACCGCTGAGCAAGAAGATGATGAACGTGTTGCGCACCACCTTCCACGGGGCCACCCTGCTGCCCCCGAGGGGGATGTAGACATAGTCGCGAAACCAGGTGGTCAGCGAGATGTGCCAACGGCGCCAGAACTCGGCGATGTCGCGACTGAAATAGGGCACGTCGAAGTTACGCCGCAGCTTGATAGAGAACAACTTGGCCGTACCGATGGCAATGTCGGAGTAGCCGGAGAAGTCGCCATAGATCTGGATGGAGAAGAGTATGGCCGCGACGGCCAGCGTGGCACCCCCGAAGGCCGAGGGGTCGGCATAGACGCGGTCGACGTAGAGTGCGCAGCTGTCGGCCACGACGAGTTTTTTGAAGAAGCCCCAGAGCATCTGCCGCAGGCCGTCGGCGGCGAGGTCGAAGGAGAAGCGGCGCGACTGCTCGAACTGAGGCAACAGACTGGTAGCGCGCTCGATAGGACCCGCCACCAACTGTGGGAAGAAGGCCACATAGGCAAAAAAGGCCACGACGTCGCGTGTGGGGCGGAGCGACTGCCGATAGACGTCGATCGAGTAGCTCAGGGCCTGGAACGTATAGAACGAGATGCCCACCGGCAGCACCAGATGCAGCAGGAGGCCGTCGGCATGGCCGCCGAGGAAATGGTCGGCGAAGGACTGAACGAAGAAGTCGTAGTACTTGAACAGACATAGAATCAGCAGGTTGACAGACACGTTGGTCCACAGGACAGCCTTGCGTGCGGAGCCCTGCAGCCGCTCGATGCCGAGGCCGCTGAGGAAGGAACAGAGCGACGTGAAGGCAATCAGGAGCAGAAATCGGGGATCCCACCAGCCATAAAAGAGGTAGGACGCTGCGAGCACAAAGAGGTTCTGCCAGCGCAGGGAGCGTTGCAAAAGCCAGTAGATCAGGAAGACAACCGGCAGGAAAACGGCGAATTGCAGCGAGTTGAACAACATAATTCCGAGTGCAAAGTTACACAAAAAAGCAGAAACGGAGGGGGAAAAACGAAAAATAGTAGCCAGCGGAGAGGTGTAATATAACACAAAAGCGGAGAACGACCCACCCCGCACAAGGATTTTAACGGCGAATTACTCGAATTACTCGAAGCTACGCAGCTTTTTTTAACGGCGAATTATGCGTATTACGCGAATGCTACGCAGGCTGATTTCAGCGAATTACCCGAAGGGTCTGCGCAAGCATTCGAGTAATTCGCAAAACAAGCAGATAATATAGCGACCTGCGTAGCTTCGAGTAATTCGAGTCATTCGCCGTTACTTTAAATTTAAGTAAATTTAGGTTAAAAAATTAGATCGTGCACGATCTAATTTGCACCTTTAACTATTTCAAAACGAGACCTCTAGCCTTCCGGAAGTGTGCAAACCATGCTGGAAAACTTGCAAAACGCTGACAGGGCAAGGGTTTTGATCTGGTTTTAAGAGAGTCATCAGGGAGTCATCACGGAGTCATCACGGAGGCACCTAGGAACCATGGGCGTTTCGGAGGGGTCGACACGGGGAGGGCGTTGGAGAAAATAATTTTGCCATGTCGAAAAGTTTTTGTACTTTTGCAATACCAATAGATAAGAACAAACAAAAACCTACAGCTATGAAACGCATTGCAATCTTAGTAGTTACGGTCCTGATGAGCCTGACGGCCACGGCCCAATCCATCCGCTACTTCACCTTTGCCCAGGCCCAGCGGACGGTGCAATACCTGAACGCCCAGCAGGAGATGATGCTCTACTGCGGCTACGATTATGAGATCGAGACCTACGTGCTGATCAACGAAGTGTGGATGGAGCGCGTCAACTCGGCCTACTACGAGCTGTGGGTCTACGGATACGACGCCTACACGGGCGACGAGATCTACATGCCGCTCGACCTGCAGTGTGTGTGGCTCTACAGCGCCGGCCGCATGTACAACGCGGCGCAGTACCTGCGGTTCCACGCCCAGGTGCGGATGCCAAGCTTCAGCTGGTATGTACCTGCCTATCATCCCTTTACCCGCCGGGTGCACATAGCGGGCTACGTGCGCACATACCACTATGACATCCACCGCCACGGCTGGATGCCGCCGGCACCTCCGCGCGGCGGATGGGGCCCGCACACGCAGCCTCCGCTGCCGCCCTACTACATGCGCACCCCGCAGACTCCGGCCCCCGCCCCCACCACGCGGTGGACGCCCGGTGTGGACCGGCCGCAGGTGAGCACATCGTCGACGCGCAGCGGCCAATCGACCCTGCCGACCACCCGCCCCTCGGCGAGCGGCAGCGCCACCGGATCGACGGGCGTCAGCACCCAGCGCAACAGCGGTGCGGCCCGCAGCGGCAGCAGCAGCACGGGCTCGCGCTCGACGGGCACCGCCACGACGGGCACCACCACCCAGCGCAGCACCGGCACCACGCCCACGCGCTCGAACACCGGCACCAGCGGCACCTCGCGCAGCACCACTACCACCACGCGCAGCACCTCGACGAGCACCGGCACCAGCGGCACCACGACGCGCAGCACCTCCGGCACCACCGGCACCGCCACGCGCTCCACGACCGGCACCAGCCGCTCGACGGGCACGACGACGGGCACCTCCCGCGGCACCACGACAGGCTCCTCGCGCAGCAGCGCCAGCGGCACTACCTCGTCGAGCCGCAGCACCACCAGTACGGCCACGCCGAGCCGCAGCACCACCAGCACGGCCACACCGAGCCGCAGTGCCACCAGCGCCTCCACGTCGAGCCGCAGCACCTCCGCCACGGCCACGCCGAGCCGCAGCACGAACACCTCGCGCAGCACCTCGACCGACAGCGAGAGCCGCAGCACCACGCGCACCGGCACCACGAGCCGCCGCTAGCCAAGCATAACACCTAACCAGCCCCAAAACAGAACCATCGACATGAAAGCCAGCGAACTGGTCTTAGCCCCCAACGGCAAACTATACCACATACACCTGGACAGCAGCACCTTGGCCGACAAGGTGCTGCTCGTCGGCGACCCCGGCCGGGTGGAGATGTTCAAGGACATCTTCGAGACGGTCGAGTACGAATCGTCGAACCGCGAGATGCACGCCCTCACGGGCACCTACCACGGCACCCGCATGACCGCCCTCTCGACGGGCATGGGGTGCGACAACATCGACATCGTGATGACCGAGTTGGACGCCGCCCTGCGGGTGGAAGCCGGCGAATGGAAGGGCGAGAGCGACCGCCATCTGGAGGTGGTGCGCATCGGCACCAGCGGCTCGCTGCAGGAAGAGATCGACTGCGGCAGCCACGTGGCGGCGGCCTACGCCATCGGACTGGACGGCCTGATGAACTACTACCAGGAATGGGTGCCGCCCCTGCCGGCCATGGACCAGCAGTTCATGATCCACATGGGGCTCAACCGCCGGCTGGCCATGCCGTACAGCGTGCAGGGCAGTAGCCGGTTGCTGGGGCGTGTGGCCATCGACATGCACCACGGCATCACCGCCACGGCGCCCGGATTCTACGGTCCGCAGGGGCGCACCATCCGGCTGCATCCCGCCGTCAACGAGCTGAACGAGAAGCTCGCCACATTCCGTTGGAACGACACTCCGGTGACAAATCTGGAAATGGAGACCTCGGCGATCTACGGCTTCAGCCACCTGCTGGGCCACGAGGCGCTGACGGTGTGCCTGATCATCGCCAACCGACCGAAGGGCACCTTCCTCAACGACTACCACCTGCAGATGCGCGAGCTGGTGGGCACGGTGGTGGAACGGATGGTATAAGGCTTACTGGTTCAAAAGGATTGCCAAAACAAAAGGGCTGACGCTTGCATCTGCACGTCAGCCCTTTGCGTTGTTTGCGCCAAACAGCCTATCTCATCGAGGCGCGGCGCTGCTTGATGACCTCGTAGGCCTGGTTGATTTCCTTCATCTGATCGGCGGCGTTGCGCTGCATCTCCTCGCTCATGCCGGCCACGCGGTCGGGATGGTACTTCATGGCCATCTTGCGGTAGGCTTTCTTCACCTCGTCGTCGGTGGCCGAGCTGTCGATGCCGAGCACGCGGTAGGGGTCCTTGTTGTAGGAACTGGTCGAGCCAGAACGGCCCGAGCTGTGGCTACCGTCGCTGTAGCCGGCGTCCTGGTAGCCCACGTGGCGCTCGTGGATGGAGGTGTAGTCGCTCTGCGAGATGCCGAGGTACTGCGCTATGAGACGCAGCATGTTGATTTCCGGCTGGTTGAAGGAGCCGTCGGCCCCGCCGATGCCGAAGAGGAAGTCGACCATGTGGTAGCGCGTGTTGTAGTCGGTGTTGACCTTGATCTGCTGGCACACCTGGTCGATGGCGATGTCTTGCTGCACCATCTGCTGCAGCACCTTGAGCATCTCCTTGCCGTGTTCCTCGCCGTAGTTGGCCAGGAGAAAACGCTTGACATAGTCGAGCTCGCTCTTCTTGACGGCGCCGTCGACCTTCATGACGGCGGCGATGAGCACCATGAGGGCGGCGTTGACGTCCTGCTGGGTGCCGGTGTTGCGATAGGGGCCACGGTGGCCGGATTCGGTGGTGTCGCTGTACCAGCCGGAGGTGCCTATCTGCCTGTCGGGCGAGATGACCTTGCCGAGCCAGTAGCCCAACAGGGCGCCTATGGGGCCTCCGAAAGCCCAGCCGAGGCCCGCGAAGAGCCATTTGGTGATGCCGCTCATGGTATGTTACTGTTTCAGAATATTATAAATGACTGATTGGACGTCGGTACGCACGTTGAGGCGCGCCAGCTTGTTGACCGCAGCGGAGGGGTGGACGCGGTTGGAAAGGAAGACGAAGACCATGTCGTACTCCGGGTCGACCCAGAGCATGGTGCCGGTGAAGCCGGTGTGGCCATAGCTGGCCTGGGAGGCTTCGAAGGCGGCCTGGCCGTTGCGGTTGGGGGTGAAGAGCTGCTTGTCGAAGCCCAGGGCGCGGCGGTTGCCCTGCTTCTCGAAATGGCGGCGGGTGAAGGTCTCGACAGTCTTCTCCTTGAGGTAGCGGGTGCCGTCGAGCTGCCCTCCGTTCAGGAGCATCTGCATGACGAGGGCGACCTCCTCGGCGGTGGAGAAGAGGCCGGCATGGCCGCTGACGCCGCCCATGGCATGGGCATTGGGATCGTGGACGGAACCGTGGATCAACCCGCGGAGGGTGTCGCGCTCGGTGGGGGCGATCTGCGAGAGGGCTATGCCATGGCTGAGCGGACGGAAAGCCGTGCGCCGCAGCCCCATGGGGCTATAGAAGTGCTCGTCGACATACTGCTCGAGCGTCTGGCCGGAGACGCGCTCGACCACGTCTCCCAAGAGCATGAAGTTGAAGTCGCTATAGACCGGCTTGTCGACCAAAGCGCTCTGGGCCACCAGGAGCAGGAGGCTGTCGCGATTGGAGGTCTTGGTCCAGTAGTTGTCAAAGGCTTTGAGGGGAGTCTGGTGGCTGAGGGCCTGGCGAAGGGTGATGTCGGCCTTGTCGGTCTTCTTCAGATAAGGGAGATACTTGCTCAGCTTGTCGCCGAGGCCTACCTGGCCGTCGTCGACGAGTTTCATGATGGCGAGGGTGGTGGCCATGGGCTTGGTGAGCGAGGCGAGGTCGTAGACGGTCTGCGGGGTTACCACAGGCGACTGGGGATCGTAGGTCTGGTGGCCGTAGGCGCGGTTGAGGATCACGCGACCGTGGTGCATCACCACCACCTGGCAGCCGGGCATGGCGGTGTCGCCGATGGCACGCTCGATGATGGTGTCGATGCGATGGTCAATATTGAGCGTGAGGTCGTTGACGATGTCCTGACAAACGGCGCGATGTTCTTCGCCGGGCACCCGGATATCGCTGTCGAGGTGGGCGACGACGAGGCGGTGTTTGGCGGCGAGGACGCGGCGGCAATGGTAGTCGACGAGCGCGCGGACGCTGTCGTTCTGAACGGCAGCACTCTTGATGGTCTCGATGGCTTGCGGAACATCGGGCGGGAGAAGCAGGATGTCGTTGCCGGCCAACAGTGCCGCCAGCTCGCCACGACCGAGACCATAGGTGTTGGTGACACCTTTCATGTCGAGGCCGTCGGTGATGATCAACCCGTCGAATCCCAGGCGGTTACGCAGCAGACCGTCGACCATGACAGGGCTGAGCGAGGAGGGGTGCGTGGGGTCATAGGCGTTGACCTGCAGGTGGGCTGTCATGATTCCGCCCACACCGGCGGCGATCATGCGCTTAAAGGGGTAGAGATCGACAGAATCGATGTACTCGAGCGTGTGGTTGATCACAGGCAACTCGAAGTGACTGTCGGCATCGGTATCGCCATGGCCGGGGAAGTGCTTGGCAACAGCCAGCACTCCTTGGCTCTGCATGCCGAGGGCATACATGATGCCGAGCTGGCTGACACGTTCGGGGTCGGTGCCGAAGGAGCGGGTGCCGATGACGGGGTTCTTGGGGTTGGAGTTGATGTCAACCACCGGGGCGAAGTTGATATGGATGCCCATTTCGCGGCATTGGCGGCCGATCTCCTCGCCCATGCGGTAGACAATACTGTCGGCATCGGGGGTGAGTTGGCCGAACTTGGCGTTGCGAGGGAAGCTGTACATATCGCGGAGCCTCATGCCAAGCCCCCACTCGCCGTCGATGCACACCAGGAGAGGTACACGGGCATCCTTCTGAAAACGGCGCGTCATGGCGACCTGACGGTCGGCTGTGCCAGCGAAGAAGCATACACCGCCCACGCCGTAGCCGTTGATGCGCTCGGAGAACTCTTTGGCCTGCTTGTCGTTCATGTCGAGAGGAACACGGATCACCATGAGCTGGGCGATCTTCTGTTCGAGAGAGAGCTTGCTCATCGTCTCGTCGACCCAGATGGCCTCGGGGTCGAGGTAGGTAAATCCTCGGGAGTCGAACACCTGGGCGTTGGACATGCCAAGCGAAACGACCATCAAGGCGGTCAGTATTAGAGTCTTCTTCATATTTATTTCTTTAATTGTTCGTCAATAAAAGCCACTTGCCGGCTTCGGGGATTGCCTTCATAGTTCAACACCACATAGTCGGCCCTGTCCATCATCTCTTCGGCAGGCATCTGGTTCTGAATCCGCGCCATGATCTGAGCCTCCCCCACCCCGTCGCGCAACCGCAGCCGACGCATGCGTTCGGGCAAGTCGAGGTAGACACAAATCACACGATCCATCAGTCGATCGAAACCGTAATCGAACAGAATGGCACTCTCGAAGAGGACATACGGCGCCTTTTCATGCTGATGGCAAAAGTGTTCGAAGTCGTCCATCACACGCGGGTGTATCATGGCATTAAGACCCTCCAAAAGCTTTCGGTCGGAGAACACCAGCGATGCGACCTTATGTTTATCGACCGATCCGTCGGGCCGGAAGACCTGGTCGCCCAAGAGCAAGCGCAGCTGGTCAAGGAAGTCTAGATCAAAATAATAGCTGGCGGCAACGATGTCGCTCACAAAGCAAGGAACCCCCAGTTGCCGGAACTCGGCCACGACAGTGCTCTTACCACACCCGATTCCGCCAGTAATACCCACCTTCTTCATCGGATGACAACACACTGAATCTCGTGAGGATAGATGTACCTGGGGCGAACATAAGCCGGAAACTCCATCAGCTGGGGCGTCAAGATTCCGTCATGTTGAAACAGGTCACTGTAATCAACCGACACGACAAAGTCGGGGGCATTGTTCAAGTCGCGTTGAGCCACCCATGCGCGTACCGTAACTTCCTCTGGATAGAGCTTGTAGGATACCGTGGTGTCAGCATCCAGCACCCGAACGGGCACCCGGAAGTCGCGCTCGACATAGGCCTCTACTGGTAAATAGATTGACACCTCGGTGCACGAAGGATGGACATCGGGATAGTTTTCCCACACGGGGTCTAACGGGAGCGTATACGTGCCACTCTCCTTAATGTCTCGCAGGTTCGCGGCTGCAATGTGCACCTCATCAATCGCAGCAAGAGACTCGGCTGGGCCGTACAACGTAACCTGAGAGGGCGTCATGACCGCCTCGCCGTACAGACCGTATTGCTCGTTGAATGTAAAGTTCACCTCATCCAACTGGGGCACATAGGTACGACTTGAACGAGGAGCAAGCTTTACACGCAATGAATCAACGTCACAACTCACCTGCTTGATGCCGATAGCCACCCTCTTCAATGGCTCGATCAACGAATTAGTGGCAACGGCGCTACCATCCTCTGGCACTGGGACTCGCAGTACGGGGATACGCCGCTGTATGCTATACAGCATAGCATTGGCTCCCGACATTCGGGCTTTCACGTCCAACACCGTATCAGCTGATACGATGGCATATCGAATTGTGTCGTAGCCTGTCATCTGCACACCAACCTTCATAGGGTAGTCGCGTTCCTCAGACAACGACAATCCCAGCCACACCAGGGCTGTTATTCCCAGTATGACCAGAAAGTGCTTCACTTCTTCTCTTCAGCCTTGGGCTCAGGAGCAGGCTGGATCATGCTCTTCTCGACGGTCATAATGACGCCATTGCTGACCTCCACCTCGACGGTATGAGCGTCAACCGAATGCACCTTTCCATAAATTCCACCTGAGAATACGACGCGATCGCCTTTCTTTAAAGAATTACGGAACTGCTGCTCTTCTTTTTCTTTCTTACGCTGCGGACGCATCATGAGGATCCACATCACCACAAGGATGACAATCATCCAGATCCACATCGAGCCACCGGCTCCTCCCTGCTGGGCTTGTAAAAGAATCATATTGGTCATTGTTACTCTATTTAATGTGATACTTGGGCTAAAATCTTAAGTTTAATACGCGACGGCTGTGCATTGGTCACGACGGTAACCTCCTGGAACTGCTGTCCACTTTTGCCAGCGCTCTTGAACGTAACCGTAATGTAGCCTTCACCGCCAGGAGCAATTCTGTCCTTGGGGTAATCGGCTATCGTGCAACCACAGGTGGCACTACACCCCGAAATCACGAGATCAGCGTTACCCGTATTACGGAAGTGGAAGCTATAACTGACACTCTCCCCTGCTGACAGGCGCCCGAAGTCATGCGAATCGCTGTCAAATGCGATGATGGGCATCTTCTCCTTATCATCATATCCTATCGCGCTCTTGGGGTTGCGAATTAGGTCGATATCGGTGTTGGTTGTTTTAGAGCGACAGCCTACCACCGTCAACACCACAAGGCATACAAGTATTATCTTTTTCATTTTTCCTCTCCGAATTCGTTAAGCAAACCACGACCGGTTTTCTTGATACGCCCTTGCGAGCGAAGTTCTAATACCAGTTTGTCCAAAATACCATTAATAAACAACCGACTCCGCTCAGAACTAAACTCCTTACTAAGTTCGATATACTCATCAACCGTAACCTTTTCGGGGATGGTTGGGCATGCAGTCAGTTCGGCGACTGCCATGTTTATGAGCAGTATGTCCATCATGGCCACTCGCTCAAATTCCCAACCCTGGAGGCGCTGACGGATCAACTCATCACATTCTTGACGTCCAGCGAGACTCTCTCGGAGCAACTGTCGGGCAAACTCCATATCGGCTTCGTCCTTCTCAACACGACGATCGTACATGATCGGCCACATCATCGCTTCATCAAAATGTTCCTCATCGAGCGTCTTGAGCATCATGAAGTTGTACTGGGCAATTTGTTCGAAGTCATCTTCCCACAGCAAACTGCGGTCACTGATGGTCGCCACCAACGCGTCACGATTCATCAAATAACGAAACATATTGATGGCCATCTCCTTGTCGGTCGTAAAATCGCTCTCGGGGAAAGAAAGATAGTCACCATATGTCTTTTGCTGACGAAAGTCAATAAAAGTCTCGCGAATCAAGTCCTCGTTTGTCTCCCAAAGCCCAGCCCACTGCTCACTGTACTTCTTCAACTCGAAGTTATCGGCCATACGACGCAGGAACTCATTTCCAAGAAACTTTCGGTTCGGCTGTTTCTCGGCCTGAGTGGGACGGAATTTCTTTCGTCCTTCCTCAATAACTCGCTCACCGACTTCCAGCATTCGAGGCATCAAGGCCACTTGGATAATCCCTAACTCATTAAGTCTTCCTATATGATATTCAAAATCTTTGAGTGCCGTGACATGGTCTCGGTCCTCCATCTGACAGGCATATAGTTCTTGCAGTACCTTACAGCGTAAGAAGTGTCTACTTAACATTATAGTACGATATTGATAATCTTTTTCGGTACAAAGATAACTTTCTTGGGCTCCGATGTAAGCCATTTGGCAGCATCAGGAGCCGTTTTTACTGCTTCGAGGGCATCCGTCTGGGTAGCCGTGGCAGGCAGATCAATCATAAAGCGCATCTTGCCATTGAACTGTACCGGGTACTTCACCGTATCTTCAACCAACTGCTGCGGGTCGAACACCGGCCATGTAGCATCGCACACCGTGGTGTCATGTCCCAACTGGTGCCACAATTCCTCTGCAATGTGAGGCGCAAAGGGGGCAATCAACACCACCAAAGGCTCCAGTACCTCGCGGCTGGCACACTTGAGGTCGGTCAGCTGGTTTGTACAGATCATGAAGGTCGATACCGACGTATTGAATGAAAAACGCTCGATATCTTCAGTGATTTTCTTGATGGTCTGGTGGAGTATCTTGAGTTCTTCCTTGGTCGGATCCGTCTGTGCCGTCATGCAGTTGGCATAAAGTTTCCAAAACTTCTTGAGGAAGCGGAACACACCCTCGATACCGTTGGTGTCCCACGGCTTGGCCTGTTCCACCGGTCCGAGGAACATCTCGTACAATCTCAGCGTATCGGCGCCGTAGCGGGCCACCAGGTCGTCGGGGTTCTGCACGTTGTACATGCTCTTGCTCATCTTCTCCACCTCCCAGCCGCACATATATTTGCCATCCTCAAGCTCGAACCTTGCGTCGGCAAACTCGGGCCGCCATTGGCGGAAGCGCTCCACATCAAGCACATCGTTGTCCACCATGTTGATGTCAACATGGATAGCCGTCACCTCATCCATATTCTTGATGAGGCCCTTCGAGACAAAGAGGTTGTTGTCTTGCTTCGAGCGATACACAAAGTTACTCCGGCCTTGGATCATGCCCTGGTTGATCAGTTTCTGGAAGGGCTCTTCCTTGACGGCCAGACCGAGGTCGAAGAGGAACTTGTTCCAGAAGCGGGCATAGATCAGATGGCCCGTGCCATGTTCGGCACCGCCCACATAGAGGTCGACATTCTGCCAATACTGCACGGCCTGCTCCGAGAAGTACGCCTCGTCGTTCCGCGGATCCATATAGCGAAGGTAGTATCCACTGCTGCCGGCAAAGCCCGGCATGGTGCTCAACTCCAGCGGGAAGACCGTCTTGTTGTCAATCCGACTCTTCTCCACCACGCAGCGGTTCTCTTCGTCCCAGGCCCAGCGCTCAGCATGGCCCAGCGGCGGCTCGCCCGTGGCCGTGGGCTTGAAGTCCTTGACCTCCGGCAGCTCCAGCGGCAGGCACTCCTCGGGTATGGTATAGGGGGTATTGTCCTTGTAGTAGATGGGGAACGGCTCGCCCCAGTAGCGCTGGCGGCTGAAGATGGCGTCGCGCAGACGGTAGTTCACCGTGCGGTGGCCGATGCCCATCGCCTCTATCTTGTCAATCACGGCCTTCATGGCCTCCTTCACCTTCATGCCGGTGACAAAGCCGCTGTTAACCGAGTAGCCTGTCTTGGCGTCCATGCTCTCCGTCCACGTAGCAGGGTCGCTGGTGACATCTTTTTCCAGCGAGACCACCTGACGTATCGGCAGCCCGAAATGACGCGCAAAGGCGAAGTCGCGGCTGTCGTGGGCCGGCACCGCCATAATGGCACCGGTTCCGTAGCCTGCCAACACATAGTCGCTCACCCAGATGGGGATCCGCTCCTCGGTGAGGGGGTTGACGGCATAGGCACCCGTAAAAACACCGCTCACTTTCTTCACCTCGGCCTGACGCTCACGTTCCGAGCGGTTCTTGGCCCAAGTGACATATTCTTCCACTTCCGCCTTGCGGTCGGCAGTAGTGATCTGATCTATCAGTTCATGCTCCGGACACAGCACCATGAAGGTGACACCGAAGATGGTGTCGGGACGGGTGGTGAAGATCTCAAAGCTGGGCACCGGCTGGGGGTCGAACTGCGACATATAGGCCTGAGCCCCCGGCAGCACGTTGGCATTGCACTTCACATCCAGCGGGAACCACACCGCAGCGCCTTCGCTCCGGCCGATCCAGTTGCGCTGGATCTCCTTCAAACTGTCGGTCCAGTCCACCTGCTCCAGGCCGTCGACCAGACGTTGGGCGTAGGCCGTGATGCGAAGGCTCCACTGGCGCATCAACTTGCGCTCCACAGGGTAGCCGCCGCGCACACTGAGGCCGTTGACCACCTCGTCGTTGGCCAACACCGTGCCCAGCTCGGCACACCAGTTGACATAGGTGTCGGCCAGGTAGGCCAGACGGTAGTTCATCAGCACCTGCTGGCGCTTCGCCTCGTCCCACGCGTTCCATTCCGCCGCCGTGAAGCTCATTTCCTCAGTGCAGGCGGCATCCAAGCCGTCGGTGCCCCATTCGGCAAAGCGAGCCTCGAGCGACGCGATCGACTGTGCACGCTGCAGCTTGTTGTCATAGTAGCTCTTGAACAGCTGGATAAAGGTCCACTGCGTCCACTTGTAGTACTGCGGGTCGCAGGTTCTCACCTCGCGGTCCCAGTCAAACGAGAAACCGATCTTGTCCAACTGCTCGCGATAGCGCTTGATGTTCTGCTCCGTGGTGATGGCCGGGTGCTGGCCCGTCTGTATGGCATACTGTTCGGCCGGCAAGCCGTAGGCATCGTAGCCCATCGGGTGCAGTACATTGTAGCCCCGCAAACGCTTGTAACGACTGTAGATATCGCTGGCGATATAGCCCAGCGGATGACCCACATGAAGTCCCGCCCCCGAGGGGTAGGGAAACATATCAAGAACATAGTAGTGCGGCTTCTCGCTCTGGTTCGAAACATGGTACACACCATGCTCCCGCCAGTAGTTTTGCCACCGTGGTTCGATTTCTCCGAAGTTGTAGTCCATTTTCATTCAATCATTTACACCGGTCAACCACTCTGACCGTAAAACGCAAAGATACGAATAAAAAATAAACTACGCAAATATATTATTAACTCTGCCTCCAGAAGCGCGAGGTGATGTCGTGCAGACGGCCACCCTCGACGCGGTAGAGGCGCTGGTTGGTGGTGCGGCTGCGCAGGGGGCCCAGGTGGTGCAGGTAGGGACCGAGCTTGATATAGTCGAAATTGGCCAACTGCACCAGCGGCGATAGCAGCGAGCGGCCGCTCCACCAGGCAATCTTCAGCTTCGGATGGTGCTCGCGCAGCCAGCGGGCCAACCGATTGACCTCCTGCGGCTGGGCGTCGCCCCCCATCAGGCTGAGGCAGGTCACCTCCTGCCGCTGGCGGGCCAGCAGGCAGTCCACCGCCGCCCCGTCGAGCACTTCACCCCCGTCGGCCCACAGGTGTTTCGAGTGGCACCCCGGGCACCGGCAGGGGCAGCCCGACAGGTTGACGGCCAGCGTCACCTCGTCGGGCAGCTCCTGGAAGACGATATCGGTGTCGACGTATTTCAGCATACCTTGATTCCTTACGACATCGTGGCATAGTAGCGGCGCGCGGCCTCCTCCTGGCGCGGCTGGCTGAAGTTGCTCACCCGCTTCAGGTAGCCGATGATGCGCGTCATGTAGTCCACATTCTTCGAATGGCAGTGGGGGCACTCCTTCAGGTAGCGCTTGTCGATGTGGCCGCAGTCGTTGCAGATGGTGTTCGGGATATTGAAGGTGAAGTAGTTGCAGCCCTCCTTGGCGGCCACCTCGAGCAGCTGCATGTACTGCTGCTGTGTGAGGTGTTCCTCCAGGTTGCAGTGCAGGGCCGAGCCACCGGTGAGGTGCTCGATGTAGGGGGCGCCGTGCAGGCGGAACTTGTCGAGCACCGTGAGGCTCGTGTCCTCGACGATGTAGAAGTACGAGTTGTAGCAGTCGCGCGGCACGAAGTAGCCGTCCTCGCGGTCCCACTTGGCGTGTTTCACACCCACGTTCTCGGCCGGGATCATCTCGCAGTTGAACATCACCTCCTTGGTGCGATACTCCTTGTTCTTCTTCTCCACCAGTCCCAGCACCGTCTGCACGAACTCGCGATACTGCGGGTTGTCGGTTATCGGGATGCCCATGAACTCCGCTGCCTCCACCAGGCCGTTGACGCCAATGGTGAGGTACTGGCGGCTCATGTTGATATAGCCCGCGTCGAACAGCGGCAGCATGCCGTGGGCCTGCAGGTCCTTCAGGTTCTCGTTGTAGGCCAGCTGCACCTTGTGGCAGAGGTCGATGATGTCGGTCAGGAACTCACGGTAGTCCAGCTCGTGGTTCACCGCGTACTGGATGCAGCGGTTGAGGTTGATGGTGAGCACGCTCTTCGAGCCGGTGCTCACGCCGCCAGCGCCGAGGGTGTAGCTGAAGCCGTTGTCGGTGATCTCGTTGCGCAGGCGGCAGCAGCTGCTGAGCGAGTCGGCGTTGTCGGAGATGTAGGTGAAGAACGAATGCCCTTCGGCGTACATCTCGGCCGTGAACTGGGCCATCTCCTCGTCGACGAACTTGCCCTCTTTGTCATATAGCAGGGCCATCGTCTCCACTGGAAAGGTGAGCACGGCCTTGGTGCGCTCCTGGTTGAACCAGCGCATGAAGCGCTTTTGCAGCCACTTCAGCCCCTCCCAGTCGGGCTCGCTCCCGTCGGGGAAGCGAAACTCGCCGAAGAGCGAGCGGAAGTAAGGCTCGTCGTAGTAGGCAATGTTCCAGAACACTGCCTGGTAGTTGCGGGCTCCGGTGGGCTGGTTGAGGCTGTAGACGATCTGCTCGAAGCAGTCGGTCACCACCTTGTCCATCGACTTCTGCCGCAGGCTCAGGTCCACCACGCGATCCGGATCCTTCCAGTAGTCCTTTCCGTAGTCCTTCTGGATGAAGTAGTTGAGGTACATCAGGAACTCCGGCGTGGCACAGGCGCCGCTGAGCATCGAGCTCACCATGAAGACCATGTTGATGAAGCCGCCGCAGAACGACTTGAGGTTGGTCGGCGCCGTCGAGTTGCCGCCGATGCTCGTCGTGCCGCCCAGCAGCCAGGGATACATCGTGATCGAGGCGCAGTAGTTGGCCAACGAGGTCTCGTCATTCTTATATATAAAGTGGTGCGTCAGCAAGTCCAGGTAGCGGTCGGCCATCTCCTTGCCGTACATCTGCTTGATGCGGTCGGTCAGCAGGCGCCGGTTAAGGCGTATGAAGCCGCTCTTCGGCAGCTCGCCGATCAGGGTGGCTATGTTCTTGTGCTCCACATTGGCATTGGCGTCGTACTTCGAACCCGTGGCAGCGTTGGCGGCATCCACATAGTCGCTCAGGAAGCGCAGCTTCTCCAGCGTCTCGCGGTCCTCGGTGTGCTGCTGGCGGTAGAGAATGAAGTTCTTGGCCACCTGGTAGTAACCCTCGGCCATGAGGGCCACCTCCACCTGGTTCTGTATCTCCTCCACGGTGATGCCGTTGTGGATATCCAGCCGGGTCAGTATCTTCGACAGGCGCCCCAGGTCGATGGGCTGATTGACCGATGCGAACGCCTTGATGATGGCATTCATGATCTTGTCAAGCGAGAACCGTTCGGTCGTGCCGTCGCGCTTGGTGATGGTGAATGTATTGGTATCCATATCTTTACTGTTGCTTTGATTCGCGAAAGCTTGTTTCTCTCTGTTACTTTTTTCCCGACTCCGGCAGGTCTCCTGGCTCGCCGCCCGCGACAAGCGCCTTCTCAGGCCTTGCGGCCCAATGGCACCGTGCCTGTCGCTCGTCGGGATCATCGGCCGGAACCCTCCATGCAGGTCCCCGCCTCCGGAAGGTTCCCTCCCCCCGACCGCGGCTTACAGTTGCGCGTCAGCCCGTGATTCTCACACGGTTCCCTATTGTCTGCCCGAGGCAGACCGGGGTCGTTTTCGGCTGCAAAATTACACCCTTTCCTCCACACAGCCAAATAAAGTTACAAACAGCCGCCCGTTGAAAACACCCCTCGCCCCTGCCCCAGCCTGAGCCCCTCGCGGATCGTTCCACCCTCCCCCACCCATCCCCTCCCCGAGGTCTGTTTTTAACGGCGAATTATGCGAATTACGCGAATGCTACGCAGGCTGATTTTTGCGAATTACTCGAAGGGTCTGCGCAAGCATTCGAGTAATTCGCAAAACAAGAAGATCTAATAGCGACCTGCGTAGCTTCGAGTAATTCGAGTAATTCGCCGTTTTATTAAATTTAAGTAAAATTAGGTTAAAAAATTAGATCGTGCACGTGAAGGGAGACTCCAGTGGAGACTCCCGATAGCGAAGCGGAGAACGACCCACCCCGCGGGGTCGTCGGCGCAAGGCGCCGATGCTGCGATCCGAAAACGCAGCCCTAAACATCAATATTAAGTTAATTTAAGTCAAAAAATTAGATCGTGCACGATCTAATTTGCACATTTAACTATTTCTAAACGAGACATCTAAGGGTTCGGAAGTGTGCAAACCATGCTGGAAAACTCGCAAAACGCTGACAGGGCAAGGGTTTTGCCCTGGTTTTAAGAGAGTCATCAGGGAGTCATCAGGGAGCCATCAGGTAGAAGGCAGGGAGTCAACCCCTTTCCGCAGGGGATCATCCGCCCCCCAAATATGCCCAACGGTGAGCGCCCCCTTTGGCCCAGCCGGACGTCCCCCACACCCGCCCTCTCCCATAACGCCCCCCATGGCATCGGCAACGCAAAAGGCATTTTCGCGATAAAAGCAACCACCCGAAGTGTATTTCCGAACCCTTTATGCAAAATAAGCATGTTTAAACATTCTTATTTTGTTTTCAGCATATAACAATCTATATTTCTATAACTTACACGCGCAATTTAATTTTAAAACACATCATTTTTTAGTCATTTTGAAATAAAATTGCACCATAAAATCAAATTAAGCAAAATAAAATATACCTAATTTGAAAAATTGTTGTATCTTTGCATCGTGAAATATAAAGAAACAAAGGTATGTTTTTGTCAGAATCAGCAGAACGACAGGCTATTGCACGCCTGAGCATAGACAACCCGTGGTGGCAAAACGGCTCGATCAGGGCCGATTTCAAGGCCATGGGGCCACGCGCCTACCTGGAAATCTTCCATGCACTGGTGCGCAATACACGCGTACACCGCTCCATCATCCTCATGGGGCCCCGTCGCGTGGGCAAGACGGTGATGATCTACCACACCATACAGCTGCTGATCGACGAGGGCGTCAATCCGAAGAATATAATATATGTATCGGTCGACACGCCCATCTACAACGGAATCCAGCTGGAGGAACTGATGAACGCCGCATTCACCGCCAGCGGGAAGCCCTTCGCAACCGCGGAGCAGTACTACGTCTTCTTCGACGAGGTGCAGTACCTGAAGCAGTGGGAGGTGGGGCTGAAATCCCTTTTCGATGCCTTCCCCAACGTGCGCTTCGTGGCCTCGGGCAGCGCGGCGGCGGCGCTGAAGAAGAGCAGCGTCGAGAGCGGTGCCGGCCGCTTCAGCGACTTCAGTCTGCCGCCGCTGACATTCTACGAATATGTACACCTGCGCCACTGCGAGAACCAGCTGCGCGAGAGCACCCTCGTATGGAACGGCCACGAGGTGCATTCGTTCGAACCCACCGACATCGCACTGCTCAACAGCACCTTTGTCGACTACATCAACTATGGCGGCTATCCCGAGGTGGCCTTCAACACCGAGATGCAGGCCGACCCGGGGCAATACATACACCACGACATCATCGACAAAGTGCTGCTGCGCGACCTGCCAAGCATGTACGGCATCACCGACGTGCAGGAGCTCAACGCGCTCTTCGCCATGATCGCCTTCAACTCCGGCGGCGAATTCAGCTACGAGAGTCTGGCGCAGAACACCGGCGTGAAGAAGGAGACGCTGCGCAAATATATCGAATACTTCGAGGCGGCCTTCCTGCTGAAGAAGATACACCGCACCGACGACACCGCCAAGCGCTACCAGCGCGAGCACGCCTTCAAGCTCTACCTGACCAATCCCTCGCTGCGTTGCGCCCTCTTCGAACCCATCACGATAGAGGACAAGGAGATCGGCACGATGGTGGAGACCGCCGTCTTCGCGCAGTGGATTCCGCGCCTGGGCGCCAACATAGGCTATGCCAGCTGGCGCATCGGCCGCGTGGCGATAGGCGAGGTGGACATCGTGGGCATCAACGAGGCGCGCCAGAAGCCCGACTGGGCGGTGGAGCTGAAGTGGACCGACCGCTTCTACGAGAAGCCGGGCGAGCTGAAGTCGCTGCAAGCCTTCATGGCCGCCAACGGGCTGACGCAGGCCCTTGTCACCACCCAGACCCAGAGCGGCCTGATGAGCCTGCCGTGGGGCAACCTGCAGTTCATGCCCACGGCCTGCTACGCCTATATCGTGGGCCGCAACACCCTCTTCCGCACCAAGGCCGGCATGGGGCTGTAGAGACGCGGCGTGCCGCGTCTGCATTCTCCTCCGTTTGCTTCTAATTAATGATAGCAGACGCGGCACGCTGCGTCTCTACACTCGACAAAAATGAAACCCTCTTCCGCACCAAGGCCCGCATGGCTGTAGACAACCCGACTGCCATTTTGTCAACCTCCATGTCAGCCCCGACAGAAGTGGCATAAAACCATAGCCGGCAAGCGGATGTTTCCGCTTGTCGGCTATGTTGTTTTCTGGATTATTTCCTGACTGCAATTACAAAGCCATACCTAGGCCGACGAAGTAGCCCGAGGTCTTGGTGCTCACGTTGTCGCCATTGTTGAGGTCGGACAGGCCCATACGGTAGCCGCCGAAGAGGCGGAAGGCGTTGTACTGGAACGCAAGACCGAAGGCGGCACTGAGGTCCATGCGCTCGTTGCTGCTGTTGTCGCCGTACATGGGGTAGTCGTTCTCCGCGGTGCTGGTGCTGCCAAGGATGTTGGTATTTGTGGTCACGTGGGTGTTGCCGTAGACGGCGTAGCTGAGGGTCGGGCCGACGAAGGCGGTCAGCTTGGCACCGCGGCCGAGGGCGAAGCTGTAGTTGAACAGCACCGGCACATCAAGCAATATCTGCGTGGTGGTGCTCTTGTCGCTGTTGCTCACCACGACGAAGTTGGCGCTGCCGGTCGAGGTCTTGGTGTTGTAGCGTCCCTGCAAGCCCACTGACAGGCCGATTCCCTGGCCGAGGCTGTGGTTGTAGTTCACGCCGACGAAGAAGCCGTTCATCTCGGACGTCGAGGTGTTGGTGGTGTTACCGATGGTGGTCTTGGTGGTGAATGTCGTCGGGGCATAGCCGATATTGAGGCCCAGCTGGGCGTTGGCAGTCCCGGCGGCGAGCATGGCTGCTGCCATTGCGATGAATGCGAATGTTTTCTTCATTGTTTTTTTTATTTATTAGTTAGACATTAAGTGTTTTCAATTTCATATTTTCCTGGCCAGGCTCCAGGAGCCGATCTCTTGGCTGCCGTACGCGAACGTCTTCTCGTCGACGATGCGGAAGCCCGACCGCTGGTAGAAGCGGAGGTTGCGTTCCGAGTTGGTGAAGAGGCAGAGGCGAGTGCCACCATTGCGGCGCACGTGCTGAACGACGCAGTCCTTGAGCATCGCGGCGCCTATGCCCTGGCCGCGCTGGGTTGCCGAGACGGTCAGAGAGCTGAGGTACCACGTGCCGCCGCCCATCATGGCGTGGCAGTAGGCGGCCGCCGACTCGTCCATCTTCGACCACGCATTGACGGCCTTCTGGTCGGGTAGCGCCAGCACACGGCACCAGCCGTGCGTCAGGTAGCGCAGCGTGGACGGCTTGCGGTAGTCGGGCGGGAAGATCTGTGCCACCGCCACGATGGCTCCTCCGCGACGAGCCACGAAGAAATGGGCTCTGCCAAAAGTGGTGCGGTACTCCGAGAGGATGGCGCGACGCAGGAAGTCGAACCGCTGCCCCTCGTCGGGGAAGTAGGTGGTGAAATACTCGTAGTCGGCAAACGACTGTGCCGCCAGTTGTGCGCACTCCTCGATGTCGCACCGCAGCATAGGGTTGTATATCAAGACTGGTCCGTTCATCTCAATGATAAATCAGAACACTAGACCGACACCGAGGAAGAGGCTGACCGCAGTCTCTTTCGTTGCATCCGCGACACGGCGGTTAAGCAGTGGCATCCTGGCACCAAGGTGTACGTTGAACATTCGCAGCCGCAAACCAGCACCAAGCGTACCGCTGACATTGAAGCGACGCAACAGTTCGTCTTCCGACACCTCGTCGCCGTTGTAATAATTGATGTATGTGTGGGGGCTGTCGTCGTCGCGCCATTCGTGTCGTGCGCTGGTGATGGCATAACTCAGCGACGGGCCGCATAAGACGTAGATACCGCTTTCTTCTCCCAGCGGGATACGGAAGTCGACCATCATAGGCAGATGTGCCAACGTCTCGCTGTAGTTATGATAGTATGTGTGAACACCAAGGGTGTAATCGCTTGTCGTGCTGGTAACTTTGCTGATGGCTCCGTCCAATGTCAATCCCACCACCTTGCCGAAAGCGAAATGGTAACCGCCTCCGGCATACAGTCCGCCGAGGAATGTATTGTCGTCACCAGAGTTGACGACCTTACCCTCTATGCCTGTGGTAATGTGCCACTGAGCCTGTACACCCGTTGCCATTGCGAGGGTCGCTATTAGAATAAATGCAATTTTCTTCATGGCTTATATGTTTTTTATCTGTGTGTCCACCCAGCGTTCGTTGTGCAGCAGTTCGGCGTCGGGGCCACAAAACGCCCCTGCAGCCACGGTGTCGCCCAGCAGCCAGTGGCAGAACCAGGCTGTCATATAGGGGTCTCCCTCTCCGCCAATCTTGTCGTGGTCCTTGCCCACGCGGCGTCCCATGGCGCAGGGCACGCCCTCGGGCATCAGGGCGTAGTTGCTCTGCATATCGGCCAGCGGGCTGACGGTGGTGGCATCTGCCTTGCCGCAACCCGCCAGCATCAGCACCGGCACGCGGAAGTCGGCGAAGGTGCAGGTATCCCAGCCTATACCCTGTCCCAGTTCGGGACGCGGACAGCTGCACAGGTACACCGTGCGGTAGCAGCGGCTGTTGTCGAACTTCGTTGCCGCACGCACAGCGCCGTAGGCTCCCTGCGAGAAGCCCATCAATGCGATGCGCGAAGTGTCGATTTTATGATAGAACATATTGCCATAGGTCTCGCCCAAGGAAAGGAATTCGTCGAGTGTGATGCTCATCGTACGGCCGGTACCAGTCTGCTTGTCCATATTGCCCACCACCACGAAGCCCCACGAGGCCAGGTGGCGCATTATGGGCAGCATATCTTCGCCCGAGGTGTTCGAAGGGTTGCAAGTCATCACCAGCGGCCATTTCTCCGAACCGGAAGAAAGTTTGGCGGGGTAGGCCACCAACAACTTCTCGATAGTACCATTTCGGCTGACAAACGATGTAGTGTCAACAGCATAGCTTCCGTTGCCCTGATATTCCTTCTCGATAGGCAGTGTCGCGGTTGTAGGTTTGTTGTAGACATCTGTTTTTTCGCACGCCACAAGGCAAATCATTCCAGCCATCAGCAGCGCAAGTGTTTTGATTTTCTTCATTTTGATATATTTTATTGTTTACGAATTGTGCTGCAAAAGTACGCCCTTTGCCTGAAGTGGCAAAGGGCGTAGGGCGGAATGCGACCAATTGCGTAAGAAGTTTCATACCATCCTTGCAGTGGCTTGGCGGATGATGCTGGCCATCTCGGCAGGTGTGCGGTCGAAGTCGCGGATAATCCATTCGCGCAGGATGCCGTAGAGCGAGAAGGCGTAGATTGATGTCTGGTAGGCGCGGTTGGGGTCGCGATGGTGCGGGTCGACTAGGACTGCGGTGAACGACGTTGCCAGTTCGGTCATGAGCCCGCGCCGCCAGATTAAGCGCAACGTGTCGCGAATCGCGTAGTTGTACTGGAAAAAATCCTCCGCTTGTCCGATGACGAAGTCGTCGGGGACCTCGACGCCGTGCCGTGCGCTGTACTGCTGCCAGAGGCGTACCATATGGTAGGTGACGGCCTCACTCTTCGAGCGGAAAGCACGGAACCACGACGCGCGGTGGTAGCCGCTGACGTCGCAGATCTGCTTCACCTGTATCTTCTCCAACGGATACCGCTCCAGCAGCTTGATCACCGCGCCGGCCATGCAGTCCCGCAGAAATTCTGACGTTTGGTTGTCCATATTCTTAATTTTGTCACATTAACGCCAAAGCACGGATTTTATTGTATATTAGCCCTGCGGGACTGCCATTTTGTCAGCATCCGTGTCAGTCCATGCGATTGGCACGGATGTTGTTGCAAAGGGGGTGTAACGCTCAATCCGCGAAGCGAAATAATCTACAAGATTTACGAGATTTCGTGAGCGAAGCGAGCAGGAGAATTAACAAGCAAACAAAAAAAGAAAGGAAAACAATATGAGCAAAATCATCGGAATCGACCTCGGCACAACCAACAGCTGTGTGAGCGTCATGGAAGGTAACGAACCCGTAGTTATCGCTAACAGCGAGGGCAACCGCACCACCCCCAGCGTGGTGGGATTCCTCGAGAACGGCGACCGCAAGGTGGGCGACCCCGCCAAGCGTCAGGCCATCACCAACCCCCACAACACCGTCTACAGCATCAAGCGCTTCATGGGCGAGACCTACGACCAGGTGACCAAGGAGATTGAGGCTGTGCCCTACAAGGTGGTGCGCGGCAACAACAACACCCCCTGCGTCGACATCAACGGTCGTCAGTACACCCCGCAGGAAATCAGCGCTATCGTGCTGCAGAAGATGAAGAAGACCGCCGAGGACTACCTGGGTCAGGAAGTCACCGAGGCCGTCATCACCGTCCCCGCCTACTTCAACGACAGTCAGCGTCAGGCCACCAAGGAGGCCGGCGAGATTGCAGGCTTGAAGGTGCGCCGTATCGTCAACGAGCCCACGGCGGCCGCTCTGGCCTACGGCCTCGACAAGAAGGCCCAGGATATGAACGTCGCTGTGTTCGACCTCGGCGGCGGCACGTTCGATATCAGCATTCTGAACCTCGGCGACGGCGTCTTCGAGGTGAAGAGCACCAACGGCAACACGCACCTCGGCGGCGACGACTTCGACCGCAAGATTATCAACTGGATGGCCGACAGCTTCCAGAGCGACAAGGGCATCGACCTCCGCAAGGACCCCATGGCCATGCAGCGCCTGAAAGAGGCTGCCGAGAAGGCCAAGATCGAGCTCTCCAGCAGCATGGAGACCGAAATCAACCTGCCCTACATCACCGTGGCCGACGGCGTGCCGCAGCACCTGGTGATGAAGCTCAGCCGCGCCAAGTTCGAGCAGCTCTGCGACGACCTGATCCGCGCCACCATCGAGCCTTGCCGCAAGGCCATGCAGGACGCCGGACTCAGCAATAGCGACATCAACGAGGTCATCCTCGTGGGCGGCTCCAGCCGTATCCCCGCCGTGCAGAAGAAGGTCGAAGAGTTCTTCGGCAAGGTGCCCAGCAAGGGCGTCAACCCCGACGAGGTGGTCGCCATCGGCGCCGCCATCCAGGGCGGTGTGCTCACCGGCGAGGTGAAGGACGTGCTGCTGCTTGACGTGACTCCCCTTTCGCTGGGTATCGAGACGCTGGGCGGCGTGATGACCAAGCTCATCGACGCCAACACCACCATCCCCACCAAGAAGAGCCAGGTCTTCAGCACCGCTGCCGACAACCAGCCCGAGGTGGAGATCCACGTCCTGCAGGGCGAGCGCCCCATGGCCAACGACAACAAGACCATCGGCCGCTTCCACCTGGCCGGCATTCCGCCAGCACCGCGTGGAGTGCCCCAGATTGAGGTCACCTTCGACATCGATGCCAACGGCATCCTCAACGTCAGCGCCCTCGACAAGGCCACCGGCAAGAGCCAGAATATCCGCATCGAGGCCAGCAGCGGCTTGAGCGAGGACGAAATCAAGCGCATGAAAGCCGAAGCCGAGGCCCACGCCGACCAGGACAAGAAGGCCAAGGAAGAGGTGGAGAAAATCAACAACGCCGACGGCATGATCTTCCAGAGCGAGAAGAACCTGAAGGACTACGGCGACAAGATCCCCGCCGAGAAGAAGAGCGCCATCGAGGCCGCCCTCACCGAGCTGAAGGCCGCCCACAGCGCCCGCAACGTCCAGCAGATCGACCAGGCCATGGCCAAGATCAACGCCGCCTGGCAGGCCGCCAGCGAGGACATGTACAAAGCCCAGCAGCAG
>CAMHDJ010000030.1 GCA_946183915.1 uncultured Bacteroidales bacterium | reverse complement strand
TCGGCGTAGACCAGCGCGTCGTTGAGGTCGTCGTAGATGCGGTGCAGCTGGCGGATGGGAGCGCTGACGTTGGCAAAGAGCATCACGTGGTACATGATCTTACCGATACTCATGCCGGGGTAGTCGATCAGCACGAGATAGGCCGTCAGGATGATGATGAGCACGGTGCCGATCTGCTCGACGAAGGTCTTAAGGCCCTCGTAGAGGAACGAGATGCGGCGCGTCTGCATCTGCTGGTCGGTGCTCTGCTCCTGCAGCGCGGCCTGCTTGTCGGCCTCCACCCGCTCGCGGTTGAACGACTTGATGACGCCCATGCTCTCGATGATGTTCAGGATGCCGTGGCTGAGCTGCTGGTGGGTGCCGAAGACGCGGTGGCGCCAGCCCTTCATGCGGCGGCCCTGCACGGCGGTGATCCAGAAGTAGAGCGGGATGATGGCCGTGGCCACCAGGCCCACATAGACGTTGGCGGCATACATCAGCACCAGGGCCAGCACGGCGCTGGTGAAGAGGGGCAGGATGTCGATGAAGAAGTTTTTGACGGTGTTGCTGAGGCTCATGATGCCGCGGTCGATGCGGGTCTGCAGCTTGCCGGGCTCGTTGCCGTCCTGGCTGAAGAAGGCCATGCGGAAGGTGAGGATGCGGTCCACGACGCGCAGCGAGAGGTCGCGGCTGACGTTGATGCGGATCTTCTCGCCGAAGATGCGCTGTCCGAAGGTGATGAGGGCGGAGAGTACCTCCTTTCCGAGGAGGATGGCGCTGATGAGGAGCAGCAGGCGCGCCGCCTCGGCCCACTGGAAGCCGCCGTCGAGGTGGAGCAGGGCGTTGATGCGGTCGACCGCCTTATCAAGTACAACGGCGTTGACCTGGGCCATCAGCGAGCCGAGGAAGGTCAGCATGAGCGTGGCCACGAGGAGCCAGCGGTAGGGCGTCACGAAGGGGAGCAGTCGCCGCAGCAGGCCCCCGATGCCCATCTTAGAGGTAGTGTTGTTGTTCTCCATATTGCGGCTGCAAAAGTACACATTTTTCGCGACATGTGAGATTTATTTCGTACTTTTGCCTTCCGAGATGAAACGACTTCTAATCATTATACTGCTGATTGGCAATAGCGTGTTTGCTCAACAACCGGCACTGCGTCCGGGCGACCTGCTCTTCTTCCGCGACAGCGAGGGCATGGGAGGAGCCGTGCAGGAAAGCACCGGAGAATATACGCATGTGGCGATAGCAATAGACTCGGTGTGGACCATCGACGCTACCCCCGGCGACGGCGTGGCACTCAGTCTGCGCTATCAAGATACAGATGCCAAAGCAGATATCTACCGCCTTACCATCCCCTTCGACACCGCAGCCGTTGTGGCCCGAGCCAAGTCGTTCATCGGCCAGCCCTACGACAACGCCTTCCTGCCCGACAACGGCGCGCTCTACTGCTCAGAACTGGTCTACGAATGCTATCTGGACAGCAGTGGCAACCACCTCTTCGAGGCCAAGCCAATGAACTGGCGGAACAAGGAGGGAAACCTGCCGCTGTACTGGCAAGAGCATTTCAAGAAACTCGGCATGCCGGTGCCCGAAGGAGTGCCCGGCACCAATCCGACGGACATGAGCCGCTCACCGATATTGCAAAAGCTATAGACAACCGAGGCCCGCGCGCAGCGCGGGCCTCAGCTTTTACTGATTAGCGTACTGCTGCACCTCGTCGTGGAAGAACTCGAGCTGCACGCCCGCCTGGCGGAAGAGCTCCTCGCTCTCGGCGCCGGCGTGGTACTTGCGCTCGCAGACCACGCGCTTGATGCCGCAGTTGATGATGAGCATGGCGCAGGTGCGGCAGGGCGTCATGCGGCAGTAGAGGGTGGCGCCGTCGAGGGCGATGCCGCGGCGGGCGGCCTGGCAGATGGCGTTCTGCTCGGCATGGACGGTGCGCACGCAGTGTGTGCTGATGTGACCGTCGGCGTCGATGGTCTGGCGGAAGAGGTGTCCCACCTCGTCGCAGTGCGGCAGGCCGCTGGGCGAGCCCACATAGCCGGTGACCAGCAGCTGCTTGTCCTTGACAATGACGCAGCCCGAGCGTCCGCGATCGCAGGTGGCACGGCGGGATGCCGCGTTGGCCAGCTCCATGAAGTACTCGTCCCACGAGGGGCGTCGATAGGTGATCTGTTGCAGCACCTCCTCCACCCGGGCGTTGAGCTGCTCGATGGTGCCGCCGTTGTCGAAGCGGAAGTCGGCCTGCTCGATGCAGTATTTCAGGTTCTGCTTGTTGGGATCGTCGTTGTCCATCTCGCGCTGCTCGTTGGCGATGAAGGTGTCGTAGTCGATGTGGTCGGTCTCCGAACCACGCAGTACGGCACGGTCGTAGCGCACCCGCGGGTCGGCGTCGACGGCGAAGAGGTAGAAACTGGGCTTGCCCCGCAAGGCCTGCACCTCGCCCGGGGTGCGGATGCTCTCGATGATGCAGTTGCATCCCGAGGCCGAAGCCTGAGCGTAGAGCTGCTCCACGATCCACGACGGCGAGTGCTTGGCCCGAAGGTCGTTGCCGACGAGCGTCATCGTGTCGCGGTTCACCTCGAGGCCGCGCCGCTTGATTTCCTCGGTGAGGAAGGCGCGCACCGAGTAGTGCACAAAGCCGCGGTTCTTGACCAGATAGTCGACGATGGTGCCCTTGCCAGCACCGAGCGTCCCAGTGATTCCGATTGTGATCATTGTCGTCTTAGTTTCAAAAGGTAACGTCGATCCAGCGTTATTATTGTGCGCCTCGGCCTCCAAAACGTCCTTTTCGGTTAAAATATCTGTACTATATACAATAAAGAGTAGTTTTGCTGCGTTTTAACGCGCATGAGAGTACTGCTGATCGTGGTTGCCGTGCTGTTGTTGACGGCGGTCGTGGGCGTGATCTGGCTCACCGGCAAGCCGCACGTCACCCCCCTGCTGCCCCCCGACGAGGAGCAGGCGCTGGACGCCCTGCTGCCTCCCGGCGTGGAACGGGGCAACCACATCACGACCTACGCCAGCCTTGGCGCCATGTACGACACCCTGCTCGCCGACATCGCGGGCGCCCGACAGCACATACACCTTCAATTCTTCAAGTTCGAGGACGACGCCACCGCCCACGAGGTGGGCGACGCGCTGGCGGCCAAGGCCGCCGAAGGGGTCGAAGCGCGCCTGATGTACGACGACTTCGTGTGCCAGCCGTGGAAAGGCTACTACCGCCAGCTGGAGACGCGCGGCGTGGCCACGGCTGGCTTCGGCCGCGTGCGCTGGGCCTGGGTGCGCAAGACCGACTACTACCGCAACCACCGCAAGTGCGTGGTCGTCGACGGACGCATCGCCTACCTAGGCGGCATCAACATCGCCGACCGCTACCTGCACGGCCTGCCGTGGGGCTGCTGGCGCGACACGATGATCCGCATCGAAGGCCCGGCCGCCCTGGCGGTGCAGCGGGCTTTTGCCGCCGACTGGCGCCATGCGGGCCGGGGGCTGCTGGCCGACCGGATCTACTTCCCGGCCGTGGCGCCGGCGGGCACCCTGCCACTGCACCTGATCACCTCGGGGCCCATCGGCCAAGGGCCCACCATCATGCACCACACCATCGGCATGCTCGACACGGCACAACGCTACGTCTGGTTCGAGTCGCCCTACTTCATACCGCCCGCCCCCCTGCGCGAGGCCCTGCTGCGGACCGCGTGCCGCGGGGTCGACGTGCGGGTGCTGCTGCCCCCGCGGGGCGACCGCAGCGAAGTCACCCAGTGGGCCTCAAAGAGCTACCTGGCCGAGATGATGGCCGCCGGCGTACACTTCGGCTTCTACCAGCCAGGCTACCTGCACTCCAAGCTGGTGGTCAGCGACGACCGCGAAGCCATGGTGGGCTCGTGCAACATCGACCCCCGCAGCTATCTCCTCTGCCAGGAGGTGGCCGCCGTGGTGGACGATGCCGCCTATGCCGCCGAGCTGCGCGACCTCTTTCTGGCCGACGAGGCGCAGTCGATCCCCGTCGACCCCGCCCGCTGGGCACAGCGCTCCCTCGGCGAGAAAGCCATGGAGCAGCTGGCACGCCTGGCGGCCTCCCAGTTATAAACGAACGAAAATAAACATCCTATGGAACACCAATCGAAACAAGCCCAACGCATCCAGACCTCGCTCATCAACGGGGTGGAACGCAAAGCCCTCGTGTGGCTGGCCGAACGACAGCCCCGCTGGGTGACGTCGGACTTCCTGACCCTCGTCGGCACCTTCGGCGCCTTGCTCGTCGGCGCCGGCTTCGTGCTGACCTTCTACAGCATCAACTGGCTCTGGCTCAGCATCGCCGGCCTGGCCATCAACTGGTACGGCGACTCGCTCGACGGCACCCTGGCCCGCGTGCGCAACAGCCAGCGCCCCATCTACGGCTACTACATCGACCACACGATCGACTGCATCAACGAGGCCCTGATGTTCATCGGCGCGGGCCTCTCGCCGCTGATGAACCTCCACCTGGCCCTCATGCTCTTCATCCTCTACCTCTTCCTGACCATCAACGTCAGCATGAACGCCCACCTCAAGAGCGAGTTCCGCCTGACCTACGCCAAGCTGGGCCCCACCGAGTTCCGCATACTGATCGCTCTGGGCTGTCTGGTGCTGATATCCTTCCCCACGTGTGACGACTTCACGCTCAGCGTCCGCCTGCTGGGCCACACCACCGTCCTCTCCACCCTCGACCTGCTGGCCCTCTTCCTGGTGGTGCTTCTCACGGTGATCTACCTCTGCACCATCGTCAGCGACGCACGCAAGTACGCCAAGATCGACCCGCCGAAGCCGCGCCGCTGACGACAGTCGGCAGCGGCGTCAGCACTTATAGCGGTACTGCAGCTGGGCCAGCTCCTCGTTGGCCTTCACAATCTTCTTCTTCAGGCCGGCCTTGTAGGCCACCAGCTTCTGCATCAGCCCCTCGTCGGCGAGGGCGAGCATCTGCATGGCCAGGATGGCGGCGTTCTGCGCCCCGTTGATGGCCACCGTGGCCACCGGAATTCCCGGAGGCATCTGCAGGATGGCCAGCGTGGCATCCATGCCCTCGAGGCAGGAGCCCTTGATGGGCACCCCGATGACGGGCAGCGGCGTCTCGGCGGCGATCACACCCGGCAGGGCGGCCGCCATGCCGGCACCGGCAATGATCACGCGGATGCCGCGGCCCTGCGCCTGGCGCGCAAAGTCGCTCACCTCCTGCGGCGTGCGGTGGGCCGAGAGGGCGTTCACCTCGAACGGGATCTCCATCTCGTCGAAAAACTGGCAGGCTTTCTCCATGACCGGCAGGTCGCTGGTCGAGCCCATGATGATACTTACAATGGGTTTCATAATCGGCATATTACAGTTACAATACTCATCTAACGGCAGCGGCGGCGGTTTATTGTGTCCGCCGGCCATTAAACTTCGCGCCTGATGGCCCCGCCGCGGGGGAAGGTCGGCCGACGCACCGTCCCCTCGCCGGGGGAGAGGCAAGGGGTGTGGGGAGGAAAACGACCCCTCCGAAATGCCCATGGTTCCTAGGTGGCTCCCTGATGACTCCCTGATGACTCCCTGATGACTCTCTTAAAACCAGGGCAAAACCCTTGCCCTGTCAGCGTTTTGCGAGTTTTCCAGCATGGTTGACACACTTTCGAATCCTTAGGTGTCTCGTTCTGAATGGTTTAAAGGTGCAAATTAGATCGTGCACGATCTAATTTTTTGACTTAAATTAACTTAAATCGGCTGTTTTGGGCTGCGTTTTCAGATCGCAGCATCGGCGCGTTGCGCCGACGATCCCGCGGAGTGGGTCGTTCTCCGCTTCGCTATCGGAAGCCTCCACTGGAGGCTCCCTTCACGTGCACGATCTAATTTTTTAACCTAATTTTACTTAATTAGTGGGTAGTGGGCAGTGGGTAGCACATGGGGTTTTGAAGGCGGAGCAAAAGTCCCCGCAGGGGACCAAGCACTTAGGCGGGGACAATAAAGCGGTCCAACGGACGTTATAGGGGACATGAAGAGACTCTGGATCATCGTGTTTCTCGCAGGCCTCGGGCTCGCCGCCAGGGCGCAGAGTCCGCTGCTGATCAGCGAGGTGCTCTACCAGCCTGTGAGTGGCGAAGCCGAGTACGTGGAGCTCTACAACGCCGGCGACACGGCGCTGGAGCTGGCCGACTACCGCATCGTGCGCGTGCTGCACGACACGCTGGCCGGCCACTACCCGCTGCCGTCGCACACGGTGGAGCCCCACGGCTACGTGGTACTGAGCAAGGACGTGGAGTCTGTCGGCCGCTGCTTCCGGGTGCCCTACCCGTCGCGGCTGGTGGAATGCCGCCTGCCGGCCTTCCCCAACGAGGGCGGCAGTGTGGTCCTGGCCTGGAGCGACAGCACGGTGGCCGACCGGCTCGACTACAGCCCCTCGATGCACAGCCGTCTGCTGCGCAACCGGGCGGGCGTCAGCCTGGAGCGGCGCCGCTTCGACCGACCCGCCGCCGAGGCCTCCAACTGGTTCTCGGCCAGCTCGACCAGCGGCTACGGCACACCAGGCTACGCCAACTCGCAGAGCACGGAGTGGCTGGTCGAGGAGTCGGCCTTCGAGTTGAGATCGACGCTCGTCTCGCCCGACGGCGACGGCTATCAGGACGTGCTGACGGTGGACTACCGCATGGACGACGCCTCGCTGGCAGCCCGCGTCGAGGTGTACGACGGGCGCGGCCGTCGGGTGCGCCGCCTGCTGAACGACGCCCTCCTGGGCGCCGCCGGCCAGCTGGACTGGGACGGCCGCGACGACAACGGGGGAACGCTGCCGCGCGGACAATATGTGCTGCTGATCACGGTCTACGACACCGCCGGCACCCGCCAGACGCTGCGCCGCACCGTGGCCTTGGTAGACTGACGGTCTACCAGTTGAACTTCACCGGGTCTCCGTTTTTACCCCCCCCAGTTCGGTCGGCGCGTCGAGCTGGCAATAGACGGAGTTGTTGCTGCGGAACTCGGGGACGATGCTCTTCATCTTGGCGACGATCTTCATGTCGTCCATCGTTTCAAGCACATGCCAGAGGTCGTTGTACTCGCGGTCGACGTCGTCGACGTTGTAGCGGCGCACCTGGGCGTGCATGATCTTGGGGTGGTAGGTGGGGATGGTGTTCTCCTTGGTGGCGAGGAGTTCCTCGTAGAGCTTTTCGCCCGGGCGGAGACCGATCTCCTTGATCTCGATGTTGTGGCGGCCGGAGAGCTGGATCATCTTGCGGGCCATGTCGTAGATCTTGACGGGCTTGCCCATGTCGAAGACAAAGATGTCGCCGCCCTCGCCCATGGCGCCGGCCTCGAGCACGAGGTTGCATGCCTCGGGGATGGTCATGAAGTAGCGGATGATGTCGCGGTGGGTCACCGTCAGGGGGCCGCCGGCGGCGAGCTGCTTCTTGAAGAGGGGGATCACGCTGCCGTTGGAGCCCAGCACGTTGCCGAAGCGGGTGGTGACGAAGTGGGTCTGCTCCGTGGAGCGGCTCTGGATGTAGATCTCGGCCATGCGCTTGGTGGCGCCCATGACGTTGGTGGGGTTGACGGCCTTGTCGGTGCTGATCATGACGAACTTCTGCACACCGTACTGGATGCTGAGGTCGGCCAGGTTGCGGGTGCCGAAGACGTTGATGTAGACCGCCTCGTAGGGGTTCTCCTCCATGAAGGGGACGTGCTTGTAGGCGGCAGCGTGGTAGACGAGGTTGGGGTGGTACTCTTGGAAGACCTCCTCCATGCGGGCGCGGTCTTTGACGTTGGCGATGACGAAGGCCATGCGGTCCAGTCGGTCGGCGTAAGTGTTGCGCAGCTCGAACTGGAGGTCGTACATGGGGCTCTCGGCCTGGTCGAGCATGACCACCTTGGCGGGCTGGTAGCGCATCAGCTGGCGGCAGATCTCGCTGCCGATGGAGCCGGCGGCGCCGGTGACGAGGATCACCTTGTCGACCACCTCGCGGACGATGTTGACGTTGTCCATCTTGATGGGTTCGCGCTCCAGGAGGTCTTCTATCTTGATGTCCTCGATCTGGTTCGACGAGAAGCTGCCGTTCATCCAGGTGCTGATGTGGGGCACAGCCTTCACGGTGAGGCCCAGGTCGAGGGCTCGGTTGGTGATGGCCTGCTTGTGGAGCACGCGGATGGCGGGGATGGCGATGATGAGCTGCGAGATTTGGTTCTTCTCGACAAACTTGGGGTTGAGCACGTTGCGCACGCGCATCACGGGGACGCCGTTGAGTTCCTGATTGACCTTCGACATGTCGTCGTCGATGAAGGCCTCGACACGGTACTCGCGGCTTTGGTCCTGCTTGAGGGCGTTGTAGGCGATGATGCCAGCAGCACCGGCGCCATAGATGACGACGTTCTCGGTGGGGCGGCGGCGGCGGAAATAATCGTTGTAGATGCGCTGCAGCATCAGGCGTTCGACGATCATCAGCACCACCAGCACGGCGTACACCATGAAGGTCTCGCGGTAGGCTAGGAGCCATTGCGCCGGGATGACCTGCGGGTCGAACTGGTTGTTCACAAAGTTGACTATCACGGACACCAGGGCGGCACCGATATTGGCCATCATCACCTTCCAGATGTCGCTCATGCCCGCATGGCGGATGATACCGCGATGCGTGCCGGTCAGCAGGAAGGCGATTATCGTCACCATAAAGGCCAGCAGGAACTTGATGACAAGGTCGTTGAGCAAAATATCATCGCCTCGCTTGCTGACGTAGTGGAACAGCACGGTGATCGTGAATGCTCCGATGAATAGCAGTACGTCGAACAGGAAGATGACCCATTGCGACACCGTCGAGTGGCGGTATTTTCTTACCAGTTTAAAAGTTAAACGCTTGAACGGATTTTCCATAGTTATAATATTTATAGTCTTGCATCAATGATTTCACGAGGAAGGAGGCCTTTGACGTCGTAGATGACGCCGGGCTGGGGCACGAGTGCACGGAGGTCAAGGCTGCGGAAACTGTCGTGGGCCACGGCCAGGATGGCGGCATCGTAGGGGCCTTCGGGGAGAGTGGTAGTGACGATGTCGGAATGCTCGACCCAGGGGTCGTAGACGGTGATGTTGGGCGTGTAGTCGCGCAGGGTGTGGTAGATGTCGACGACCTTGGTGTTGCGGGTGTCGGGGCAATTCTCCTTGAAGGTGTAGCCCAGGATGAGGATGCGGCTGTCTTTGACCGGCACCCCCTTGAGGTTCATCTGCCGGATGGTCTGGTTGGCCACATAGTTGCCCATGGAGTTGTTGAGGCGGCGAGCATTGCTCATCACCCGCGGCAGGACGCCGTAGAGCTGAGAGCGTTCGATGAGGTAGTAGGGGTCGACCGAGATGCAGTGTCCACCCACAAGGCCGGGCTGCATGGGGATGAAGTTCCACTTGGAGGAGGCTGCTTCGAGGACGTCGTGGGTGTCGATGCCCATGGCGTTGAAGATCTTGGCCAGCTCGTTGACGAAGGCTATGTTGACGTCTCGCTGGCTGTTCTCAATGATCTTGCTAGCCTCAGCCACTTTGATGCTGGGTGCCTTATGGGTGCCGTTGAGGAGGACGCTGTTGTACATGGCGTCGATCAGGTCAGCGGCCTCGGGGGTGGATCCGGAGGTAACCTTCTTGATGGTCTCCACGCGGTGCTTCTTGTCGCCGGGGTTGATGCGTTCGGGGCTGTAGCCTCCGTAGAAGTCGGCGTTGAGTGTCAGCCCGCTGACTCGTTCGACGGTGGGGAGACAGGTTTCCTCGGTGACGCCGGGATAGACGGTGCTCTCGTAGACGACGATGTCGCCTCGGCCTATTACCCGGCCTACTACCTCGGAGGCCCCGATGAGCGGGCGCAGGTCGGGGCGGTTGTTGTCGTCGACAGGCGTGGGAACGGCCACGACGTAGACGTTGCAGCTACGGATGTCGTCCTCGTTGGAGGTACAACGGAAGCCGTGGTTGGCGATGGCACCTTGCAGCAATTCGTCTTCGACCTCCAGCGTAGCGTCGTGGCCCTCGTTGAGGGCATTCACGCGGGCACTGTTGATGTCGAAGCCGAGGGTGGGGAACTTGGTGGAAAAAAGACGTGCCAAGGGCAGACCCACATAGCCCAGGCCTACAACACATATCTTTATATCGCTCAGTTTGATCATATCAGGGATGCAACGGTTTCTATTTCTTCATCGGTCATATAGGGGTGTATGGGTGGCGAAAGTACGGTGCGCGACAGCTCGTCGGCCACGGGGCAGGGGGCCTGCCCCAGGTGGGCGAAAGCCGTCTGGCGGCTCATGGTGTGGGGGTAGTAGACCATGGAGGGTATGCCTGCAGCCTTGAGGTGCGCCTGCACCTCGTCGCGGTTTTCCACCTGGATGGTGTATTGCGCCCACGAGGAACGGTAGCCCTTGGGGACTACAGGGGTCTTCACCTTGCCGGAAAGCAATTCGGTGTAGCGTTCGGCAATGCGGTTCACGGCCGCCAGTTCTTCCTCGAAATGGCGCATCTTGACCTGCAGGATGGCGGCCTGAAGGGTGTCGAGGCGCGAATTGAGGCCGAGGCGCACGTTGTCGTATTTGTCGGTGCCTTTGCCATGCACGCGAAGAGATCGCAACAGGTCGGCGTAGTTATCGTCGTGGGTGAAGATGGCGCCGCCGTCTCCATAGCAGCCCAGCGGTTTGGCAGGGAAGAAGGAGGTCGTGCTGAGGTCGCCGAAGGAACAATCCCGTTTGCCATTGATGCTGCCACCGAAGCCTTGGGCGCCGTCCTCGATGAGGAAAAGATTGCAGCGGTGACAGACCTCACGCAGGGCATCGTAGTCGGCCGGAAGGCCAAAGAGGTCCACGGCAATGACAGCGGCAGGCCGCAGACTAGTGTTGCACCTCACGGTCTCGTACTCCACATAAACCAGGCTAGGATTGATATTATAGGTTTCCCTGTCCACATCGACAAATATCGGTGTAGCCCCTACCATGGCCACAGCCTCGGCAGTGGCGAAGAAGGTGAAGTCGGGCACAAAGACGGCATCGCCCTGTCCGATGCCCAGGGCCATCAGCGAGAGACGCAAGGCGTCGGTGCCGTTGGCGCAGGATATGCAGTGCTTCACGCCCACGTATTCGGCTAGCTGTTGCTCCAGTTCGGCCACCTGGGGGCCCATGATGTAGGCTCCCGAAGCGGCGACACGGAGCATTGCCTCGTCCATTTCGGCCTTCATGGCCTCGTACTGTCTATGTAGATCTCTGAACTGCATCTTATTCTTCCACTTTACCTATTACTTTTGCCGGCACCCCAGCCACGATGGCGTAGTCGGGCACATCCTTGGTCACCACGGCCCCGGCACCCACCAAGGCATGGCGTCCGATGGTGTGGCCGCAGACGATGGTGGCGTTGGCGCCGATGGAGGCACCCTCTTTGACCAGCGTGCGCTCGTAGTGTCCGTTGGCGGGACGGTCCAATCGCGGCATCAACACATTGGTGAAAACACAGCTCGGGCCGAGGAAGACGTTGTCCTCGATCTCCACGCCCTCGTAGACCGACACGTTGTTCTGTATGCGGACACCGTTGCCTATCTTGACATTGGGCCCGATGTTGACGTTCTGCCCCAGCGAGCAGCGCTCGCCCAGCACGGCACCCGTCTGGATATGGCAGAAGTGCCACACCTTGGTGCCCTTGCCCAGCGTCACGCCGTCGTCGACGTACGAGCTCTCATGTATAAACACTTCGCCTACCATCCGAAGGGGTGTGGGGTTAAGGGATACTTGGCCATCGGGTGGTAGTCGCCCTGCAAACCGATGGGTTCGGCATGGCGTATGTCGAAGACGGTCTGGATGCACTCCTTGGCCTCGCTGATACGGAAGCCGCGTCCAGCCAGCACCTCCTCATACGAACGGGTGTGCAGGTCGGTGAAGCCCTGGCTGAACTCAAACTCTTCGCCGTCCATCAGGATGCTGCGGTAGCTGCCACTGTGCCCCTCGGGCAGGTGGTCGCCGTTGATGCTGAGGAAGTAACGCACCCGCGCCTGGCGCAGTTCGAGGTAGCCCGCCACACGGTCGTGGCGGCTCACGTGCACCACGCTCTTCTGCACCGGCCCGAAGACCCACTGCAACATGTCGTAGAAGTGCACCCCAATGTTGGTGGCCACGCCGCCGCTCTTCTGTATCTGGCCCTTCCACGAGGCATAGTACCAGTAGCCACGCGGCGTGATGTAGGTGAGGTCCACGTCGTACACCTTGTCCTTCGGGCCTTCCTCTATCTTCTTTTTCAAGGCCTGTACCGACGGGTGCAGGCGCAGCTGGAAGATGGTGTAGGCCTTGTGGCCGGTCTCCTGCTCGATGGCCTCCAGGGCGTCGATGTTCCAGGGGCTGAGCACCACGGGCTTCTCGCAGATGACATCACAGCCCAGCCGCAGGCCGTAGCGCGTATGTGCGTCGTGGAGGTAGTTGGGCGAGCAGACCGACAGGTAGTCCAGCCGGTTGCCCTGCGACTTGAACCAGTTGTTATGACGGTCGAAGAGTTCCTGCTCCGTAAAGAACGAAGCGCGGGGGAAGTAGCTGTCCATGATGCCGACCGAGTCGTTCTTGTCGTAGGCGGCGACCAGGTTGTTGCCGGTATCTTTGATGGCGCGGAGGTGACGGGGGGCCACATAGCCACCGACTCCGATGAGTAGAAAATTCTTCATAACTGTATGTTGGCGAGGCACCTTGCCAGGGCATCGGTCCAGTGGGGCACCTCTTGGTGGAACGTTTGTTTGAATTTGGTCTTGTCGAGCACCGAGTAGGCCGGCCGTTTGACCGGCGAGGGGTACTCGTCGCTATGGCAGGGGCGTATGCAGCAGGCGGTGTGGCCGCTCTGGCGCGCAATCTCGTGGGCGAAGTCGTACCAGCTGCACACCCCCTCGTTGGCGTAGTGGAACACCCCCTCGTGCCGACGGTAGTCGCCGTTCTCGACCAGCGTGAAGACCGCCCGGGCCAGGTCGCCGGCATAGGTCGGCGTGCCCACCTGGTCGAAGACCACCTGCAGCTCCGGCCGCTCGGCGGTCAGACGCAACATGGTGAGCAGGAAGTTCTTGCCATACTCCGAGTAGAGCCACGACGTGCGGACGATCAGGTGGTGGCACCCCTCGGCGGCGCGCTCGCCGGCCAGCTTGGTACGGCCGTAGGCACCCGTGGGGTTGGCAGGCTCGTCCTCGCGGCAGGGCGTGTTGTTGCGGTTGCCTCCGAAGACGTAGTCGCTCGAGAAGTGGATCAGCGTGCCGCCGACTTTCTGCATGGCGGCCGCCAGATAGCCGACGGCGTCGCCGTTGATACGGAGGGCCGCCGCCTCGTCGCTCTCGGCGCGGTCCACGTTCGTGTAGGCGGCGCAGTTGATGACCAAGCCGATTTCCTCGGCCGTCACCATGGCCTCGACAGCCGTCGGCGAAGTGATGTCCAGCTCCTCGACGTCGGCAAAGAGCCACCGATGCTCCGACTGCGGAGCCAGAAGGCGGAAGTGCCGCCCCAGTTGACCGTTGGCACCTGTGACGAGTATATTCATTTGAACGGTGTGATAAAGTCGTGAAACTGCGGGTGATGGCGATCCTTGTCGGAGAGGATCACCTGGTCGGCCGGCAGGTGCCAGTCGATGGCCAGCGTGGGGTCGTCCCAGGCCAGGGCGCCTTCGGCCTCGGGGTGGTAGAAGTTGTCACACTTGTACTGGAACACCGCCGAGGGGCTCAGCACGGCAAAGCCGTGGGCGAAGCCCTGCGGCAGGAAGAACTGGCGGTGATTCTCGGCCGAGAGCTCGACGGCCACGTGCTGACCGTAGGTGGGGCTGCCGGCCCGCAGGTCGACGGCCACGTCGAGCACCGTGCCCTCCACCACGCGCACCAGCTTGGCCTGGGCGTAAGGCGGACACTGGAAGTGCAGGCCGCGCACCACGCCGTAGCACGAGCGCGACTCGTTGTCCTGCACGAAGTCCACCTCGGCCACCTGCGCGAAGTCGCGTCGGTTGTAACTCTCGAAGAAATAGCCACGTGCATCGCCAAACACCCGTGGTTCGATGATGCAGACACCTTCTATGTGGGTCCGGATGACGTTCATATCAGTTTGAGCAAGTATTGTCCGTATTGGTTCTTGGCCATGGGCTGTGCCACGCGACGCAGGTCGTCGGCCGTCAGCCAGCCGTTCTCGTAGCCGATGCTCTCGAGGCAGGCCACCTTCAGGCCCTGTCGCTTCTCGATCACCTCGATGAAGGTCGACGCCTCGGCCAGCGAGTCGTGGGTGCCCGTGTCGAGCCAGGCGAAGCCACGCCCCATCAGTTGCACATTCAGCGCCCCCTGGCGCAGGTACTCCTGGTTCACCGACGTGATTTCCAGCTCGCCGCGGGCCGAGGGTTTGATGGTCTTGGCCACCTGCACCACGCTGTTCGGGTAGAAGTAGAGGCCCACGACGGCGTAGTTCGACTTGGGCTCACGGGGCTTCTCCTCGATGGAGAGCACACGGCCCTCGCTGTCGAACTCAGCCACACCGTAGCGCTCCGGGTCGGCCACCCAGTAGCCGAACACCGTGGCCTTGCCCAGGTCGTCGACGTTGTGCACCGCCTGCCGCAGCATGCGGCTCAGGCCGTTGCCGTGGAAGATGTTGTCGCCCAGCACCAGGCACACAGAGTCGTCACCAATGAACTCCTCACCGATGATGAAGGCCTGGGCCAGACCGTCGGGCGAGGGCTGTTCGGCATAGCTGAAGTGCACCCCGAAATCGCTCCCGTCGCCCAGCAGACGCCGGAAGGCCGGCAGGTCGTGCGGCGTGGAGATGATCAGTATGTCGCGGATGCCAGCCAGCATCAGCACCGAGATGGGGTAGTACACCATCGGCTTATCGTAGATGGGCAACAGCTGCTTGCTGACGCCCTTGGTGATCGGGTAAAGACGGGTGCCGGAGCCTCCGGCCAGAACGATTCCTTTCATCGCGTGTGAGTTCTATTCGGTTGTACGATTTTATGTTATTCACTAATTAATAGCGCAGCACCGTCATCGACAATGCGCACACCTACAGTTTGTTGCACCCGAAGGCTCTCAACAAACCGTCCGGCAAAGGTACACATTAAATCCGACATCCGCAAGCCGAAAATGTAAAAATAATTGCCCCCGGACTCCACCAAAGAGCGAATTAAGTTAATTTAAGTCAAAAAATTAGATCGTGCACGATCTAATTTGCACATTTAAATCATTCTAAACGAGATATCTAGCCTTCCGAAAGTGTGCAAACCATGCTGGAAAACTCGCAAAACGCTGACAGGGCAAGGATTTTGCCCTGGTTTTAAGAGAGTCATCAGGGAGTCATCACGGAGCCATCAGGGAGCAGACAGGGTTTCAGGGGGGTCGAGCGGCGACCAAAACGAAACAGAAAAGTGAAAAAAGTGTGTCCGGAATTCGATTTTATTTCGTATCTTTGCAAATTGATTTATGCCCTTCGTCAACGACATACTACGCCATCGGAGCCTCTCGATCGTGGGGCTCGAGAAGAACACCGGCAAGACGGTCTGTCTGAACTATATTCTGCATAGAATGAACGAGTTGGGCATTCATGTCGGCGTCACCTCCATCGGGGTCGACGGCGAGCAGGTCGACTCGGTGTTCGCCACCGCCAAACCCGAGATCACCCTCTACGAGGGCACCCATTTCATCACTTCGGAGCAGCACTACCTGCGGCGGCAGCTGGTGTCGAGCCTCGAAGCGGTCGACAGCCGCCGCACGGCCCTGGGGCCGCTGGTGACGGCCCGTGTGCTGCTGCGGGGCAAGGTGCTCCTTTCTGGCGCCGCCACCACCGGCGTGCTGCGCCAGCAGATCGAACAGCTTGATTCCATGGGTGTAAGGCTCAGCATCGTCGACGGCGCCCTCTCGCGCCTGAGCCTCGCCTCGCCCACGGTGACCGACGCCATGATCCTGGCCACCGGCGCCGCCGTCTCGGCCAACCTCAAACAGCTCGTAGCCAAGACCAAATTCCTCTTCGACCTGATCAACATCGAGGAGGTGGACCCCGCGCTCCGCGAACCGCTTAACAACATAGAATCAGGCATCTGGGCCGTCGACGACGACGGCGTGGCCCACGACCTGGGCATCGCCTCGGCCTTCCTCATCGGCCAGGCCGAAGGCGACCTGCTGCGCTTCGGGCACCGCTTCTTCGCCTCCGGCGCCGTGAGCGACCGCCTGCTGCGCACTCTGGCCCAGAAGGGCAAGGACATCACCCTGATTGCCAGAGATTTCACCAAACTGTTCATCACCCCCGAGGCCTTGAGCGACTTTCGCCGGCGGGGCGGACGCCTGCAGGTGCTGCAGCGGAGCCGCCTGCTGGCCGTCACCCTCAACCCCACCTCGCCCCAGGGCTTCCTGCTCGACTCGCGCCGCGCCTGCGACACCCTGGCCGAAGCACTGCAGATGCCCGTCTACGACGTGAAAAAGATATGAAGATAAAAGAACTCATAAAACGCGACCCCGGCTTCCAGTACGTCATTGATAACATGGAGTTTATGTCCGGTGCCGGCCGGCGCCGGATGCTCGAGACCGACTTCATGACCCAGGCCGACGCGCTCGAGGCCGAGTGGAAACGGCTCGACGTCGTCGACCGCACCATCCGCACCCGCGGCTCGTCGCGCCCCTACATCGACCTGCGCCACTGCCTGATGCAGCTCCACGACCTGCAGGGCACCCTGGCCGCCCTCAGCGTACACACCCCCCTGAACGAGGTGGAACTGTTTGAAATCAAGAATCTTGCCCACCTCGCCGGCAAGGCGCGCACCGCCCTGGCCGAACTGGGCCTCGACGGCGTGCTGCCGATGCCCGACCTCGACGAGGTCTTCGCCATGCTCGACCCCGACCGCACGGGGGTGGTAAACTTCTATATCTATGATACTTACGATCCTCGACTGGCCCCCTTGCGCCGCGAGCTCAAGGCGCTGCAGGAGCACGACGGCGACGCCGCCCGCATCGGCGCCCTGCTGGCCGAGCAGGACGACATACAGCAAGAGGTCTGTTCGCTGCTGAGCGACATGCTCGCCCGCTACAGCCAACCCCTTGCAACAGCCTTGGAACAAATGGCTTACACCGATTTCCTGCTGGCCAAGGCCACCCTCGGACAGCAGTGGAACCTCACGCGGCCGCGGCTGGACGACCACGTCTGCTACCGCCAGCTGTTCAATCCCCGCCTGCGCGACCGCAACGAGAAGGCGGGCCTCCGCTACCAGCCGGTCGACATCAGTATCGGCAGCGGGGTGACCCTCGTCACCGGCGCCAACATGGCAGGCAAGACGGTGTTGCTCAAGAGTATAGGCACCGCCCAGCTGATGGTGCAGTGCGGCATGTATGCTCCCGCCCTGTGGGCCGAGACGATGGTGTTCGACGATGTGGTCGCCTCGATCGGCGACGAGCAGAACGAGATGAACGGCCTGAGCAGCTACGCCTCGGAGATCATAAAAATCAGCGACATACTGCGGCGGAGCCGGAGCGAGATGCTGCTGGTGCTCGTCGACGAGCCCGCCCGCACCACCAACCCCGTCGAGGGCAAGGCCCTGGTGCAGGCGCTCATAAGTCTCATGGAAACAGCCACATCCGTCACCCTCATCACCACCCACTACGGCCAGCTTGGCAGCCGTTGCCGCCGTCTGCGCGTCAAAGGCTTCGTCGAAGGGATGGCCGATGTGCCCCTCACCCCGCAGAACATCAACCGCTTCATCGACTACTCGCTCACCGAAGACCAAAGCGACAACGTGCCGCATGAGGCCCTTCGCATCGCATCCATTCTGGGATGCGACGAGCAGTTGATCGCCCTGGCACAAGAGAATATTAACCATTAAACAATATCATTATGAGCAATCTAGCCTTAACCCTGATCGTCGTGGCAGTCGTCCTGCTGTTTGTCATCCTGGTGTCCTACATCAAAGCGCCGCCGTCGGTGGCCTACATCGTGTCCGGACTGAACCGCAAGCCACGCATATACATCGGTAAGGGCGGCCTTCGGGTGCCGCTGCTGGAGCGCCTGGACAAGGTGTTCCTGGGCCAGGTGACGGCCGATATCAAGACCAGCCGCACCGTGCCCACCAACGACTTCATCAACGTCAACGTCGACGCCGTGGCCAAAATCCAGGTCATCCCCGACATCGAGGGGGTGCGTCTGGCGGCCAAGAACTTCCTGAATATGAACGGAAACGACATCTCGAAGCAGGTGCAGGACTCGCTGGAGGGCAACATGCGCGAGGTGATCGGCTCCCTGTCGCTGCGCGACATCAACATCAACCGCGACAAGTTCAGCGACGAGATCATGAACAAGGCACAGAAAGACATGGAGGCCCTGGGGTTGCGCATCATCTCGTGCAACATACAGAACGTCACCGACGAGAAGAACCTCATCGAGGACCTCGGCGCCGACAACACATGGACCATCCGCAAACAGGCCAAGATCAACAAGGCCAATGCCGAGCGCGACATCGCCATGGCCGAGGCCCAAGCCCAGAAGGAGGCCAACGACGCCCAGGTGGACAGCCAGACCCAGATCGCCATCCGGCAGAACGAACTGGCCGTCAAGCGCAGCGAGCTGACCATCATCGAGCAGACCAAGAAGGCCGATGCCGACGCCGCCTACGAGATCCAGCGCCAAGAGCAGCAGAAGACCATCAACACCAAGACCGTCGACGCCCAGATCGAGCAGACCAAACGCGAGCAAGTGCTCACCGCCGAGCGGGTGAAGATCCGCGAGAACGAACTTCAGGCCGAGGTGATGAAGCAGAGCGACGCCAACAAGTATCAGATTGAGCTACAGGCTGCTGCCGACCTGGAGCAGAGCAAACGCGAGGCTGAAGCCCAGGCCTACCGCGCCGAGCAGGAGGCTCGCGCCCAAATTGCCCTGGCCGAGGCCAAGAAGCAGGCCATGGTGCTCGAAGCCGAAGGTATCAAAGCCAACGGCGAGGCCGAGGCCTACAAGATACAGAAGGCAGGTGAAGCCGAGGCTATAGCCATCGAAAAGAAGGGCTTGGCCGAAGCCGAAGCCATGCAGAAGAAGGCCGAAGCCTACGAGCGCTACGGCCAGGCCGCCATCCTGGACATGATGGTGAAGATCATTCCCGAGGTGGCACAGCACGTCTCGGAGCCCATCAGCGCCATCAAGAACATGAACGTCTACGGCACCAGTGGCGCCGACGCGGCGGGCATCAGTGGCGCTGTTCCGGCGGTGATCAAGCAGAGCTTCGACGTGATCGAGAGCGCCACGGGCGTCAACATGACCGACATCGTGCGCGCCAATACCATCGAAGCCAAAGTGACCCGCAACGTCAACCTGGACAGTGACAGCTCGATCGATGTTAAAAAGTAAACATATTATAGGAATAGTGATGGCCATCGGGCTGTCGCTTGCAGCGACAGCCCAGCCTCACACCGTGGTGACCGACAATTACAGCCAGCTGCAGCTGCGCCTCACAGCCACCACACCCCGCATAGGATCCACCGTTGTCAACGGGGTGACCTACTCCACCCTCGAACTGGATGGCTACATGCCCTCGGCCGAAGCGGGGCTTCCCAGCCTGCCCACCCTGGCCGGCATGATCGAAGTGCCGTTCTGCGAGGGCTACGAGGTGGAGGTCACCGAGGCCGAGTACGACACACTGCCCCCCCTGCCCTACCCCCTGATGCCGGCACAACCGTCGCGAAGCAAGTCTGACACCGCCCGGAGGACACTGGCCATCGACGCCAAATGCTACGCCACCGACGCCCTCATCGGCGGGGAAGTCCGGGTGGAGACGGCCGGCATCGCACGCGACCGGCGGCTGGCACACCTCGAATACTGCCCCGTGCAGTACAACCCCGTCAGCGGCCTGCTGGTCGTCTGCCGCAGCGCCATGGTCACCATCCGCTACCGCGGGGCCGATATCGCCGCCACCAAGGAGCACTTCCGACGCTACCACTCGCCGGCATTCTCCGCCGGCTCCAGCCTCAATAGCCTCTACCCCAAGAGCGTGGCCAGTACAGCCCCGCTGCGATACCTGATTGTAGCCCACAGCATGTTCCGCGGACAGCTGGACGAGTTCGTGGCCTGGAAGCGCCGCAAGGGGTTCATCACCGACATCGTCTACACCGATGATCCCGGGGTGGGCAGCGACACCCTGGCCCTGGCCTCCTACATACGCAGCCAGTACACCGGGGCCACCGCAGCCTCTCCGGCCCCGACATACCTCCTGCTGGTGGGGGATGTAGCGCAGATTCCTCCCTTTCAAGGGCACACCGACGACGACCATGTCACCGACCTCTACTACACCACCTGGACCACCGGCGACCACCTCCCGGACTGCTACTGCGGACGCTTCTCGGCGCAGAACGTCAGTCAACTGACACCCCAGGTCGCGAAGACGCTGATGTATGAGCAGTACACCTTTGCCGACCCGTCGTTCCTCGACCGGGCGGTGATGGTGGCTGGTGTCGACGGGGGCTCGTCGGGCGACTTTGGCTACACCCATGCCGACCCGGCCATGGACTACGCCATCGTCAACTATATCAACGGATCCCACGGATTCAGTTCGGTACGCTACTTCAAGAACAACACCTCCATCGTGCCCAGCGGCGCCAGTAACGTCTACATCGACGGCAACTCCTCGTCCATGTCGGCCACCGTGCGCAGCTACTACAACCAAGGGGCAGGCCTGATCAACTACTCGGCCCACGGCAGCGCCACCAGCTGGGGGACGCCGAACTTCACCACCAGCCACGTCTCTTCGATGACGAACAGCCAGAAATTCGGCCTCATGATCGGCAACTGCTGCCTGACCAACAAGTTCGAGACCTCGGCATGTCTGGGCGAAGCCCTCCTGCGCAAGGACAACTACTGCGGCGCTGTGGGCTACATCGGGGGGAGCAACAGCACCTACTGGGGCGAAGACTTCTACTGGGCCGTGGGCGTCAGGAGCGGCATCAGCGCCACGATGTCGATGGCCTACAACAGCAGTCACCTCGGGATCTACGACCGTCTCTGCCACACCCACAACGAGCCCCGCCCGCAGTGGGCCACCTCTCAGGGCTCCGTCATGATGTGGGGCAACATGGCCGTCGAGTCGTCCACCTCGTCGCTCAAGCATTACTACTGGGAGATCTACCACCTGATGGGCGACCCCTCGGTGATGCCCTACCTGACACAGGCCACCAACAGCACCGTGACGGCCTCCTCCTACATTCCCTATGGCACCAGCGACCTCAGCGTCAACGCGATACCCTATGCCTACGTGGCCCTCACCGACACCCTCACCCATACGGTGGTGACAGCCGCCTTTGCCGACGCCAGCGGCCACGTCACGCTTGCCCTGCCGGCCACACTCCAGCCCGGCGGCTACGAGCTGGCCGTCTCGGCGCAGCAGCATCGCACCGTCTTCCTCCCCGTCAACATCCTGCTTCCCGAGGGCCCCTTCGCGGTACTCGTCGACGCCGTTCCCCAGTCGCCGCTCAACGCCGGCACGTCCGCCCCGATCCTCCTCACAATCACCAACCTGGGCGACAGCACCGCCCGTAATATCACGCTCGCCCTCACCGCCTCCGACAGCACAGCACTCCACCTCACTCCCACCAACTTCACGCTTGACAGCCTGCCGGCCGGCGACACCGTCGGCATCACCACCACCGCCACCGTCGGCGATGCAGCCGAGGACGGCTACGAGGTGATGCTCGGCGCCACCCTCGACTGGAGCGGGAGCGACATCCATCCCCTGCGCAATACCCTACTGACCCTCAACGCCCCGCGGCTCACGGCCGTCCTCCAGAACGTGCCCCGCAGCCTGCATGCGGGCGAGAGCGTCACCTTCCCGGTGACCATCATCAACCGCGGCCATGCCGCCCTGCCAGCAAGTCGCCTCGCCCTCCACTCGCCCACGGCCCTGCTCTCCACCGGCACCCCCACTATCCCCCTCAGCCTGGCACCGTCAGCGTCGGTCACCCACACCTTCACCGTCAGCGCCGACAGCTTGTTGCCCGACGGCATCGACATTCCCACCACCCTCGACATGGGCCAGCGACGGGTGGCCGACATCGCCTTCTACATCGGCGACGAGCCGCACGAGACCTTCGAATCCAACAGCTACCACACCCCCGGCTGGACCCCAGGCGAATACCCCTGGACGATCAGCAACACCAATTCCTACCAGGACTTCTACAGCCTGCGCTCGGCCAACCTGCTCGACCACAGCCAGACCTCCACGGTCTCCGTCAGCGTCGACCTGCCCATGCCCGACAGTCTCAGCTTCCACTACAGCGTGTCGTCCGAGGCCAACTACGACAAGTTCCAGTTCCTCCTCGACAACGAGGAGCTGCTGACCGCCTCGGGACAGGTGAGCTGGACGCGCTTCGCCACCCTCATCCCCTCCGGCAGCCACACCCTGCAGTTCGTCTACGCCAAAGACTACAGCGTCAGCAGCGGCAGCGACTGCGCCTGGATCGACGAGGTGCGGCTGCCCCACAGCGGCAGCCCCGTCGGCTTCCAGACCCTCGAACTCTGCACCGGGGCCACCTACCTTCTGGGCGGCGACACCGTCGACACCCGGCAGGCCGCCAGCGGAAGCCGCATCCTGACCGACGGCGACAGCGTGACCCTCGTCGACTACACCGTCCACGCCACCACCGACAGCACCGTCAGCGCCGTGGCCTGCGACAGCTACTCCTTCCTCGACAGCACCTACACCGCCAGCGACAGCCTGGTCTTCACCCTCACCGACCGCCACGGCTGCGACTCCACCCTCACACTGCTCCTCACCGTCCACGCCTCGGCCGACACAGCCATCGCCGACACTGTCGAAGGCACGGCCTACCAGTGGAACGGCATCACCTACACCGCCTCCGGCGTCTACGAGCAGCACCTGACCACCGTCGACGGGTGCGACTCGACGATCACCCTGACGCTCACCCTCGTGCCGCTGCCCACCGAAGGCATCGGCGAGGCCGTCGAGGCCACCGTCAGCGTGCATCCCAACCCCACCACGGGGCCGCTGTGGCTGAGCCGGCAGGCCTTGACGGCCGAGGTCTACGACCTGCAGGGGCGTCTGCTGCTGCGGCAGCACGACACCGACCGCCTCGACCTCGGCGCGCTGCCCTCCGGCACCTACACCCTGCGGCTCACCCTGCCCGACGGCACGGCCACCTGCCGCATCGTGCGCCCATGACAACAAACGGGGCCCTGCTTGCGCAGGGCCCCGTTGCCATTGTGACTGGCGGAAAGGAGGGGATTCGAACCCCTGAAGCGCTGTTAACGCTTACTCGCTTTCCAGGCGGGCCTCTTCAACCACTCGAGCACCTTTCCTTTGGGGTTGAAAACGGGTGCAAAAGTACTACTTTTTTTCGATATGACAAAAAAAATGTAAATTTGCAATTCTTAACGATAGGATATAAACCTCTAAATGTATTAATAATGAAAAAGTTAATGATGTGTGCTATGGCAGCGACAATGCTTATGGCCGTCGGTTGCAAAGGCAAAAAAGCAGCCGAACAGAAATCGGAAATTCAACAAAAAGTGGACGAGTATGCCGTCTTTGAACTGAAGTCGGACCTCATCCAGAACCTCTCGGCCAACGAGAAAGAACTGGTCAAGATCTTCATCGAGATCGGCCAGGTGATGGACGACATCTACTGGGACGAGTACTTCGGCTACGCCAACCGCGCCAGCCTCGACACGCTGAGCGACCCCGCCCTGCAGGCCTTCGCCCGCATCCAGTACGGCGCCTGGGACCGTCTGGACAGCGAGCGCCCCTTCCTGCCCGGCTACGGCGAGCGCCCCGCGGGCTGCAACTTCTACCCGCAGGACATGACCCGCGAGGAGTTCGACGCCCTTGAGGACCCGCTGAAAGACAGCCAGTACAGCGTCATCCGCCGCAACGCCGAGGGCAAGCTCTACGTGCTGCCCTACCACGAGGCCTACAAGGAAGAGCTCGCCAAGGTCGACACCCTGCTGGAGAAAGCCATCGCCCTGGCCGACAACGCCGGCCTGAAGAAGTACCTCGAGGCACGCCGCCAGGCCTTCAAGACCGACGACTACTACGAGAGCGACATGGTGTGGATGGACATGAAAGACTCGAAACTGGACTTCGTCGTGGGCCCCATCGAGAACTACGACGACGGCATCAACGGCCTCAAGTGCTCGCACGAGGCCTTCGTGCTGGTCAAGGACGAGCAGTGGAGCAACGACCTCTCGAAGTTCGCCGCCATGCTGCCCGAGATGCAGAAACTCCTGCCCTGCGACCCCAAGTATAAGCAAGAAGTGCCCGGCACCGACTGCGACATCAACGTCTACGACGTGGTCTACTACGCCGGCGACTGCAACGCGGGCTCCAAGACCATCGCCATCAACCTGCCCAACGACGAGCGCGTGCAGCTGGCCAAAGGCAGCCGCCGCCTGCAGCTGAAGAACGCCATGCGCGCCAAGTACGACAACATCATGGTGCCCATCGCCAACCTCATCCTCTGCCCCGAACAGGTGGACAGCGTGACCTTCAACGCCTTCTTCGGCAACACCTGCTACCACGAGGTGGCCCACGGCCTGGGCATCAAGAACACCGTCACCGGCCGCGGCCCCTGCCGCCAGGCCCTCGGCGCCGAATACAGCGCCTGGGAGGAAGCCAAGGCCGACGTCTGCGGCCTGTTCCTGACCGAGCAGCTCATCGAGCGCGGCGAGATCACCAACACCACCGTGGCCCAGAACTACATCACCTTCATCGCCGGCCTGCTGCGCAGCGTGCGCTTCGGCGCCACCGAGGCCCACGGCCGTGCCAACATCATGTGCTACAACTACTTCCTGGAGCACGGCGCCTTCACGCGCAATGCCGACGGCAAGTACGTCATCGACGTCGAGAAGGCCCGCGAGGCCGCCCGCGGCTGGGCCGCCATCATCATCGCCATGGAAGGCGAGGGCGACGCTGCCGCCGCCAAGGCCTACAGCGAGAAGAACGGCAAGATCAGCGCCGACCTGCAGAAGGACCTCGACCAGATCCGCGACGCCAACATCCCGCGCGACATCGTCTACAAGCAGGGTGCCGCCGTGCTGGGTCTCTGACCTCACGGCCTCATCCCACCCCCTACAGCCCACCATCCCCGCCGATGGTGGGCTTTTTCCATGCATTTTCCATGCCGATATGCAGAGATGATGCAGAGGGGATGCATGGTTGATGCCTAGTTGATGCCTAGTTGATGCCTGGTTGATGCCTAGGGGATGGGGGCTAAATATAAATAAATATTTGCGAATATCAAAAATTTTTTGTACCTTTGCAGAAAGGTTTTTAGTGGAAAAAACTCATGTTTTTCACTATCAACCAGGGGGTTACGGCAACATTCCTGCGATAGGAACGCCCGCAAGTCAGGCCAATCCCCGCTGACGAACCTCCGGAGGACTCCACACAAGAGTGTGGAGGAGGGGAGATAATGCCCATAGGTCCATGCAGAGCGAGGTCAAAACAGGGGCTGCCGACGGGCGGCAATGGTACGCGATGAAGGTGTACTTCAACCGCGTGCAGCCCGCGATCGACGACGCGCGCGAGGCGGGGCTCGAATTCTTCGCCCCGACGGGTGTGATCGGCAACCTGCTCTTCGTGCGCTGCCGCGAGGAGGAGGTGCAGCGCTTCGTGGCCGAGCGGTGGCAGCGCGTGTGGCTCTACCGCGAGATGGGCAGCCGCCGGCCCGCCGCCATCCCGGACCGCGAGATGGAGGTGTTCCGCTTCGTGGTCACCGCCGGGCGCGAGGGGCTCACCCTGCTGGGCGACGACCGGCCGGAGTACCACGAGGGCGACCGCGTGGTGGTCACCGGCGGACCCTTCAAAGGCGCCGAGGGGCATATCAAACGCATCAAACGCGACCGCCGACTGGTGGTCACCATCCGTGGCGTCGTGGCCGTCGCCACCACCTACATCCACCCCAGCCTGCTGAGGAAAGCGGAATGAAATCAGGTCTTTTCAGATTACAGTACGAGGTCGAGCCCCGCTACACCGAACAAGGGAGCGAGCAGGGCGCCAAGCTGGACACCGCCCAGGTGGACGATCCGGAGGTGCGCCGTTTCCTGGACAACACGGCGTCGATGGGCTACAAGCAGACCTTCGGCTACCTCAAGCAGAAGCAGCTGGAGTATGCCGACAGCATCGTCGTCACCCCCTTCACCACCCGCACCCCCGAGGCGCTGGCCTACCGCCTGGAGGGCAAGGCGCCGAAGCTGCTCTTCATGGCGCGCCCGCTGCACACCGTGGAGCGGCTGGACGACCTGCTCTACACCGCCAACCGCGGCCTGCCCGAGGGGAGCTACCTCTGCTGCCACTCGATGACGGCCGTCCTCAAGCGGCGCCTGATCCGCGAGCGCTACCCGTGGGGCTTGCGGCAGCTGGTGGTCGGCTGGCAGTACCTCTGGCACCGCGTGTGCCCCAAGCTGCGGCTGACGCACGGCCTCTACTTCGCCGTCACCGGCGGCAAGAACCGCACGATGAGCCGCGTGGAGATCATCGGCCGCCTGTACAGGGCCGGCTTCGAGGTGGTGGACGAGCAGTTCCGCGAGGGCGAATTCTTCGTCACCGGCCGCAAAACCAAGGCCCCGGTCGACGACACGCCGCCCACCGGCTCGCCGATCATCCACCTGCGGCGCGTGGGCAAGGACGGCAACGACATCGTGGTGCACAAGTTCCGCACCATGTACACCTACTCCGAGTACGTGCAGCCCTACATCTACCACTACCAGAGCCTCGAGCGCGGGGGCAAGTTCAAGGACGACTACCGCGTCAACTTCTGGGGCCGGGTGCTGCGGCGGGTGTGGCTCGACGAGCTGCCGATGGTGTGGAACATGCTGCGGGGCGACATGAAGCTGGTCGGCGTGCGGCCACTGAGCCACCAGTACTTCAACCTCTACAGCCCCGAGATGCAGCAGCTGCGCGTGAAGGCCAAGCCGGGCCTGCTGCCGCCGTTCTACTACGACCGCCACACCCCCGAGACCATCGACGAGGTGCAGGCGAGCGAACGCCGCTACCTGGAGGCCTACCTCCAGCACCCGTTCCGGACCGACTGGCGCTACTTCTGGGGCATCGTGGGCAACATCCTCTTCCACCGGAAGCACTCGGCGTGAGGCGGGAGCCCCGAAGGGGTCGACACGCACTAGCCGTGGGCGTTAGCCCACGGGGACCAGACAGCGGCATAACAAAAGGAAGCCCCGCAGGGGCGACACACATTAGCCGTGGGCGTGAGCCCACGGGATCCAGACAGCGGCATAACTAATGGAAGCCCCGCAAGGGGCGACACACATTAGCCGTGGGCGTGAGCCCACGGGATCCAGACAGCGGCAT
>CAMHDJ010000029.1 GCA_946183915.1 uncultured Bacteroidales bacterium | reverse complement strand
TGGATGATGCCTGGATGATGCCTGGATGATGCCTGGATGATGCCTGGATGATGCCGGTATTTCATCAGTTGAAATATCTCCAAACAAAAGAAAAAGGTTATTTGTAATGGTCACGGGTGTGCCGATGGGTTGACCAGCAACAATGCCTCGAAGAGGCATAATCTCAATAACCCCAGACAAACGAAGTGCAGTCTGGGGAGGAATGATACCCCGACCGATTGCAGCGTCTCGAAGAGACGCGCTCTTTGATATGAAAATGGTTATTTGTAATGGTCACGGGTATGCCGATGGGTTGACCAGCAACAATGCCTCGAAGAGGCATAATCTCAATAACCCCAGACAAACGAAGTGCAGTCTGGGGAGGAATGATACCCGACCGATTGCAGCGTCTCGAAGAGACGCGCTCTTTGATATGTGAAGATGGTTATTTGTAATGGTCACGGGCATGCCGATGGGTTGACCAGCAACAATGCCTCGGAGAGGCATAATCTCAATAACCCCAGACAAACGAAGTGCAGTCTTGGGAGGAATGATACCCCGACCGATTGCAGCGTCTCGAAGAGACGCGCTCTTTGATATGTGAAGATGGCTGACAATTATTAAAAAATCACGGGTGGCGATGCAATAATTTCGCGACGGCTTCGTTAATCGAAATATGAAAGTCAAATATCTGAAACTGAAAAATTGGCTGCTCGTCAGCGTGATGGGCGCCCTGGGATTCACCTCGTGCCACAGCCAGAAGAAACTGGCGGAGCCCAAGGTGGAGGAGGAACCCGCTCCGGTCGAGGAGCGTGAGCGCGACCGCGGCGAGATGCGCCTGATGTACGGCGTGCCGACCATGAACTTCATGATCCGCGGCCAGGTGAAGGACGCCGAGGGGCGTCCGGTGCGCGACATCCGCGTCAACATGTTGGAGCGCAACATGGAAGCCAGCGCCGACGGCATCGAGGGCGACCCCGAGATGGTGCAGCAGTGGCTCGATGGTACCGAGGTGCGCACCGACGACGAGGGCCGCTTCGAGATCCAGAACAGCGGCACCCCGCAGGAGGAGGTCCGCCTGATGTTCCGCGACGTGGACGGCCACGAGAACGGCGACTATCAGAACCAGCTCATCGGCCTCAGCGTCAAGCCCGAGAACGTCAGCGGCGCCGAAGGTTGGAACCGCGGCACCTTCAGCAAGGAGGTGGAGATCGAACTGGAAAAGAAATAACATACCGAACGCTATGAAAACAAAATTCCTGAAAGCTAAGCACTGGATGCTGGCCCTGTTGCTGGGTCTGCTGGGCGTGAATGTTTCGTCGTGCGAAAAAATGTATGGCTGTCCGGAGGACGAGATCACACCGATGTATGGTGTCCCCTCGACGGAGTATAACGACAGCCTGGTCGACAAACCATGAGCCTCACGGTCAAACAGCGGGTTGGACTGGAACTGCAGCGCCAGCTGCGGCACACGCAGGCGGAGCTGCATCCGCTGCGCTCCCTCTTCTGGGAGTGCACGCTGCGGTGCAACATGTCGTGCCGCCACTGCGGCAGCGACTGCAAGGTGGCTCCGGCGGTGACGGACATGCCCGCCGAGGACTTCCTCCGCGTCATCGACTCCATTACGCCCCATGTCGACCCGCACCGGGTGTTCATTATCGTCACCGGAGGCGAGGCGCTGCTGCGCGACGACCTGGAGCAGGTGGGCCTCGAGCTCTACCGCCGCGGCTACCCCTGGGGGGTGGTGACCAACGGCTTCCTGCTCGACGAGCGGCGCTTGGAGAGTCTCATGGCTTCCGGCATGCACAGCATCACCGTCAGCATCGACGGCTTCGAGCAGGAGCACAACTGGATCCGCCGCCATCCGCAGAGCTTCGAGAAGGCCACGGCGGCCATCCGCCTGCTGGCGCGGCAGAAGGACCTGCTGTGGGATGTCGTTACCTGCGTCAATCCGCGCAACTACCCCACGCTGCGTGAGTTCAAGGACTCCCTCGTCTCCCTCGGTGTTCCCGCCTGGCGCCTCTTCAGTATCTTCCCCATGGGGCGCGCCGCCGGCAACCCAGAGCTGCAGTTCTCCGACGAACAGTTCCGCGGCCTGCTGGATTTCATCAAAGAGTGCCGCACCTCCGACCTCCGCCCTCCGACCTCCGCCCTCCGCCCTCAAACCTCCGCCCTCCGCCCTCCGACTTCCGCCCTCAAAGTAAGTTATGCCTGCGAGGGCTTCTTGGGCGACTACGAGCAGCAGGTGCGCGACTACTTCTTCTACTGCCGCAGCGGCGTCGAGGTGGCCTCCATCCGGTGCGACGGCGCCATCAGCGGCTGCACCTCGGTTCGCAGCCACATGGACCAAGGCAATATCTACAAGGACGATTTCTGGGACGTCTGGCAGAACTGCTTCCAGGTGATGCGCGACCGCCGCTGGGCCCGCAAGGACCAGTGCGCCTCGTGCAAGGTGTGGCGCTACTGCGAGGGCTCAGGCCTCCACCTCTATGACGACGATGGCCGCTTGCTCGCCTGCCACTATCAAAGGACTTTAAAACACTAAACCATGTTACAGCAGATCAATTTTGTTGAGATATTCAGCACCTTCCTGGTGATGTTCGCCATCATCGACATTACGGGCTCCATCCCCATCTTCGTCTCCATGCGCGAGCAGGGCAAGGCCATCAAGCCCCTGCAGGCCACCTCGGTGGCGCTGCTGCTCTTCGTGGCCTTCTACTTCGTCGGCGACGGCTTGCTGCGGTTGTTCAGCATCGATTCGGCCTCCTTCGCCGTGGCCGGCGCCCTGGTGCTCTTCATCCTGGCGTTGGAGATGGTGCTCGGCCGCGAGATCATCAAGAACGACGGCCCCTCGAGCGGCGCCAGCGTGGTGCCTGTGGCCTTCCCCCTCATCGCCGGACCCGGCGCTATCACGGCCCTTATCTCGCTCCGCGCCGAGTATGCCACCGTCAACATCCTCATCGGTCTGCTGCTCAATATTGTGCTCGACTACTTCGTCATCCGCTTCCTCGACAAGATCGCCAACCGCCTGGGCGCCGACATCGTCTATGTGCTGCGCAAGTTCTTCGGTGTCATCCTGCTGGCCATGAGCGTCAAGCTCTTCGCCGGCGGCATCGCCGGCGTCTTCACCGGCGTGGTGGCGCAATAAAATATTCTTTTTTTCTCCATATCAAAAACAATTCGTATCTTTGCAGCGCGAATGTGGATAGATTTGTAATGATTGCAACCACTTGAAAAAATGCTAAAGCGTTAATTCATCGGTAATTTCATTGCAGATATGTGCCGAAGGCACAACCCCACGCGAAGCGTGAATAACCCCACATGAGCGAAGCGTAATGTGGGGAAAACAACGCATCCCCGCCCGCCAGCGTGCCGGAGGCACGCCACAATAGTAGTTAATAAAACATAGAATATGAGTTATTTCTTCACAAGTGAAAGTGTAAGCGAAGGCCATCCCGACAAGGTGGCCGACCAGATCAGCGATGCCCTGTTGGACGAGTTCCTGCGTCACGACCCCGAGAGTCATGTGGCTTGCGAGACGTTGGTGACCACCGGCCTGGCCGTGGTGAGTGGCGAGGTGACCTGCAACGGCTATGTCGATGTGCAGACCACCGTGCGCGATGTCATCCGCGAGATCGGCTACACCAAGGGCGAGTACAAGTTCGAGGCCGAGAGCTGCGGCGTGCTTAGCGCCATCCATGAGCAGAGCCAGGACATCAATATGGGCGTCAGCCGCAAGGCCAAGCGTGACCAGGGGGCCGGCGACCAGGGCATGATGTTCGGCTACGCCTGCCGCGAGACCGCCGAGCTGATGCCGCTGCCCATCACCCTGGCCCACATCATCCTGCAAGAGCTCTCGCGCATCCGTCGCGAGGGCAAGCAGATGAAGTACCTGCGCCCCGACGCCAAGAGCCAGGTGACGGTGCAGTACAGCGACGAAGGCCGCCCCGAGCGTATCGACACCATCGTCGTCTCCACCCAGCACGACCCCGACGTGGAGCAGGAACAGATCCGCAAGGACGTGGAGAAGGTGCTCCTCCCGCGCGTTATCAAGCGCCTGCCGAAGGAGACACAAAAGCTCTTTGGAGTAAAAGGCAGTGTGTCAGCCAATTCTCAATTCTCAATTTTCATCTTTCAACTTTACGTCAACCCCACAGGCAAGTTCGTCATCGGTGGCCCCCACGGCGACACGGGCCTCACGGGCCGCAAGATTATCGTCGACACCTACGGTGGCCGTGGTGCCCACGGCGGCGGTGCCTTCAGCGGCAAGGACTCGTCGAAGGTGGACCGTTCGGCGGCCTACGCCACGCGCCATATCGCCAAGAACCTGGTGGCTGCCGGCGTCTGCGACGAGTGTCTGGTGCAGGTGGCCTACGCCATCGGCGTGGCCGAGCCTGTGGGCCTCTATGTCAATACTTACGGTACCGCCCATGTGAAGATGCATGACGGCGAAATCGCCGAGAAGGTTAGAAAACTCTTCGACTTGCGCCCTTATGCCATCGTGGAGCGCTTCGGCCTGAAGAACCCCATCTTCCGTCCCACCGCTTCTTTCGGCCACATGGGCCGCGACCCCTACGAAGCCGAGGTCACCGTCTACAAGAACGGCAAACCCCAGCAAAAGACCGTCCAGTTCTTCGGCTGGGAGAAACTCGACATGGTGGACCCCATCCGCAAGGAATTCAAACTGTGACGGCAGAGTAGGGTAGGCAAAGCCTAGACAACGCATAGAGAGTGTGTTCCATAAGTCCGAAGGACTGACAGAGTATAGGCAGGGGTGGAGGTCGTAGACCGAAACCCCTGCGTCTTTTTTTTTCGTACCACCAAGCCCAGAAGGGGCGGCAGAACATTGAATTCCAACAATCTGCCGCCCCTTTTGGGGCTTGTTGTTTATTCGCTCTATAAGCGAGGGACCGTAAGTCTCCCCACGGGGGACAAAGAACTTAGGCGGGGGCATCGCCCCCGTTAGGGTATGTTTGATCAAATACGCCCCGCAGGGGCATAAGAAACAATGCCTTATGCCCCTGCGGGGCGTAAAATAGACCAATCGTCAGTTTACCCCTCCGGGATGACTTTCTAACTTATGGGACACCCCCTAAATCATGCCTCGGCACAGCCGGGGTATAGTCAACCTAAAACCAAGGTATAGCCACCTTATAGGTACCTTAGTGGCACCTTTGGGTACCCATAGACTTGGTATAGAGTTGGTATAGACTTGGTATAGGGTTGGTAGAGACTTGATGTGTGGGTGTAAATGGTTGGTAGTGAGACTGATAATATAATTTATTTATAAATTATATTATGGATGATTCGCAATTTCCAAAAACTACCCCATAGGGGTATCATTTTAATAGCGAACATCAGATTCTTATGGTTCTAAACCCCGTCGAGGTTTCATGTAGATTTTCCAGACAAGCGAAGATCTGCTTATGGGTATGGCGTCCAGTACGCTGATCCCATAGCAATGCCTCGAAGAGGCATAGTCTTAATAACCCCAGACAAGCGAAGAGCAGTCTGGGGGTTGATAGCCAACTTACTAATGGCGTCTCGGAGAGACGCGCCCTCGCTTATTTGCCACTTACCATGACCACACAATAAAAACGCCCTTCATACGTTAAAACGACAAATTCCTTCATTATGGCGACAAAACACGGCGATATAGAAATCGGAAAGCTTGGCAACAAGATCTACTACACCTGGCACGGACGGCAGTGCGAGCGTACCATGCCCTCCCATGTCAGCAACCCGCAGACGGAGGCTCAGCAGGCGCATCGTAGCAGTTTCGCGCTCATCTCCAAGCTCTCGTCGTATATGAAGGAAGCCCACCTCATCGGGCTGCATCACATGGCCGTGCGGGAACATAATAGCACCTACGCCCTCTTTCGCAGACTGAACAAGGCCTGCTTCACGTCCGACGGCGACATCGACTATCCACAGGTGGCTGTCAGCAGAGGACCTGTAACTGGTGCCGACATCCTGTCGGCCGTCGTCGATGCCGACGGCCGCCTCACCGTCACCTTCGCTCCCCGCGGCGGTGACGCCAGCGACAGCCTGTACCTCTTCGCCTACAACCCTACGCTATGTGCCGGTTTCCTTGCCGCCCCCGTCCCTCGCTCCGCTGGCGTGGTCACCGCCCTCCTCCCCGACGAATGGCTCCAAACGGCAGCCGCCTCCGACAATACTAACACATTCTGCCTGGCTCCCCAGGAGACACGGCCTGCAACCACAGAGGAGCAAACGCATTCCCACAATCAAACATTCCATCTCTACGCCTTCCTCCGCGGCTCCCGCCTCCGCACCTCCGACACCATCTACCGCATGCTGCATTAATTAGCGTATTATCGCATTCACACATTCATTATATTTTGCCATTCAAGAAAAAATGCGTATCTTTGCAATCTAAAAATATCACTATGCTTTTCCAAAAGAACATAATTAAGAAATACCTTGCGCTGCTTGAACCCGAATGCCTGCAACGTGCGTGGGCACAATATAAAAGCTATTTCCTCAACACCGAGGTGCAGCAAAACATACTCCAATCCAAGGAGGAACAGTTCCAGGAAGGTTTTCTGCGCGAGCTTTTTGTCAAAGTATTGGGCTACACTCTCAACCCATCGCCCGAATACAACCTCATCACCGAACAGAAAAACGAGACCGACGCCAAGAAAGCCGACGGCGCCATACTGCAGGACGGAAAAGTCATAGGCGTTATCGAACTGAAAGACCACAAGACCACCGACCTCGCAAAGGTGGAGCCGCAGGCATTCAACTACAAGAGCCAGCATCCCGATGCCCGTCTGGTAGTCATCTCCAACTTCGAGAAACTGCGCCTCTATATCGACAATGCTGTCGAGTATCGCGAGTGGAACCTCTTCCACATTTCCGAGCAGGAATTCCAAGAGTTGTATCTTGTCCTTGCATGGCCACAGGTGCAACGAGGTGTGGCCTGCACCATGAAGCAGGAATCGGTATCCTCCGAGGACCAAATCACCAAAGCCCTATACAAAGACTACTCACAGTTCAAGCAGGCGCTCTTTGCCGACATCGTGAAGAACAACCCCGCAAAAGAGGGAACAGATGAGAAAGAATGGCAACTGCTGCTCTTCAAGAAAACCCAAAAACTTCTTGACCGCTTGCTCTTCATTTTCTTTGCAGAAGATGGAGGGTTGTTGCCACCAAATTCGATGATGACGATTATCACTTGGTGGGAGCAAAGGGTGGAAAATGACGATTATACTCCATTATATGACCAAATAAAGAAGTACTTTAGCAAAATGAATACAGGTTTCCATGGTAAGAAGTACGATATCTTCGCATACAATGGAGGCCTCTTCAAGCCCGACGAGGTGCTGGACAATATCGTCATCAGCGACGAGCCGCTGGTGGAACACACCAGCCGCCTCTCCTCCTACGACTTCGAGAGTGAGGTCGATGTGAACATCCTCGGCCATATCTTCGAAAACTCGCTGTCAGAAATCGAGGAAGTCAGTCAGCAGATCAACAGCGGCGAGAAGCCGCAAACCTCCAAGCGCAAGCAGGACGGCGTGTTCTACACACCGCAGTATATCACAAAGTATATCGTTGAAAACACCGTCGGCCGTCTCTGTGCCGAGAAGAAGAGCGAGTTGGGCATCGTCGAGGAAGAGTATTTCGCCGATAAAAACCGCCAGAAACAAACCAAGCTGAAGCTACTTGATAAACTGAACCAATACCGTGAGTGGCTGCTGCAACTCACCATCCTCGACCCCGCCTGCGGAAGCGGTGCCTTCCTCAACGCCGCCCTGCAGTTCCTCATGAATGAGCATGCGCTCATCGACGAGATGGATGCCAAGTTGACGGGTGCCTCAATCGTATTCCAGAACGTCGAGAACAGCATCCTGGAGAACAACCTCTATGGCGTGGACATCAACGAAGAAAGCGTCGAGATAGCGCAGCTGGCCCTCTGGCTGCGTACTGCCAAGCCCCACCGCAAACTCAACACGCTGAACCGAAACATCAAGTGCGGCAATTCCCTAATCAGCGACCCCGCCGTTGCAGGGAACAAAGCCTTCGACTGGCAGAAAGAGTTTCCGCAAGTTTTCGAAAAAGGCGGCTTTGATGTGGTGATCGGAAATCCGCCGTATGGAGCAGAACTTGATGATGAAGTAAAAGAATATTTAAAATCCAAATATGAAACATTTGAATATCAAGTAAATTCTTATGTGATCTTTTTTGAAAGAGGAATCCGTCTGTTAAAACAAAACGGATTGTTGGGATATATTACTCCTGCAACATATTCTACGCAATATTATTTCAAGAATTTGAGAGCAAAAATAGCGGCAAACAATATTTTGGCTGTAAGCAGATATAATTATGAAGTATTTCCTGATGCTAATATAGGTGATACTATTTCAATAATCATAAGTAAACAGAACAATCAAAAAGACAAGATTCCACTATCAGTTTATAAGTCTGAGTTTGCGGGGGAGAAATCAATTGTAGATTACAAAGACTTCATTAATCCAGACGGAACATATTTCTTTGGATTCAACACTTTCAATCGTAATAAACTTTACAATAACTCTGAACCTTTAGAGAGAATAGCAAATGTAATTGTAGGCATTAAAGCTTATCAAAAGGGCAAAGGAATCCCCAAACAAACAGAGGAAATTGTTAAAAACAAAGTTTTTACTGCTAATTTCCCCAAAGATAATACCTATTATTGTTGTGTTAATGGAAAAGATTTTCATCGATATATCTTTCTATCACAACCCGAAATGTACCTTTCTTATGGGAAATGGTTGGCTGAACCAAGAGAACAGGCTCCATTTTTTGATTCCGAGAAGATAATAATCCGTCAAACTGCTGATCGAATTATTGCTAATATTGATTGCGAACAAAGGATTAACTTAAACAATGTTTATAATGTAGGAACCCTTAATACATATTACTCTTTAAAATATGTACTACCTATTCTTAATAGCAAATTAATCAACTATCTTTATCAAAGTATTGTACAAGAGGAAAACCGTGTGTTTCCTGAGGTCAAAAAAGTTGTTTTAGGCCAACTTCCAATTAAGAAATGTAACAACCAACAACCTTTTATCGAACTTGCTGACACAATGCTTTCCCTCAACAAGCAACTTCAAGAAATGCGCCGCCGTTTCCTGCGTCGCTTGACGGAGAATATCGAAGGAGTGAAGATTACAACAGCCTTGCAGACATTCGACCAGATGGACTTCGCTGCCTTTGTGGCAGAGCTGAAGAAGCAGAAAATCAAACTCACCCTCCAGCAGCAGGACGAGTGGGAAGACTACTTCCGCCAGTATTCCGACGCTTGTCACCAACTCACCGACCAAATCGATGCCACCGACCGCGAAATCGACCTCCGCGTCTATCACCTATACGGCCTCACCTACGACGAAGTACTCACCGTCGACCCCAATACAACCATCACCAAACTGGAATACGAAAACAAATGAATGGCGATCTAAACTATCCGGTCGTTATCAAGAATATGCAGGGAGAAGTAATCGCCCGACTGGGTGAGGATCAAGGCTGCACCGATGACCTCAGCACGGCATTCCTCGACGGGTTGGACCTGAGCAATGCAGACCTTGAAGGTGCTAATCTCTCCGACGCCTACATAGGATTCTGCAATCTTACCGGTGCCAACCTTCGCAATGCCGATTTAAGCAACGCAGAGATAGAATGCTGCGAGGTGACTGGAGCCGATTTCTCTGGCGCCGACCTAAGCAATGCCCAAATCGACATTACAACCGACATTTGGCTGGACGCCATCACCGACAGCGAAACACTCTTCCCCTCGCATCACAGACCTTCATACATGTAAGAATATAACAACAAGGATTATCAAATATAGCCAATACCAACCGCATAGAATTCAAACGAGAACTGACCGACGACTTTGATATAATAAAGAGGATATTGCATAATTGCAAGACCCAAAATTAGAATGCCATAATGTGTGAATTTAATAAACGACAATGAGCAATAAGAAATCCATACGTTTTTTCAACAACTACGAGGTGCGAGCCGTGTGGGAATCGCGTCGGATGCAGGTGAAATTTTGAAGTAATAATTGTATTTTATTTGCGTAGTTTGTTTATTTTGTGTAATTTTGCAGCGTGTTTGTTCAAAATATTTGCATGTTCAAAAATTTTGAACAACAGGTAATTAATGAACAAAATATGCAAAAAGCAGAGACCAAAACCATCTTTTACCTGCTTCAAAACAAGGAAAATGTAGGTAAAACCATCCGCGAAATTGCCTCTGCGGCGGGCGTTTCCGTAGGAGCGGTGCACAGCACGCTGACAGACCTCACCAATCGTGGTTTTATTGTCGATGATGGCAAAACGAGACTGCTCCGCAAACGTCAGTCACTAATCGATCATTGGACACAGGGCTATGCAGAAACGCTGAAGCCCAAACTTCTTATCAGCCGTTTCACATTCCTCTCGCCAGCGGTGCGAAACCAGTGGCAATCTATTCAACTGCCCGAAACGATGTGCTGGGGTGGAGAGCCGGCAGCCGCCCTGCTGGATGGCTACATTCTACCCGAACGATGGGACATCTATACTGCTGACAATGCCGACGGTCTGATTGCCACAGGTCGTATGATACCAAATCGACAAGGCGAGATATTCGTCTACAAACGCTTCTGGCGAACTGCAGGTACGCCATTACTGGTGGTGTATGCCGACCTGTTGGCCACCAACGACGACCGCTGTCGCGAAACGGCTGAACGCATCAAGCCACTACTATAAGAAACTATGGAATACACAATTCACAAGGAGGATCTTCAAAACGACTTGATGGCTGAGACGCTGCAGGTTTTAGCTGGCTGCTATAGACAATTGGGGGCTGAGGTGTTTGTGGTGGGTGCAGCGGCCCGCGACATTGCGTTGCGACTGCTGGATGTGACAAACGCACCTCGACGCACGATGGATTTGGATGTGGCGGTGATGCTGCAAGACTGGAACCAGTATGAGAGGCTGACAAGCATCTTGTTGCAGAACCACTTCGAGAAAGCCCGTGAGAAACGACGTTTCTACTATCTGGGAAGCAATGGACGCATCCGTTTCGAGGTGGACATTGTGCCGTTTGGCGCAATAGCCGAAGAAGACCAAGTGGCTTGGCCACCAGAGGGATCGCCCGTGATGTCGGTGCGCTGTTTTGAGGATGTGATGCGGGCGGCTGACAAAGTGACGGTAGACGGAGCCTTCGCTTTTCGGCTGGCATCACTCAGCGGTCAGTTCCTAATCAAACTGGATTCCTGGAACGACCGACGGATGAAGACCAAGAAAGACGCCGTCGACATGGCTTTTCTGTTACAGAATGTCTACGTTGCTTACGCATTGGCTCACGACGGGCTGCCTCCTGAAGTGGACACCAACACAGAACAATTTGACGTCATTGTGGCTGGCACAGAATGGATGGCTGCCGACCTAAAAAAAATACTGTCCGATGAGCACCGACACTTCTACGCAGAAATGTTACGAGGAGAACTGACAAAGAATGAGGAGAGCCCCTTGTTGAATGACCTGCTTGACGTTTCCGACAGCCGGAACTATAAATTATACCTCCGTGCGTTTGAACGTATGGCACAGATACTAGAGAAATGAAATTACAATTTATTAGCGACCTGCACCTGGAATTTCCAGAGAACCGTGCCTATCTTGCGGAGCGTCCGTTGGAGGTGACGGGCGACATATTGCTCGTTGCGGGCGACACCGCCTATCTCGACCTCCCCGATTCCAAGGAGGACACCTATTCGCGGTATGAATTCTGGAATTGGGCCTCAGAACACTATCAACGGGTGATTGTATGCTTTGGCAACCACGATTTCTATGGGCACTATGACCTTGCCACCATTCCTGACGGCTACTGCAAGCAGATACGGTCAAACGTGCATGCATACTATAATGGAGTTGTCAATATGGGTGAAGTCGATATCATTGTCTCTACCCTTTGGGCTTATATCAAACCCGAAAACTCTTATCTGACAGAGAGGGGCGTGAGTGACTTTTACCGAATCAGATATAACGGCCACCGTCTTTCGTCCGACACCTTCAACCTTGAGCATGAGCGCTGCCTGCAGTTTGTGAAGAAGGCCGTCTCAGAGAGTATTGCAAAGTTCAAGATCACGCTCACACATCATGTGCCGACAGGACTATGCACCGCTCCTGAGTTCCGCGACAGCCTGATAAATGGTGCTTTTACAGTGGAATTGAGCAACTACATCGCAGAGTCAGGCATCGACTATTGGATTTACGGGCACTCGCATAGGAATATCGATGCACAGATTGGCGACACACGTGTCATTTCTAACCAGCTGGGGTACGTCTCTCATGGAGAACATAGAACTAACGGATTTGACCCGGGACGATGTATAATATTATAATATGAAGAAAACAACGCTTATCATACGTGGTCAACCTGCACCCCAAGGCGGTGGTCATCATGGCTGGCGCCATCCGACACGTCCGGTTGAAATCAGGAACATGCAGGGAGAAGTGATCGCCCGACTTGGAGAGGAACAAGGCTGCACCGACGACCTCAGCACGGCTTTCCTCGACGAATTGGACCTGAGCAATGCCGACCTGGAAGATGCCAACCTCTCCGACGCCTATATAGGATTCTGTAACCTTACTGGAGCCAACCTACGCAATGCTGATTTGAGCAATGCAGAAATAAAATGCTGCGAGGTGGCTGGTGCCGATTTCTCTGGTGCCGACCTCAGCAATGCCCAAATCGACATTACAACCGACATCTGGCTGGACGCCATCACCGACGGAGAAACACTCTTCCCCTCGCATCACAGACCTTCATACCTGTAAGAATAAAAGAATAATATGCAACAACAAGACCTAATATATCGCAAGCAATACATGCGGCAGCTGCAGGGCCTTAAAGACCAGAATACAATAATGTGTGAATGCGTAAATGTGTAAATGCGTGAGTGGGTATTGGAATGCGTGAATATAATTAACGACAATGAGCAATAAGAAATCCATACGTTTTTTCAACGACCACGAGGTGCGAGCCGTGTGGGAATCGCGTCGGATGCAGGTGAAATTTTGAAGTAATAATTGTATTTTATTTGCGTAGTTTATTTATTTTGTGTATTTTTGCAACCGAATTTAATACCGATACAACAATGACAAAGCTGAGTGTCAATATCAACAAGGTGGCCACCATCCGCAATGCGCGGGGTGGCAATACGCCCGATATCGATAAGTTTTGGCCTTGATTTGTGCAATTCTCAGTATGTTAATTATGTGTTTGAGAATTGGAAGAACGATCCTATAGTGGTGTAATGTGTTTATTCCCTTTGTGTTGGGTGTGTGATTGGGATGGTCGTGTGAACTTTTTTTTACTGGTTTAATAATTTATCGTATTTTTGCATTCCAAAAAGTGGCCAAATTGGGCAAGAAATTGGAACAACAGATGGTGGTAAAAAGAAAACAATATGTTGAAAATCTTGTCGGTTCGATGCATAATGGGCTTGTCAAGGTTGTAACGGGAATACGTCGATGCGGCAAGTCGTTTCTGCTGAACGAGTTGTTTCGTAGCAGGCTGCATGAGATGGGAGTTGGGGAAGATAATATGCTCTTCTTAAGTATGGAAGACTGGCGCAATCGCAGTTTTCGAGACCCCGATAAGTTGCTCAACAAGATTGAGGCTTTTGCGGGAAATAATGTGGATATGCACTATGTGGTAATCGACGAGGTTCAAATGGTAGACCATTTCCCTGAGGTGCTAAACAGTTTGCTGTTATTCAACAATGTGGATACGTATGTGACGGGCAGCAATTCCCGTTTCCTGTCCTCGGATATAGCTACGGAGTTCCGAGGACGAAGTTTTGAAATCCATCTTGCTCCTCTGTCATTCTCCGAATATGTGAGCGCTTGTTCTGGATCTGTACAAGAGGCGTGGGATTCATATTCGACGTATGGAGGATTACCGGGATTGTTGTCTATGGATACGGAGGATAAAAAGACTGCCTATTTGCGACAACTGTTTAATACGGTATATTTACGCGACATTATGGAACGCAACCGTATAGAGAATGTCCCTGAGATCAAGGAGTTGATTCGCGTGATGGCTTCTTGTGTCGGCTCGCTTACGAACATCAACAACTTGACGAATGCTTTTTCTAGCAAGAAGAACCTTTCGATAACAAATAAAACAGTGGCTTCGTATGTAAAATATTTTGAAGAGTCATTTCTCATAGAACATGCCTTACGGTATGATATTCGCGGCAAAGGGTATATCGGAGCACAATCGAAATATTATTTCCAGGATATAGGACTTCGTAATGCACTGCTGTCATTCCGGCAGCTTGATAGGGGGCATATTATGGAAAATGTCATATACAACGAACTTCGGCAGCACGGCTACTCCGTAGACGTGGGCAATGTGGAAACCCGGGATGCTAAAGGATCGAGAGCCCATCTTGAAGTGGATTTTGTCGCTAACAAAGGTCCACGACGCTATTATATCCAGTCGGCCTATCAATTGCAGGATATTCAAAAAGAAGAACAGGAGAAGCGCTCGCTTCTGCAAATCGGGGACTCGTTCAAGAAGATTCTGATAGTTGCCGGCCATTACCCCCCTATGTTTGATGCTAACGGCATTCTGACAGTAGGACTATTTCAATTCCTGACACATCCGGAAATTATTGAAGAGTTTTAACATGTCTTGTCTGCTTGACATAAAATTTATAAATCAACAAAGAAATAATTAAATACAAGGTAATCATTATGACCAAGCTGAGTGTCAATATCAACAAGGTGGCTACCATCCGCAATGCGCGGGGTGGGAACACGCCAGATGTGCTAAAATTTGCCGTGGACTGCGAGCGCTTCGGGGCGCAGGGTATTACGGTGCATCCGCGGCCCGACGAGCGGCATATCCGCTATGCCGACGCGCTGGCTATCAAGCCACTGATAGGCGCGGAATACAATATCGAGGGAAATCCTAAGGGAGTGTCCAAGAGCAAGCCCTACGGCTTCATCGACCTGGTGAAAGAAATCAAGCCCGCGCAGGTGACGCTGGTGCCTGACGCCGAAGGGGTTCTGACCTCCAACGCCGGTTGGGACACAGTCAATAATCAGGACTACCTCTGCGATGTGGTCAAGGAGTTCAAGGTCTGCGGTATCCGCGTGAGTATCTTTATCGACGCCAACCCACAGATGATCGAGATGGCCGCCAAGACCGGCACCGACCGTGTGGAGCTGTACACGGAGAGCTATGCGCGTGAGTATGCCGCCAACCGCGAGGCGGCCATCGCCCCCTTTGTCGAGGCAGCCAAGGTGGCGCGCGACTGCGGCTTGGGACTCAACGCCGGGCACGATCTCTCGCTGGAGAACCTGGCCTTCTTCCACCAGCAGATCCCCTGGTGTGATGAGGTATCGATAGGCCACGCCCTCATCTCCGACGCCCTCTACCTGGGCATCGAGGAGACGATCCACCGGTACCTCGGTTGTCTGAGGTAACAATAAAGCCACCCTACGAAAGGGTGGCTTTTTTCTAGTGTGCTGCACGCAGGCTGACAGCCTGCATGCCCATCAGAGCTGCTGCACGGGGAAGGTGAAGTAGGTGTCGGGGAAGGGCTCTTCGCGCAGGGTGAAATGCCACCACTCGCTGTCGAGGGGCTTGAAGCCGTGGGCGAGCATGGCGCGGCGAAGTATCATGCGGTTGGCAAACTGCTCGGCAGTGATGCTGCGGCCCGTGGGCGAGGCGCTGTTGTCGCCGTTGTACTCGCCCGTCTCCGGGTTGCCGCAGAAGTCGGGATGGCTCTCCGGACCAAACCAGTCGAACGTGCCGCCCATGTCCACCTCTTTCTCGGTGCGCATGTCGAAGATGGTCAGGTCGACCGTCGAACCGCGGGTGTGGCCACTCTTTTCCATGATGTATTCCTGCTCGAAGAGGACGCTCTTGTCGAGGTCGGGGTAGAAGTAGGGCTTCATGGCGGTGTCGGCCAGGTCGGCCGCCCAGCGAACGAAGTGGTCCACCGCCCGTTGCGGACGGTAGGCGTCGTAGATCTTCAGGCGGTAGCCCTGAGCCATGAGGTCATCGCTGACGGCACGCAGGCTGTCGGCGGCCTTCCGGGTGAGGAGGGCGGTGGGCTGCAGGTAGCCGTCGATGCGGGCGCCGACGAAGTTGTAGGTGCCGAAGTAGCGGATCTCCAGGATCGCGTCGGGCACGGCGGTGGTGAGGGTGACAAACTGGCTACTGTCGTCGAGGGGATCGACGGGCGTCTCGCTCTTCGAGCAGCATGCGCTCAAAACCGAGCCGCACAGAACGGCCAGGATAACAAGTATTCCGTGAAATTTCTTGTACATAGTCCGAGGAGGTGTTATTCGTCGAAGAGTGCGCCCATGTTGAAGCTGACGCCGCCGTAGATGGCGCGGGAGGTGTACACGGCGTAGATATCGACATATTTGACGGGGGTGATCACCAGGCCGCCACCGAAGTTGATGTAGGTCCAGGTGTACTCCCGGTTGTAGTCGTGGTAGAGCTCGACACTGATGCTCTCGTCGCTGCCGGAGGTCTGCACGTTATGGGTGGCCATGTCGGTGAGGCCGCTGGTGTTGACGTTGAAGCCGATCAGGGGCATGATGCGGAGCCAGGGCAACACGGGGATCTGGTAACCCAGGTTGACGACGGTGGTCGTCGAGTCGGGGAAGAAGCGGAGGTTGGCCGGGTCGTTCATGCTGGCCACGCGGTTGTCGTATTTGTACACGGGACCGGCGCTCAGAAAGTCGAGGTAGACGCCCCAGGCGTTGAGGCTCACGCCAAGGCCGAAGTCGTTGAAGTGGGGTTCTTTGCCCACATGGCCCAAGTTGATGCCGATGCCGAAGCGGTAGTGGTTCTGCGAGAAGTCGAACCATTGGGCCTGCGCACTCATGGCGAGGGTGAAGAGGGCCACCAGAAGGATGCTTTTTTTCATTTCAGTTGTGTTTTAAATTTATTATTACTCTTTTAGGGGGGTTGGTAATCAGGGCTTTGCGGTAGGGCGTCTTTCGCCCTTCCATGGATGCAAACTTACGAAAAAAAACGATACGGCAGAATTTATTTTCGCCGAGTCGCTCAAAATGTGTAATTTTGCACCCTCAAATCAAGCAAAAAAGGACATGATGAAACGTGTACTGATCGTGACGCTGATGTGCCTTGCCCTGACGGCCGCGGCACAGGAAAAACAAGTCAACCTCGGCCTGATACCCACGCCGCAACAGGTGACCCTCTCGCCGGAGGGCAAGTCGTGTGTGCTGGCCAAGGCCAAGGTGAAGGAACAGCGCGTTAAATGGGGGCGCGGACCGCAGGAGCCTCATTTCGACGGCAACTGGAGCCAGGCTTACCGCTTGACCATCGAGCCTCGCAAGATCACCATCGAGTACGAGGGTGCCAATGGCTTGGAGTATGCCCGTCTGACCCTCGCCCAGCTGCGTCAGCTGCACGACACATTGCCCTGCTGCACCATCCTCGACTGGCCGGCATATAAGTACCGCGGCTGGATGGACGACCAGAGCCGCGGGCCCGTGCCGCACGCCGCCTACCGCCAAAAGCAATGGCAGACGCTGCATGCCCTGAAGTACAACTTCTGCAACTACTACACCGAGCACACCCTCTACCAGGAGGAGTTCCCCGACCTGGCGCCGGCCTACCTCGCCGACTGCACGCCGCACCCCGACGAGGTCATCAACCTCCAGCTCTTCGCCCACGCCGAAGAGACGCTGAAGATACCTTTCTACGAGGACCTGATGGACAGCCGCGCCAACTTCGACCCCGGCAACCCCAAGGTCTACGAATTCCTGCGCAAGCGCATCGCCGCCGCCTTCAGGCGCATACCCAACTCACCCTTCTTCATCATCAACTGCGACGAGACCGAGCAGCTCGGCACTGGCCGTGCCAAACGTCTTGTGGATTCGTTGGGTGCCGACCAAGTCTACGTCAACCACATCAACCGCTGCTACGAGATTATTAAAGAAGTGGGGAGTGAAGAGTGGACAGTGGACAGCAGTCGGGGTCAAGCGCTACCCACTACCCACTACCCACTATCCACTCCAAGAATAGCCATGTGGGGCGACATCGTAGCCAAGAACCCCGATATGATGCGCCAGCTGCCCAAGGACATGACCTACATCATGTGGGCCTACGAGCCGATAGACAGCTTCCGCCATCTCATTGCCCCCTTCAAGAAACAGGGCAACCCCTTCTGGGTGGCCGCCTCGACGGGCCACAGCGCCACCATGACCTCCACGCCGCAGCGCTACATTAAGAATATCGCCAATCTCTACCGCGACGGCCATCGCGATGGCGCCGAGGGTGCCATGCTTACCTGCTGGGACGACAACGGCGAGGCCCTCTTCGACAACAGCTGGCACGCCCAGTACTGGGCCGCCGAGATGGCCTGGAACCCCCTCAAGACCGACGACCCCGAGGAGCTGAAGCAACGGGAACAGCAGTTCAACGAGAACTTTGAGCGGCTCTTCTATGGCTCCACCGGCAAGGTGAAAGACCTCTACGCCGTCGGCGCCCTGATGTACAACCCCACCGTCGGCGACTGGTATACCAGCGCCGCGCTGATGGAGCCCCTGCTCAACTTCAACCCCGACAACACCGCCCCCGCCATGGGCGAGCGCGTGGAGACGGTGAGCCACATGATTGACGACATCCATGTCGACTCCGCAGCCACCCCCCACGCCCTCTACGCTCTGCGCCGCATCTCGCTCACCGCCGACAAATGCCATCTGCGCATGGCGATACACAGCGCGTTGGAAGATCCGGACATGTACTCCGACTGCAAGGGCTACGCCGAGGATTACCTGCAGGCCCTCTTCGACCTCAAGCGCGAATACCTCCGCCTCTGGGACCAGGAGAACGGCGACTACGAGCGCTATGTAGTAATGAATAGATACGACGCGCTTGCGCGCGAGGTGCTCGACCTCGACCGCCACGTCTTTATGCAGGTCGGGTGTGATGCAACATCGTCGCATCCCACTGTCACCCTCCGCACCCTCTACAACGACCGCCCCATCTACTACACGCTGGACGGCTCGGAGCCCGACTCCACCGCCACCCGCTACACCGGCCCCTTTCCCCTGGAGCGTTCCGCCACCATCAAGGCCATCAGCTACAACGAGTACGGCGAGGGCGTCATTAGCGAGCAGTACCTGCTGAGCCACCTCGGCATGGGCGCCAAAATAAAGCTCAACACGCAGTACAGCACTTACAAGGCCATCTACAGCGGCGGCGGTCCCGAGGCCCTCGTCGACGGCCAGCTGGGCAGCAGCGCCACCTACGCCGACGGCCACTGGCAGGGCTACTGGGGCGACAGCATCGACGCCGTCATCGACTTTGGCAAGCCTACTGAAATCCACGAGGTCACAATGAGCTTCATGCAGAACACCTTCGACTGGATTCTGGCGCCCACCGAAATTCGCGTCTATGTATCTCAAGATGGACAGCAATGGACTCTCGGCGGCAAGGAAACCTTCTTCATGGACCCCCGCGAGACGGGCATGCGGCTCAAGAACTATACTGTCCCCCTACGCTACCCACTATCCACTACCCACTATCCACTTATTCGGATCGTTGTCCCCAACCCCGGTCCGCTCCCCTCGTGGCATCCCGCCCCGGGTCAGCCCTCCTACCTCTTCACCGACGAGATCATCGTCCGCTGACGCCGACGGCCTTTGTCGCCCCCTGGAGCAGGCTGAAGAAACCGGTTGACTCCCTGGTGACTCCCTGATGACTCTCTGGAAATCGGGTCGAAACCTGCGCCCAGCCTGCGTTTTGCGCGATTGGCAGCTAGGAAGGCTCCTGAGGCGATGTTTATATCGCTGACAGCCATTGTGTTGCAGCGGTAGATCGTGCGCGACCCATCGAGGTTATGTTAAATAGAAATCCGCCAGTGGTCAGCGGACCACCTCGATGACGCCGTTGCGCTTGACAAGGCCGTTGTAGGTGCGGGCCGAGAAGCGGTAGTAGTAGGTGCCGTCGGGGCTGCGCGTGGCGTTGGGATCCCAGAACTGGCTTTCGGTGGCGATGTTGCGCACGTGGTAGACGAGCATGCCGGTACGGTCGTAGATCCAGAGTTCGTTCATCGTGTATTGTCCCATCTCCAGCAGGTTGCCCACCATCCAGATGTCGTCGACGCCGTCGCCGTTGGGGCTGACTAGGTTGGGGAACTGGAGGTAGGTGTTGACGATGACGACGGGCACTTGGAGGGTGTCGGTGCAGGTGACGGTGAGGCTGTCGGGTCCGTGGTGCAGCAGGTAGGCGACGAGGGCGACGGGGTATTCGCCCTGCGGCGAGCCGTCTTCCCACTGGTAGGCGGGGCTGGCCTCGCGCAGGGAGTCGGTGTAGCTGGCCTCGGGATCGCGCGGGATGAGCCAGAGGTAGGTGCAGCTGTCGGGCAGGCTGGCGTTGGTGAACTGGGTCTCGGGCTGGTGTGCCGGGATGGGTTCGGGGTAGTAGGTGAAGGCGGCCTGCGGGTTGGGGAAGACCCAAAGGAGGGAGTCGTTGTGGACGGTGTCGTAGCAGCCTTCAGGGCTGAGGGCGATGAGCTGGAAGCCGAAGATGCCGGTGGTGTCCATCCGGATGCTGAAGAGCGTGTCGGTGGAGGTGAGGGTGTCGTCGGCGAAGAAGGCCCATGTGCGCGAGAGGGAGGCGGAGGTGTCGCGGAGCTCGAGCAGCGAAGGGATGCATCCCAGTAGGACGGTGTCGTGGGGTGCCCAGGGATCGTCGGCCAGCCGAGCCTCCGGGGTGAGGCGGAAGGCAGTGTCGCGTGGCATGAGGGTCACGTGCACCATGCTGTCGCAGCCGTCGACGGTGGTGTGCGGCACGTCGTAGGTGCCGGGGCCGCCGAAGTCGACATCCTCGTAGAGGTAGGGCCGGTAGGGGCAGATGACGAGGGTGTCGGTGACGTCGTAGACGGGGTAGACGGTCACCACGCGGGTGGCCAGGGAGTCGGCCCCGTGGACGGTGGGCAGGACGACGGTGGCGGTGGAGTCGCCGTGGAAGGTGACTCCCTGCCAGAGGTAGGGCAGGCGGCTGGCGCAGATGAAGACGCTGTCGACGGATTGGTAGTTGCGGTAGACGTGGAGGGTGTAGCTGACGGTGCTGTCGCACCCGGCGGCGTTGGTGCCGACCAGCGTGGTGTCGGCCAGGAGCACCCGGGCGGGGTCGGAATCCTGCGGCAGGTAGCTCACCGGCATGCCGAAGGGGGCGGCGTAGGTGGCGAGGGCGTTCTGGAGCAGGGTGTCGTGGATGACGGACGTGGTGTTGTAGAGCACTTGCAGGTGCATCGTCAGCGAGGAGTCGGCGTTCTGCCAGGTGTGGAGGGTGGTCTGGTGGGTGATGGTGTGTGTGGTGGGGTCGGCTTCGGCAAGGGAGAAGGTGACGCCGTTCCACACGACGGGGAACTCGCCCTCGCAGAGGGAGCGGTAGAGGGTGGTGTCGTGGTTGCGGTAGACGGTGAGTTGGAAGGTGATGAGACTGTCGCAGCCCTGCGCGTTGGGAAGGGTGATGAGGCAACCGGCTGTGTCGGTGGTGAAGGAGATGCCGTTCCACAGGTAAGGGAGGCTGTTCTCGACGACAGTGTGGGCGATGGCGGTGTCGGAGGTGTAGTGAACGGTGAGGTGCAAGGTGGTCACGCTGTCGCAGTTGTGGCTGTTGAGGTCGAGGTGGGGCTGCACGGTGTCGGTGTTGTAGGTGACGCCGTGCCATGTGAAGCTGTCGCAGGCGCCGGCGAGGGTGTCGACGGCCGAGGTGGGCCGCACGTCGAGCACGAGGGTGTGGATGCTGTCGCAGGCACCAGTGGCGTCGACGTGTACCTGGTTGTGAATGCCGGCATTGGTGAAGCCGCTGCCATAGAAGAGGAAGCTCTGGTTGTCGCAGATGGACGCCTGGAGGGTGTCGCGGTAGGTGCCGGCGCTGGTGTCGTTCACCGAGAGCCAGAGGTGGAAGTTGCTGTCGCAGCCTTCGGTGGTGGTGTGGTGGAAGTAGAAGTCGCCGACGGTGGTGCCTGCCAGGAAGAGGGTGTCGCGGTAGCTGTAGGGCAGGAGCGGGTTGCAGATGCGGACGGAGTCAGTCGTGTGGTGGACGGGATTGACCGTCAGCGTGTGGCTGGCTGGAGGATGGCATCCGTAGGGGTCGGTGGTGAGTAGGGAATAGGTGTTGGTTCCGAGGTTGTAGTTGGATGTGCTGAGGGGCAGGTACCAGTGGTCGCCGCCGTCGGCCCAGAGGGAGTCTCCGTAAGGGATGCCGCCATAGAGCCGCAGGGTGTCGGTGTCGCCGAAGCACAGCCGGTCGGGGCCGGTGATGTAGGGGTAGGTGGGCGGCTCGACACGCATGGGCCAGACGAGGGTGTCGGTGCAGGCGCCTCCGCTGATGCCAATGATGAGGGTCACGGTGTAGATGCCGATGGTGTCGTAGACGGTGTGGCCGTGGTAGCTGTTGGAGGTCTCGCCGTTGCCGAAGTCCCAGAAGGCGGTCTCCACCTGCTCGTTGGTGGGAGCCGGGGTGATGCCGTCGGGGCTGACGGTGCTGCGGTTGGTGAACTGCACGTCGAAGTGGCAGTCGGTGATGGAGACCGTGGTGTCGACCCTGGCCAGCGGCAGACGCGGGCCGCCGAAGGCGCTGAGGGTGAAGTTGCACGAGGCGTTGCCTACGAAGGTGAGGTCGCAGAAATAGGTGGCCATGTCGGCGGTGGGCACCACGAGCGAGCGTTCGGTGCTGATGGTTGTCGGCGAGGTGGCGGTGTACCAGCGGTAGTTGAAGCCGGCGGGTGCCGTGAAGCGGTTGCTGTCGACGATGCCGCAGGTCTCGGCGTCGATGCTTTTGCGCATGCATTCCAGGGTGAAGTAGGCGTAACCGTAGTGGGATCCCTCGTTGCAGTCGTAGGTGGTGAGGCGGACGTAGACTTGCTGGCCGGCATAGGCCGAGACGTCGATGCCCACAGGGGTCCAGTCTTTCCATAGCACGTTGTCGGCGGCTTCGTTCCATCCGAGGTTGCGGTTGGCGATGAAGTCGGCGGCGGCGCACACGGGGTCGATCAGGTTGTAAGCCGAGTCGAGTAGCTCCAGACGGAAGCGCGGCTGGTCGGAGGCGTCGTGCATGGGATCTTGCAGCACGGCGGCGTAGCGCATCATCAGGAGGTTGAAACTCATGGTGTCGATGAAGAGGCTGTAGAGGACGCCTTCGGCTTCGGGCGAGGTGTAGTTGGTGCTCCAGTTGCCCAAGCGGACACTGGAGGTGTAGCCCTCGGGGATAGTACGGAGCAGCCCGCCGGTGCGCGGGTCGCGCTCGGTGGTGTCGTAGCATACGGTGTGGCGGCTGTCGGGGCTGCGTGAGCCGCAATCGATGGCACCGGCTGCGGAATAGGGATTCAGGTAGCTGCCGCTGTAAAAGACCGCCTGCGGCGACTGAAGGTCGGTGGGATTGACGCAGCCCACCCCCTCGACCGGAGCGACAATGTGGAGGGTGTCATTGTAGTCGACGTTGCAGGGGAGGCCAGAGGGGCACTCGGAGTGCATGGCGATGGTATAGCTGTGCAACGGGGTGATGGGGAGAATGATGCTGTCGGCGGTGGGTGTGTAGGTCGCTGAAGCACCGTTGTCGTTGACGGTGAATGAGACTGCCGGAGTGCCCACCTGGTTCCAGGCGAGGGCGATGCTGTTGTTGTCCATGTGCTTGACCCTCATGTCAAAGGCAGCGCAATAGGTGAGGTGCAAATCGTCGACAAAGAGGGTGCGGTTGTCGCCCGACGAGTTGCGCAGGGCTATGAAATGGGCGTTGGATGGAGTGTTGGCAAAGCTGACGAAGTGGTGCTCCCACACGCCTGTCTGTTCGGGTACGATAGTCTTCAGGTTGTGGAATGAGATGGCGTCGGTGGGGTCGCTCACGGTGCCCACCATCAAGCGGGTTCCGGCTTCGGTGGTCATCACCCACAGCCCGATGCTGATCTCCTGCAACGAGTCGACGTCGATGTCGGGGGTGGCGATGGTGCCTGCCACCATCAGTGAGTTGTCGCCGCTACGGCTGACGCTGTCGCTGACGGCCGAGCTGCCCGCCACGCTGTTCCAGTAGCGTGGCTTGAGGTTGGCGGTGTTGGTGTCAAAGTCGATACACAACGGTACTGTCAGGGGCGGGGCCAGGGTGGTTACCTGTTGCGCTTTGGCGCAAGGTGCACCCACGCTGTCGCAGTAGAAATAGAAGTCGTATTCGGTCTCTGGAGTCAGGGTCAAGCGGTAGGGTGTTGTGTCAACGGCCTGGAGAGTCCCGTTACCGCGCACGAACCCGCTCGGTCCGTATTCCACGAAGAAGGTCTCGTCCACGCTGTTTTCGAGACGTACCACGTTGTAGCGTTCCAACGTGGCGGTGGCGAAGTTGGCGCCTTGGCAAGCCTCGATGTGTATATCGTCGAGTTGTACGGTGTGGTAGATCCCGCTGTAGGCTTCGCGGAGACCGATCCACCGCCCTTTCCCGTGGTAGGAGTGGTAACTCACTTTGGCGGTGTGCCATTGTCCATCGGTGATCATCGCTACCGTGTCGAGGGGCTCGAAGGTGTTGCTGTCGAGGGCGTCAGTCAGTACTCCGGCGACAAGCAGGTTGTTGGTAGGGAATCCTGTAGTATTCGTGTAACGGTAGTTGAAGCTGGCCGACAGCATTCCCGCTGAGTCGACAAGCATGTAGGGGAAGGTCATTGTCCAGTTGCCGTTGCTGTTCCATTCCAGGTAGCGATCATAGGTGTGGGTTTCGTTGTTGTAGGCAATGCTATACTGCCAGCCACTGCAACTGTTTTTGTACACCTGGAAGTAGTGCATGTAGTAATTGCTACTTTGGAAATCTTCGCAGTATGGTGCACTCTTGGGCTTGTGCACGGGATAGTAGGTCGGGGACGAGAAGCAGTCGGTCTCGCCGTCGGCATTGGTCTGTCGGTAGCCCATGTAGCGGCTGTTGCTGACGACCGGGAAAGCAAACACGGAGGTGTCGACCATCGTTAGGGAGGGGGTGGAAGAGAAATCGCCCGAACCGTTGGCCGTGAAGAGGTATTGCAGTCCGTAGGTTCCGCTGTCGGAGGAGGTAAAGGTCAGGGTGTCGTAGCGATAGAGGTGTGTCTGGCTGATTCTAGGGGCGTCAAACAGCTGTATCCTTTGGATGTAGAAATTGCCTTGTCTGATGCGTATGGCCACCCGACCGTGGGGCAGTTGACTCAGGTCGGCCACCCATGGGGCGGCATCGTTGTAGCCGAAACTGGAAGCGGTAATGAATGTCGAGGTGTCTGCCGGAGTGGGCAGCACTCCGATTTCCATTTGTTGGGGGATGCTGTTGATGCCACTGATCGTCACGGTCAGGTTGTCGCTCTCCTCGGCCTCGGGCAGCAGGATGTACGTCCAGTGGTTATTGACGTGGTATTCGGGGTAGTAGGAGTAGGTGTAGGAAGAGTAGAAGCGGTAGTAGTTGATGCTGTACCCTTCGGCGGCGTCTCCGGTCTGGCCCACCACCTTCCAGCCGTCCGGCAGAGAGGTATTGTTGTTATTGAAATCAACGCAGTAGGGCAGCGCTACGGGACCGGTTTGCACTTCCAGGGTTGGCATGCAGCCATCGAACATATAAAGGCACCTCCATCGCACGGTGAAGTGGGTCGCCGCAGGCAACCCTTCAATAGTGTAGTTTGCGGTGTTGATGTAGTAGTTGCGGTCCGTTCCCTCGTCGTCGGTCAGCGTCAGCAGCAGTTCCGGGGTGAGATTGTGCCGCACGTGGCAGTGTATTCTGTTGCCGTCAGGCGTGAAATCGAGGATGGGGCAGTTGCTGAAGCCTACGTGATCCAATTCGCTTCCGCCCGAGGCGCTACCTGTGCGGATCCGCAATTCCACGTGGTGCCCAGGGGTTGGGTCGGGCTCGTAGCAGAAATGACGCCACACGGTGTCGAGTACGGTCGTGTCGCCGTCGACAAAGAGGGTGTCGCTTCCGCTCAGGCCGCGAGCAGCGATGTAGAGCGCCGACGACCGGATCGAGGGAAGCCACAGGGTGTCTTCAGTCTGGCCGGGGGCAATGCGCATCGTGCTGCCTGTCATCGTGACAGCCGTGCTGTCGCTGAATGCCCAGCCTCGCGGCAGCGTGTCCTCGTCAAAGGTGTTGCACATGGGGATGCCGTCAATGTACATGACGGGATACTTCGTTGTGGAGAATTGGCCTGCGTAGCTTAGGCAGAGTGTGTCGGTGCCACGGATGGGGGCTACGTAGCACCGGTAGACTGTCATGGAGTCCAGTCCGGTGAAGTGTACTGTGTCCGGCACTGCGACCGTGTCGATCACATCGCTGCCGCCGACCAGCCGAATCCTCGCTGCCGAGGCCCCAAGACTCTCCCAGACCACATCGACCGAGTGCGAACTGAGGTTGGCAAAGGTGAAGTCGCCATAACCGCACACGCCCGCTTGCAGGTCGTCGAGCCATAGTTCGGCGCTGCCGCCGTTCGGCTGGTGATACGACAGCGACACCCGCCCGGTCAGGGTATCGGGCAGCGTCACCCCGTAGTGGTGCCACATCCCGTCGCCGATCATCGCGATGGTGTCCACAGCGTTGTGAATCCATTCGTTAGAATAGCTTTGGTCGAAGTAGGTCATATGGGAACTGCTCACCCGCACCTCCGATGTCGGGATGATGCTGCGGGCCCAGAAGGTGACCACATTGCCGGCAATGCTGTCGATGTAGGGCAGCGTCAGTTTGTAGGAACCGTAGTTTTTGATCCGGATACTTCGCGAGCCGGAGTGGTGATAGCGCTGGGTGGTGTCTATGTAGTTGGTGTTGGGCTTGAACCATCTGTACGGGTTGCGGGGCGTGCTGCCGAGGGGGAACAGGGCGGCGTAGCTCCCGTCGAAGTTCTCGCAGAGCGGCTGCGGCTCCCGCGGCGTGTGGGTCGTCAGGTCGAGCAGTTCACATGTCTCCCCGCAAGTGCGGCGGATGCGGAACGAGATGTCGCTGTCGGCAGCCAAACCCCTCACCGTGTGCTCCGTCACACCCACCAGAGTGTCGTATTGGAACGTGGTGTTGTTGTAGCTGTAGCCGACCAGCATCGTGTCCGTCGGCCCCATCGTGTCGTCCCAGGCCAGCGTGACATTGTCGTGGTGCACCTCTGTGATGCGGGCACTGCGTGCCATACAGTCATCGACGCCAACGCCCTGGATGTAGAGGTAATAGGGTGTCTGGTTGAGGATCGCTACATATCGATCTGTCCGGTTGTCCGGTATATGTAGTGCAAGGGTTTGCCATCTGCTTGAAAAGTTGTGGATGGTGTCGATGGGATTGAATGTGCTGGGGTCGTCGGCATACGCCATGGTTCCCAGGATGATGCTGTAGCTGTTGCTGTTGGTCGTGGTGTTGCTGCGATACGACACAGACACCTCCTTGCCGCCCAGGGCGTCGATGGGGGGCGTGGCAAGATAGGTCTCCTGGTACATCTGGATGTAGTTGCTACCAATGTAGTGGTTCCCTCCGCCAACCGTCCAGTCGGCCCGCAGAACATAGCTGTAGTTGACGTAGTCGGCGGGATTCTCGCACAGCGTCGACCTCAACCCCACCGAGGGCAGGGTGTGCACCGTGGCGCTGGCCGGCAGGTGGTCGCGACCATAGCACATCGGGTACAGTGTCAGCGTGTAGCTCTGGTCGGGCAGCAAGCCCTCGATCAGTTGTGGCGACCCGGTTCCGACAATCACGGTGTCGTCTGCCAGCGCCCCCTCGGGCCGTATGCCGATACTCATCGTCGGCGTGCCCACCGCCAGCCAGTGCATCACCACCGACGTTGAGTCGACATGGTTCAGCCACATCCGGTCAATGCCGCAGTCCTCCACCGCGATGTTGTCCAGGTAGGCCATCCGCCCCACGCCGTTCTGCTGTTGTTGCACCATCCGGAACGCCAACCGACAGGCTCCCGCCGGCGGGGTCAGCGCCTTGTGGTAGTGCGTCCACTGCGTGTTGTTGGTGATCGTCAGCGTGTCCAGGGGGGTGAAGCCGTAGTACTGGTGCTCGGGCGACGTGCTGTCGCACGTTCCAATCACGACCACCGTCCCGTTGTGGCTGGCACGGTAGTCGAAGTCCACCAGCCACTGCTCCTCGGCGTCGACCGTCACCGGCCCTGCCACCAGTCCGTAGTGGCCGCCCGTGTTGCTGTTCCCGCAGCTGACCATCAGCACCAGGTTCCCGCTCCCCGCGTCGATCAGCCGGGGCTGCGTCTCCGCGTCGTCGAAGTTGGTGCTCCGCGTCCAGCAGGGCGGCATCGCCTCGGCCGTCAGGTCGTTGAAATCCTCCTCCAGCGGCATCACTGACAACCCGCAGGCCGTCCGGAAGCTGGTGCTGTAGTAGTGGCAGAAGTCCCCGGCAAAGCTGTCGGGGTATATCGTCGCCCGGTAGCGTCGGGCTGCACCGAGCCCCGTGAGGGTATACTCCGTCGCTGCGGTCGTCCCCACCTCGGTGCCGTCTACCAGCACGTGGAAGGGACCCGGCTCTGTTGTGCTCCACTGAAGCGTGGCCCCGTTCTCGCTCACCGCCGTGGCGGTCAGGCCCGCGATCTGGCCGCCGCCCGCGATGGCGTAGGTCAGCTCGAAACCGCCGTAGACGACGGAAACGTCGGTGTGGAAATAGATCGTCATGCGGCCGCTGGTGGCGCTGACAGGCGCAAGGGTACCCGTGCCACCGGCGTGGTTGATCAGGAGCGTCCCGTCAGCGTCGCCGTCCCACACGTCAAGGTAGTCGCAGCAGCTTTCGGTGACGTAAGAGCCACCGAGGGAGATGCTCACACCGGGTTGGGTTGTGATGACGACCCAGCCGTTGAAGTAGTTGGAATAGTTGCCATCGGGGCCGCCGTCGTCGTAGATGGTGCCGGTGGAGGTTTGGCAGGCGTCAATGACAAGGGTGTCGTTGTTGACCAGGTTCCACGACTGGGCGGCGGCGCGCCCTGTCCCCAGCAGGAGCAGGGTCGCCCAAAGGATGTATCTCGATAGCAAGTGGCTGTATTTCATGTGGATGTATTGTTTGTAAAGGTATATAGCAAAGTGCAAATATACGAAAATAGTTTCACACATGCGCGCCTATTATTATAATTTAACAAATCGCACCCGACATATATCATCCCGCAATCACCTATGTTGCCCCGGTGATACCTAGCTGACGCCGTGGTGACTCTCTGGTGACTCTCTGATGGCTCTCTGAAAACCTAGCCAAAACCCTTGCCCTGGCAGCGATTTGCTAAACCGCCTGAGAGGACGGACCGCCTGGAGACCCCTACTGAACTGATACCCATTGCGTTGCGGAGATAGGTCGTGCACGACCTACCTGAGGTTATGTTAAATAGGATCCCCCGGCGGGGCGCCATCCGCCAGGCATCATCTAGGTATCATCTAGGCATCAACCAGGCATCATGTAGGCATCTTCCAAGCATCCCCTCTGCATCATCTCTGCATGAGAGCGTGGGGGATGGCTGGCGCGTGTGGACGTGTTTCTGCGTAAGTGATTGCTTTGTAGCGACTTGTGGGTGTATGGGTGTTTTTTGGTCTGTTTTTGCGGTGCGCGGGGTGCGATTTTTGTTGTTTTTTTGCCTGCGCGGGGCGGTTTGCGGGGCGGAAAAGGATCGGGAGGCAAAATTTTTTCGCCCGAGGCAGCGCTGATTGACAATATGTTGCATCGCCGGATGAATTTTTTTTGAAAAAATATTTTGCCGGTTTGGAAAAAGGTTGTACTTTTGCACCCGTTTTCGACAAGAGAACGACAGTTCATAGAAACGGATGAGAAGAAAGAGATAGCGTGTGTCGACCATCCTGTGCAGACAGGGTGGGAGATGCGAAGACGAGTCAAAAAGGTAACAGAACAATTCTTACAATGAAGAGTTTGATCCTGGCTCAGGATGAACGCTAGCGGC
>CAMHDJ010000028.1 GCA_946183915.1 uncultured Bacteroidales bacterium | reverse complement strand
GGGCGGAGGGGGGACATCGCTACCGTGGGCGGGCGCCCACGGCTACCTTCCGTCGTCCCCTCCGGGGACTTGTGGCGCGGGGGCATGTCCGCGGTTGGTCCGGGATTGGTCCGGGGATGGTCCGGGGAAAGTCCGCCCGCGGGCGGACAAAAGGCGGACCAAGGGCGGAGGAAAGGCGGAGGAAGGGCGGAGGTGAGAGGGGGCGGAAGGGAGACGGAAGGGAGGCGGGGGAGGGGCAGGCGGAAATCATTTTTTGCCAGGTCGTTTTTATTTCGTATCTTTGCACCGCATTTTTGTATATTGAGATGACGCTACTTATTGCATTCCTGCTGGGAGCGATGCTTATATCGTTCCTTTGTTCGATACTCGAATCGGTGCTGATGTCCACCCCGTTGAGCTTCATCACCATGCGCGAGGACGAGGGCTACCGCGCGGCCACCCTCTTCAAGCGCTACAAACAGGACAACACCAAGGCCATTGCCGCCATCCTGAGCCTCAACACGATAGCCAACACCATCGGCGCCGCCGGCGTGGGACGACAGGCGGCCCTCGTGCTGGAGAGCGTCCCCTTCGGGGTGGTGAGCGCCACGGTGACGGTGCTCATCCTGGTCTTCAGCGAGATCATTCCCAAGACCATCGGCACCAGCCAGTGGCGCCGCCTGATGGGCTTCACGGCCTATACCATCCGCCTGCTGATCGTGGTGCTCTATCCCGTGGTGCTGCTGGTGGAGTGGTTCACCAAGCTGATCTCGAAGAAGGACGAGGAGGAGACGGCCGTCAGCCGCGAGGAGGTGGCCGCCATGGCCGACATGGGCGAGGACGAGGGCGTGATAGACCAGGACGAGAACAAGATCATCCAGAACGTCATCAAGCTGGGCGACGTGAAGGCCTACGACGTGATGACGCCGCGCGTGGTGGCCGCCACGGCGCCGGAGAGCATGACCCTCAAGCAGTTCTACCGCACGGACGAGTATTCCCACTTCTCGCGCATCCCCGTCTATGCCGACGAGGAGGACTTCATCACGGGCTACGTGCTGCGCAGCGAGGCGCTGGAGGAGCTGGCCGAGGACCACTTCAGCAAGACCCTCGGCGACATCAAGCGCGAGATACCGCTCTTCAACGAGGAGATGAGCGTGGCCGACATCTGGGACAGCCTGCTGAAACACAAGGAACAGATCGGCGGCATCATCGACGAGTTCGGCTCCTTCCAGGGCATCATCACCCTGGAGGACATCATCGAGACCATCTTCGGCCTGGAGATCATCGACGAGAGCGACGAGGTGGCCGACATGCAGCAGTACGCCCGCGAGCGCTGGCAGCAGCGCCAACGCCGCTTCAAGGAGATCAAGATCCCCGAGTAGGCCGTCGTTTTCCAAACCCAAAGTCTAATGAAAAGAGCCCCGTTGCTGCTCCTGCTTCTTGCCGCCGCCCTGCCGCTGTGCGGCCAGGAGGTGGCGCCGGTGCGGCCGACGGTTGTCGACTCGGTGCTCGCCGAGGCCCGCAGCCACCTCGGAGCGCCCTACCGCCGGGGCGGTAGGACCCCCGAAGGGTTCGACGATGCCGGCTTCACCCGCTATGTGTACGGCCTGTTCGGCTACTTTCTGCCACCCGCCACGGTGCCGCAGTCGCGGCAGGGGGTGGCGGTCGACACCGCCGACCTGCGGCCCGGTGACCTCGTCTTCTTCGGCGGAAGCAGGTCGGGCCGCCGCGTGGGGCACGTGGGAATAGTGACCGACGTGGACAGCGCCGGCTTCCGTTTCATCCACGCCTCGAGCCGCGGTGTGACGATCACCGCCTCGACCGACGTCTACTACCGTCAGCGCTACCTTTTGGCACGCCGTCTTGTCAAATGGAAACCGGCGCCGAAGTTGCCCTCGGCGCCGGTTGAGTGATCATTCTGTCCAGCCCACGATGTCGCCTTTCTTGACCATCTGGCCCTGGCGGACGCAGGTGTCTATCACCCGGCCGCCCTTCAGTGCCACCAGCGGCACCACGGCGTAGGAGGCCTCGATGTGGGCCAGCGTGGCGCCCTCGCGGACCTCGGTGCCGGGGGCGGGGGCCGTCGACTGGTCGTCGAAGCGCACCTCCCACAGCATGCGACCCGTGGCGGTGGCCACCAGGGGGGTGGCGTTGGGGTGCTTGGGGGTGATGTAGTTCAGGGCCAGGCCTTCGGCGGTGGCCGGTGCGGCCGGCTTGGGCTCGCGCTCGGCCCGCAGCTGCGCCACCTCTTTGTTGAAGCGCTCCTTGGCCACACCGCTCTTATAGTCGCGGTACTGGCGGTCGTGCATGGCCAGCTCGAAGAGCTCCTCGTCGTCCTCGCCGCGGTCCCAGCCGTTCTGCTCCATCTCCTTGATGTAATCGGGCAGGGCGTCGGGGTAGGCGTCCTGCGGGTTGCCGTCGTAGAACTCCATGCCCTGCTGCTTGGCCAGCTCCACGATTTCCGGCGCCAGGGGTCCCGGCAGCTTGCCGGCACGGCCGAGGATCATGCTCCACGAGTCCTTGTCGATCTGGCTGAAGCGCGGCTTTCCCTGCGCCATGGCCAGCAGGTTCATCACGGCGATATTCTTTGTGTACTGGCTGAAGGGGGTCACCAGTGGCGGGTAGCCCAGCATGGGCCAGATGTGCTCCACCTCCTGGAACAGCTGCACCGTCAGCTCCTCGAAGCTCACCTCGGGCTTGCCGTTCTTCTTCAACGCCATGTTGATGGCGCCGTGCACACCGCGCAGGTCGCTCATCATCGAGCCCATCATGCCGCCCGGCAGGCCGCAGCCCACCAGGAGCGAGGTGCTCACCCGGTTGCCGGGGTTGATGTAGAGGCCCAGGAAGTCGTCGATGAACTCCTGCGTCAGCTTGCGCGCCGCCATGTAGGCGTCCATATTGATGTCCTTCACCAGGAAGCCGGCATCCTTCAGCATGGCCTGCACGCTGATGACATCCGGGTGCACCATGCCCCACGAGAGCGGCTCCATGGCGCAGTCGATCACGTCGGCGCCCGCTTCGGCCACCATCAGGGTCGAAGCCATCGAGAGGCCGGGACCCGTGTGGCCGTGGTACTGCACCACGATGTGAGGATACTTCGTCTTGATCTCCTTCACCAGGCGTCCCAGCGTCGCCGGACGGCCCACGCCGGCCATGTCCTTCAGGCAGATCTCGTCGGCGCCGAATTCCACTAGCCGGTCCACGATGCCCATGTAGTACTCCACCGTGTGCACCGGCGAGTGGGTGATGCTCAGGGCGGCCTGGCTCACCATGCCCGCCTCCTTGGCGTAGCGCACGCTGAGCTCCAGGTTGCGGGGATCATTCAGCCCGCAGAACGAACGCATGATGTCCACTCCCTGCGCCTTCTTCACCTTCGGCATCAGGCGACGCACATCCTTCGGCACACCATACATGCGCAAGCCGTTCAGCGCACGCTCCAGCATGTGGGTCTGTATGCCCGCACGGTTGAAGGCCTTGGTCCAGGCGCGCACCGCCTTGTTGGGGTTCTCGCCGTACATCAGGTTCACCTGCTCGAAAGCGCCGCCGTTGGTCTCGATGCGGTCGAAGCAACCCATCTCCACAATCACCGGCGCCACGCGCTCCAACTGGTCCACACGCGGCTGATACTTTCCGCTGCTCTGCCACATGTCGCGGTACACCAGGCTGAATTTTATCTCCTTTTTCATATTTTTAACATATTGATATAAAAAACATTACCCCATTATAATCAATAAATGGGGTAATGCAAAAATACTAATTTTTCCTAATGTGCAAAAAACTTTTTCGTTTCCGTCCGGAAAAAGGTTCCAGAGGCCCCGGTTTTGACCGTTCAGGGCCGGCGGAGCGGTCCGCGCGGGCTCTCGGGTGCGAGCAGAGGGGCTTTGCGGAGGGTGGCGCCGACGCTCCATTGCTCCTCCATCTCCCACTTCTCGCGCAGGCTGAGGGTCTTGTCGAAGAGGTGGTGCTCCTCGGGCTGACGCCCCAGCAGGTAGTCGCCCGTGGTCCAGCGGCCATTGCCGTCGCGGTCCACCACGGCGCGCAGCCGGTAGTCGCCGGCCGGCAGATGGGTGAAGCGCAGCGTGCCCGAACCCGCCAGAGGGCGTTGCAGCACCACGGTGTCCTTGCCGTCGAGCACCTCGACTACCAGCGGATGGCCCGTGCGGTTGTCGATGCGGAGCGTCAGGATGCCGTAGTCGCGCGGGGTGGCCTTGAAGCGGAGGCTGTCGCTCGGATGGCCGTAGAGGTCGGCGAAGAGGCTGTCGGCCAGGCTGATCTGGTACTCCTCGCCCGAGCGCAACACCGTATCGAGGCGGGCGCCGAGGCCCGTGCTGTCGAGCCGGATGGCGCAGCGGCCCACGGTGCTGTCCTTCAGGTGCATCACCTCGGCCTGCGGCCGCTCGCCGGCCAGGGCATGGACGGGCGCGTTGAAGGCCAGCATCAGGCTGTCGTAGTAGGCCTTGGTGCCGTCGCAGAGGGTGCGCATCAGGGGTAGCTTGGGGGGCTGCTGGTTGCCGCGTCGCCCCCTGGCTGCGGGCTTGCGGTAGCGTAGCTTCAGCGTGTCGCGCAGCCCCTCGTCGGTGGTGAGGATGAGCACGGTGGAGTCGCACCGTTCGTTGAGGCACCAGATGTTGAGGGTGTCGCCCTTGGCGTTCTGGCGCCACTCGAGGCGCTCGCCCTCCAGGCGCGGGTTGCGCATGGGCAGCTGGGCGCTGATCGCGATGCGGCCCGGGGCCGTGAACTCGGCCTTCAGCACCCGTTGCCGGCTGCGGTCGGGGGCCGAGATGCAGAGCTGGGCCAGGCGTGTGCTGTCGACGCTGTCGGTGGCCGCCGTGAGGGTGGTGTCCCAGGCCACGGCCTCGGTGCTGTCGACGCGCAGGTTCTTGTTCTTGTCCTCGAGGGCCACCAGGCGGTAGCTCCCCGCGGGGATGTAGTGGAAGGCGAAGCGGCCCTCCTTGTCGGTGCGGGTGACGAAGGCCGGCACCGTGTCCGCCGGCCGGTAGGCCAGCACGCTGAGGGTCTCCTTCCACGGCTTGCCGTCGCGCGACGCCGCCACGCTGCCCGCCAGCATCAGGGTGTCCATGCCCTCGCCGGTCGAGAAGACGTACTCGTAGCTCGGGAGCGCGTTGCCCTCGGTGAAGTCGGCGATGGCCTCCTTGAACTGGAAGAGGTAGGTCGTGTTGGGCTGCAGGGTGTCCTTCAGGCGCACCAACACCCCCCTGCCCTTGGTGGTGAACTCCGGCTTCTGCGCCATGGGGGGCGAGACGAGCACGTTGTCGTCGGCGTTCTTCAGCACCACGTACTCGTCAAACTGGATGTAGAACTCGCGGGCCGCAAAGTGACGGCTCTCGTTGGCCGGCTTGGCGCCGAGGGCCTGCGGCGGCGTCACGTCCTTGGGGCCGCCGGTCGGGTAGCCCTGCTTGGCGCACGAGGCGAGGAGCAGCAGCGACAGCACCGACAACCGCGTCGCCCATCGGCGCACGCGCGAGCCGCCAAGGCGGTCGTTTCCGGTATGGCGAAGTGTCATGTTCAGCCGAAGAGTTCGTTGAGTTCCTTGTGCATGGCCTCCAGGGCGCTGTCCACCGGCGAGCGGTCGGCCGCCGAGGCGAAGATGGTGGCCGCCAGGCGCGTGGGGTCGCTCGTGTCGCTCAGGCTCACGGCGCTGCTGTTCACCAGGTTGATCATCTCGTCCTTCGCCTCGCGGATGCGCGTCCAGAGGGTCGAGCTGACGTAGACCTGCTGCGAGAGGTTGTGCTCCCACTCGTCGCGGATGTTCTTGGTCATCACGCCCTGCAGCAGCTTCAGGTCCATGCCCGGCTGGTAGCAGCGCAGCACCAGCGAGTTGGGCGAGATGCGCTCCAGGAAGAGGGCCATGCGCTCGTAGGCCTGCAGGCGCAGCGGCGTCACCACGCGCAGCGTCTCGCCACGTTCCTCCATCTTCAGGCGCAGCAGCTGCTCTTTCTCGCGGTTCTTGAACCACCGTTTGGCGACGGCATGGAATATGGCGCCCGCAATGGCCAGCGTGGCCAGCATGGCGACAACCAGGATGATTACGAAAAGTATTGTCTTCATTGTTGCATCAGTTTGTTTACAAGTTCAGTCACTCCGCGGGTGGCCACCTCGCGGATGAAGGTCACCGGCCGGCTCACCGGCACCTCCTTCGGGTCCACCACGTAGCATTCCGCCGCCCGCGGCACGTAGTGGATCAGCCCCGCCGCCGGGTAGACGGCCATCGACGTGCCCACCACCAGGAAGATATCGGCCTCCTGGCAGAGCTCGGCCGCCGGCTCGATGTTGGGCACCGCCTCGCCGAACCACACGATGTGCGGCCTCAGCTGCGTGCCGTCGGGCGCCAGGTCGCCCAGTCGGATGTCGCGGTTGCCCACCTCCACGATGAGGTCCGGGTTGCGGTCGCTCCGACCCTTGGTCAGCTCGCCGTGCAGGTGCAGCACGTGGGTCGACCCGGCCCGCTCGTGCAGGTCGTCGATGTTCTGCGTCACGATCCGCACGTCGTAGCGCTCCTCCAGCCTCACCAGCTGGCGGTGCGCCTCGTTGGGCTGCGCCGCGAAGAGCTGCCGCCGCCGCTCGTTGTAGAAGTTCAGAACCAGCTCGGGGTCGCGCTCGTAGGCCTCGTGCGTCGCCACATCCTCCACGCGGTAGTGCTCCCAGAGCCCGTCGCTGTCGCGGAACGTGGAGATGCCGCTCTCGGCGCTGATTCCCGCGCCGGTCAGTACCACAATCTTCTTTTTCATACCCCAGTAACGCCGACTCGTAAAAAATATTGTGTGCCGACGCAAAACCCCGCCCTCATAAATTCGGGTCGCTTTCGTCGCCGGCGGCGGGCGTATCCGGCAGGCATCATCCAGGCATCATCCAGGCATCATCTAGGCATCATCCAGGCATCATCTAGGCATCATCTAGGCATCATCTAGGCATCAACCCTGCATCATCTCTGCATCATCTCTGCATTTATGCCTGTCCGATGCAGCGCCGACGGGTACGGGCGGCGTGTATATCTGGTTGTGTATGTGCCCGATATGTTGTTTTCCGCAGGGAAAAGGAAGATTTGACGCCGCCATATTAAAAAAAATGTGTATTTTTGCACCCGAATTATACCCTGAAAGTATGAAGAAGATAGCGATCACATTCCTCCTCGTGCTCCTCGCGACGCCTGCTGTGCGGGCCGACGAGGGCATGTGGATTCCCATGCTCCTGAAGCGCAACGAGGCCGCCATGCAGCGCGCTGGCATGCACATCTCGGCGCAGGACATCTACGACATCAACAACGCCTCGCTCAAGGACGCCGTGCTGCTCTTCGGCAGCGGCTGCACGGGCGAGTTCGTCAGCCACGAGGGCCTGGTGCTCACCAACCACCACTGCGGCTACAGCTACATCGTGCGCCACTCCACCGTCGAGCACGACTACCTGACCAACGGCTTCTGGGCCATGAGCCGCGACGAGGAGATCGCCTGCCCGGGCCTGACCGTCACGCGGCTGGTGCGCATGGAGGACGTGACACTCCAGGTGCTCGAGGGCGTCAGCGACCAGACCTCCGAGCCCGACCGCGAGCGCATCGTGCAGAAGAATATCGACGCCATCACGGCCCGCGCCGTCGAGGGCACGCACTACAAGGCCATCATCAAGCCCTTCTACTACGGCAATCAGTACTTTATGTATGTCAACGAGGTCTTCACCGACGTGCGCCTCGTGGGCGCCCCGCCGAGCAACATCGGCAAGTTCGGCGGCGACACCGACAACTGGATGTGGCCCCGCCACACGGGCGACTTCTCCATGTTCCGCGTCTATGTGGGCCGCGACAACAAGCCCGCCCCCTACAGCAAGGACAACGTACCCTACCAACCCCTGAAGCACCTCGAGATCAGCCTCAAGGGCGTCGACGAGGGCGACTTCACCTTCGTCTTCGGCTACCCCGGCACCACCCGCCGCTACGTGACCCACGACTACGTGGACCTGGCCGCCAACCAGGAGAACCCCGTGCGCATCGCCCTGCGCGACATACGCCTCGACCACTACAACGCCGCCATGGCCAAGAGCCCCGCCCAAAGGCTGAAGTACGCCTCGCGCGTGGCCTCCATCGCCAACGGCTGGAAGAAGTGGCAAGGCGAGAGCCTCGGCATCGAGCGCCTGCACGGCGTCGAGCAGAAGATGGAGCAGGAGGCGCAGTTCCGCACCTGGGCCGCCGACAAGCCGCAGTACCGCGACGTGCTCGACAGCCTCGAGGCCAACTACGCCCAGCTGCGCGAGGTGGAGCTGGAGTGGACCTACTTCAGCGAGGCTGTGCTGGCCAGCGACTTCATGCGGCGCACCATAGAACTGAGGGGCATAGCCAGTCTGGGCGACGACGGCCGTGTGGAGAAGATGCTCAACGACAGCCGCAAATACTTCGAGGACTTTGAGGAGCACTCGCCCGTAGACAAAGCAATATTCATTGAATGCTTCACCTACATGTGGGAGCGCGGTTTCGCCCCCTACATGAACCTCAAACACACCACCGCCAGCGAGGTGGAGGCCACTCTGGAGAAGATATACGACAAGTCGGCCCTCAACAACCCCAAGAAGTTGGAGAAACTGCTGGGTATGAAGCGCGAGAAGATGATCCACGCCATAGCCAAAGACCCCGCCGTAGAACTCTTCGCACAGGCCTACGACTACTGCTACGGCGGCGACAAGCGCCAGCGCTACAGCACCGCCGACGACAACATCCAGCGCCTGATGCGCACCTACATCCGCGGCATGATGGAGCAGTACCCCGACAGCAACTTCTTCCCCGACGCCAACCTGACGCTCCGCGTGGCCTACGGCCATGTGGAGGGCTTCCGGCCCAAGGATGCCACCTACTACACCGCCTACTCCACCATCGACGGCATCATGGAGAAGGAGAACCCCAACGTCTACGACTACCGCGTCGAGCCCCGCCTGAAGGAGCTCTGGCAGAAGAAGGACTACGGCCAGTATGCCAATAAGAAAGGCGAACTGCCCGTGGCCTTCATCGCCACCAACCACACCACCGGCGGCAACAGCGGCAGCCCCGTGCTCAACGCCGACGGACAGCTGGTGGGCATCAACTTCGACCGCTGCTGGGAAGGCACCATGAGCGACCTCCTCTTCGACCCGGCCTACTGCCGCAATATCTCGCTCGACATCCGCTACTGCCTCTTCATCATCGACCGCTATGCCGGAGCCTCCCATCTGGTGAACGAAATGACCCTCGTGGAACGATAAACAAACATAACATAAGCCATTATGAAGAACCTCTTGAAGAAAAGCATTCCTGTCCTGCTCGTGCTGGCCGTGGTGGCCATGTGCGGCAGCTTCAGCGCCTGCGGCAGCAGCAAGCCCGGCACCAAACGCGGCGACGGCACCATGTATGAGCGCCACCAGTCCAACCGCGGCTCCAAGGTGAAGTCGAACATCAAGGTGCGCGGCTCCAACAAGAGCAACGGCCACACAACCCGCTCCTACTGATGCCCTCGACCCTCTACCCCCTCAAGTTCCTGCCCCTCTACAAGCAAGTCATCTGGGGCGGCAACCGGCTGAAGGACTACGGCTTCCACTACGAGCCGCTGCCCAACTGCGGCGAGCTGTGGGCCCTCTCGTCGGTCGAAGGCCATGAGAGCGTCATCGCCAACGGCTTCCTGGCCGAGAACACCCTCAACGAGGCCATCGAGATCTACATGGGCGACCTCGTCGGCGACAAGGTCTACAACCGCTACGGCACCGAGTTCCCCCTGCTGGTGAAGCTGATCGACGCCGCCCGCGACCTCTCCATCCAGGTGCACCCCGGCGACGAGCTGGCACAGCAGCGCGGCATGGCCCGCGGCAAGACCGAGATGTGGTACGTCATGCAGGCCGATCCCGAGGCACGGCTCATCAGCGGCTTCCGCCGCGACACCACGCCCGAGGAGTACACCGCCGCCCTCGCAAGCGGCCACCTCACCGACCTGCTCCACGCCGAGCAGCCCGCCCCGGGCGATGTCTACTTCATCCCCGCCGGACGCGTCCACGCCCTCGGCAAGGGCCTGATGGTGGCCGAGATTCAGCAGACCTCCGACTGCACCTATCGCATCTACGACTACGACCGCGTCGACGCCGACGGCCACAAGCGCCAGCTGCACACCGCCGAGGCCATGGACGCCATCGACTTCGGCGGCATCAAAGGCTCTGCCGCCACACGCTACGCCGCCCGCCGCAACCAGACGGTCACCCTGGCCGACTGCCCCTACTTCACCACCCGCCTGGTCGACTTCGACCAGCCCATGCACAAGAACCTCGAGGATCAGGACTCCTTCGTCATCTACCTCTGCATCGGCGGCCTGGCCGCCGTCAAGAGTCTCGAGACCATCGTGCCCATGCACACGGGCGAGTGCGTGCTGGTGCCCGCCGTGGCCGACAGCGTGGAGCTCTTCTGCGAAGGCCCAGCCAAATTGCTCGAGGTCACCGTCGACACCACCGGCTGGAACGATGCCCCCCGCACCGAGGGCGACTGGATGGCCCAGTTTGTGGGAATGGAAGCGTAGGTATTAGCAGAGAAAAAGGGAGGGGCACAGCATCGCTGCGCCCCTCCCTTCTCATTTTTGGGTATGATCTGTAGCTTATTCGGCCGAATGGGCGTTGGCATTGGCGTCGACACGCTTCACCATGCCCTGCAGGGCCGTACCGGGACCCACCTCGATGAACTCGGTGGCGCCGTCGGCCATCATGTGCTGCACCGTGGCCGTCCAGCGCACCGGCGACGTGAGCTGCATCAGCAGGTTGCGCTTGATCTCGGCGGGGTCGCTGTGCGGCAGGGCGTCCACATTCTGGTAGCAGGGGCACACCGGCGCGTGGAACGTAGTCTTCTCGATGGCCTCGGCCAGCTCCACGCGGGCGGGCTCCATCAGGGGGCTGTGGAAGGCTCCACCCACCGCCAGCGGAAGGGCCTTGCCCTTGACTTCCTTCACCTTCTCGCAGGCGCGGGCCACACCCTCGTTGGTGCCGCTGATCACCAGCTGGCCCGGGCAGTTGTAGTTGGCCGGCACCACCACCTCGCCCTCCACCGAGGCGCAGATCGCCTCCACCGTCTTGTCGTCGAGCTTCAGCACGGCGGCCATGGTCGACGGGGTCTTCTCGCAGCATTTCTGCATGGCGTTGGCGCGGGCGATGACCAGGCGCAGGCCGTCCTCGAAGTCCATGGCGCCGGCGGCCACCAGGGCCGAAAACTCGCCCAGCGAGTGGCCTCCCACCATGTCGGGCTTGAACTGCCCGCCCAGATACTTGGCCAGAATCACCGAGTGCAGGAAGATGGCAGGCTGCGTCACCTTGGTCTGCTTCAGGTCTTCCGGCGTGCCGCCGAACATCAGGTCGGTGATCCGGAAGCCGATGATCTCGTTGGCTTTCTCAAACATGGCGCGGCACTCGGCGTTGCCGTCGTAGAGGTTTTTGCCCATGCCCACAAACTGGGCCCCCTGGCCGGGGAATACGTATGCTTTCATATCTTCGTTCTTTTATCTTAATTTATACTAATAACGCCCCCCTGCCACACTTTATTGTACGGCAACGCTCATTTTTGTTCCTCGTGGAGCATGAGGCGTGCGGCCCGCACGATATCCTTCGGGAGGGGCGGACGGAAGGCCGCCGCCGGCAGACGGTAGAGGCGCGCCGCCAACACCAGCTGGGCCACGGCCATGAACCCTTGCGCCGTCAGCGATGCCCAGGCCGACCCCACGGCCCCCAGCCGCGGAATGAGCACCAGGTTGACCCCCACGTTGAGCACCAGCGCCGTGGCGGCAAAGAGGTTCAGCTGGCGCAGACGCCCCCCGGCGGTCAGCAGGGTGCCGAAGATGTAGGTCAGCCCGATGGGCAGCAGGCCGAAGATGAGCACGCGGAACACCGGCGCATAGTCGGCGCCTCGGCCCGGATAGAGCCACCCCATCAGCGGCTCCGCCCACAGCAGGCCCGCCACGGCGCAGCCGCCGCCGAAGAGCACCATCGGCCAGAACACCAGCCGCAGACAGTCCTCCAACTGGCTTTTCGACCCGTCCTTCAGCACCCGCGCGAAGACCGGCAGCAGCGGCACGCTCACCAGGTAGCCCACCATCGTCAGCGCGTCGAGCAGCCGGAAGGCACCGGCGTAGACGCCCGCCGCCCCGTCGCCGGCCAGGCGCCGCAGCAGGATGGGATCCAGACGGTTGTAGCTCGCCATCAGCAGCACCAGCAGCGCAAACGGAAGGCTCTGCTTCAGCACCACCAGCAGGAAGCGCCTATCGAAGCGCACCCGCCGCAGCCCCGTACGCCGACCGATCACCGCCAGCGCCAGCAGCGCCGTCAGCCCGTAGGCCGCCAGCTGCGCGTAGACGAAGTGTTCTATCCTGAACTGCGACTGGCGGATGCCGGTCGGCCCCCACAGCAGGCAGCCACAGATGACGATCATCAGCACGCGGTCCAGCACCGAGAAGAGGCTGTCCCACCGGAACAGCAGCAGCCCCTCGAAGTTGCTACGCAGGTAGAGGATCAGCGAGTTGAGCGCCTGACACAGCGTCAGCAGCGCCAGCAGGCGGAACTCCGCCGAGCCGTAGCCCAGCAGCCCACCCACCGTGAACGTCGCCAGCAGGTACACCCCCAGCAGCACCACCTTGATGCCCAGGATGCCGCTCAGGTGCTTCCCGATCAGCTGCGGGTGCTGCGCGATATTGCGCGTGTTGAAATTGGTGATGCCCAAGTCGAGCAGTATGTTCAGGATGTAGGCCACATTGAAGACGGCAAAATAGAAGCCGTAGGCCTCGTTGCCGACGGCGTTCTGCACGCCGACCTCGATGCCCAGAATCCAGAGCGGCTTGACCAGCAGGTTGGCCAGCAGCACCCAGAACAATCCGGAAAGCAGCTTCTTCTGCACAGGCTCTTGTCCCATAGTCTTACCCCACCATAACGCCACCCGCCGCCATTTATTGTGTCCCGCCCCCGCGGCCCCGCCCACTCTCCACACCCCGCGGGGCATGGGCTCCTGCTCGCTGCGCTCGCGAGATCTTGTAGATCTTGTAGATTTTTTCCGCCTGCGGCGGTTACGCGAAGCGCCTAATTTACAAGATTTACCAGATTTCTGCCCGCAGGGCTAGGCGGTTTAGATTTGTAGACCTGCCTGCGCAGCTTCGAGTAATTAGCCAGAAATTGACCTGCGTAGCTTCGAGTTCTTCGAGTAATTCGCCGTTAACAAAAAGACCCATGTGCTACCCACTATCCACTACCCACTAATTTAACTTAAATTATGTCAAAAAAATAGATCGTGCGCGATCTAATTTGCACCTTTAAACCATTCTAAACGAGCCATCTAGCCTTCCGGAAGTGTGTCAACCATGCTGGAAAACTCGCAAAACGCTGACAGGGCAAGGGTTTTGCCCTGGTTTTAAGAGAGTCATCAGGGAGTCATCAGGGAGTCATCACGGAGCCACCTAGTAACCATGGGCATTTCCGAGGGGTCGACTCCCCCATCTCCTCCGGATGGATCGTCCCCCCTCCCCGCCCCCACCCCGGGGAGGGACCGGCTGGCGCAGCGCAGAACTGTCTCCTTCCCCTCCCTAGGGAGGGGCAAGGGGTGGGGAGCGGAGCCCCGAAGGGGCGACCCATCGGCACCGAAAAGAAGGCAGGGGACCGGACCGTTGTTATGAGAAAAGGCTTCGTCCGTCCCCCGCCGAGGCTGCTGTTGTTTTAATCAATCGCTCCGCGTCACCGCCGCAAGCGGGAATTTTAAGGATTTATAGATCTCTGCCCAAAGGGCAGGGATTTAATCTGCTTGCGACAGCCTTCGAGTAATTCGCCCTGAATTGACCTGCGTAGCTTAGCCCAATTCGCATAATTCGCCGTTAAATAATCTGCCAGTATAGATTTATCGATCTCTGCCCGCAGGGCTAGGCGTTTTACGCCCCGCTCACCCACCATACACCCAGCATATACCCAGCATATACCCAGCATATACCTAGCATATACAAAACATATACGAATGTGATGTGATTTGCTGATTTAGGTTGTCACTTTTGTGTCCTGCGACTGGAACAAGTTGACGGGTTAATAATTATCGACTGTTTTGTGTTGTCAGCCGCCCGCGGTTGCGACTGAAAAGAAGGCAGGGGATCGGACTGTTGTTATGAGAAAAGGTTTCGTCCGTCCCCTGCCAAGGCTACTGTTGTTTTAATCGACCGCTCCGCGTCACCGCCGCAGGCGGAAAGAATCCACAAGATCTACCGGATCTCGCCCGCGCAGCGGGCAGGCGGCTCGGCTACCGCCGGACGATGAGTTTCTTGGTCACCTGGCCCAAGGGCGTCGTCAGGCGCAGCAGGTAGGTCCCTTCGGGCCAGGCGCTGACGTCGAGGCGTGTCTCGTTGCCCGAGGCCTGCCAGGTGCCCATGCGGCTGCCCGCGGCGTCGTAGGCCTCCACCTGCGTCAGCCCCACGCCGCTCACCACGCGCGCCGTGCCGCGCGCCGGGTTGGGCAGCACCACTGTACTCTTCCACAGCATCGCCTCCTGCACCGACAGCGTGTCACCGCCGGGCTCTACGGCTGTGCTGTCCTCGCCGAAGTAGCCGTTGCTGTCGGGCTCCAAGATGGGGTAGATTAAGTACATCCAGTTAGAGCGACTTTGGAATTTCCATTCAGGATCACCCGTAAAGAAGTTCTTTCCGAGATATAGAGTTTGTTCCGGGAAGGTGCGTGACGAACCGGACAACGGACTCTCGCCGACAATCGCACCAACGACTGTATGGAAGACCGGCCAAGTGCTGTATTGGATGCCATCCTTCTCTACATCGTATATGATATGGTTTGTCATGTAGAGGTAGAACGAGTCCCGCACAGGTTGCGGCTTGTTGAAGTACATCTCGTACATGGCGATATACTGCTTGTCGCTCAGCGGCACCAACGTCCCGTAGGCATCCATGTCCAGATAGTAGGCCACCGGCGTGGTCTTTATGTTGACCTTCAGCTGCGGGCTTTCCAGCACGAGGCTGTCGCCCACATGCTTGTAGATGCCCCAGTGCTCGTAGGCCAACTCGTGCGACGTGTCCGCCATCGAGCGCAGCTGGTTGTAGTACGACGACGAATCGGGGTAGTGCCGGAGAGTTGCTTCCAGATCAATCGTCTGCATGGCGGCGGCGATGCCGTAGACGTTCACCTCCTCGCCAGGAGCGAAGCAGAAATACTTTGCCTTTTTGGCGCCGTAGCCGTGCGCTTGCAGGAACCACGTGGAGTCCATGTGATACTCCGGGTAGCAAAAGTAAGTCGACTTCGGCGTCCGCGTGACCAAAGTGTCCTGCGCCTGAGCGGAGCCCAGCGCCAGGGCCAGCATGACTATCGTCATACAGGCCTTCTTCATTGAAATGAAATTTACTCGCATAATGTTGAAATTCTATAAATGACTAAATCGGGTTCTATGTTGACACATTCTTGTTTGAAAAACAATCCTTTTAAGTCCTCTTCCAGAGGCTCATAGTGGTTAGACACGATATTCCCGTGGGGCATCCGCATCGTAAAACAAGTATAGATTTCGGGCTGATATTTATACAGGAGGAGGTTGTTGTCCGTAAGAGAGAAGCCCGAGGCGACCATATTGCCGGTATTCTCGATATAGTCCAACGAACGGATGGCGTTTTCTGTCGTGTAACGCGATGATATCACTGCCATACCACTGACGAGGTGGTGAATTATCTCATACAAGGTATTTCCCTGACGGGTATTCTTCGTCAAAACATCGGTTTTCTTAGTGAGTCGGTTATACCTGATGTCATAAAGGGTGCAGCTATTGAGTGTCTCCTGTAACAGGAAGATAGATGAGCCCAAGTGATTCGTTTTATCGTAGCAGGAGAAAAAGTATCCTTCGTGTCCAATTGTTCTCGCCACAGTGGCATACTCGCTTCCAGCGCGGTGTTCAACCATGATCGGCCCGGAAACTGTGTACTCGGTTTTAAAATAAGAAGCAATGGAATAAAGAATGGGTAGGTATGTGGTCGGACGGTCAAACAGATGAATATATGCATTACCGGAACCTGTACGATGCCGACTGACCACCACAATATGGCTATCTGTGACCGTCAAATCATCGTAGTAGTTGTTTTCGATCGGGCTGCTGCTCGACATTGTAATATTCCACACACTGGCTGAAGCAACAGTCGCCTCAACCAAAATGGTGGTCTTCTTGTTTTCGTCACCCACCATAACCACATGGGGTTTACCCGCATCCTCAAACACTGCTATTTTCCGCATGTTTATCGTCCCCGGAACATCACAATAGGAGATATTGTTCAAACCCGCGGTATCGACACGCCCAAAGATACCGGTGGAGTCCCCCGACGTGACATCCCTTTTGTAACCGCAGAAGTAGATGTCCTTGTCATATATTACGTAATCATTAACGTAATAATCACAATTCTTGAACTGAGGCAGCCGAATACCGATCAGATACGGGTTGGCCAGTTGGTCATTGTAATAGAGAAATACCCTTTCGTTGTTTTTGCTGTTCTCCACATAGACTACCCTGTCGTTCTCATTTATAGATCTGACAATAGTGCTGTTGAAGACCTGCATTGACACTTCTCTAGTGTAATTCTGTGCGTTTGCAGACTGTGATATCGTGAACAATGCGGCGATCACAATCAGCATTCGTTTTATCGTAAATGTTTTCATAAGAAATACTTTTTAATTTATACAATAATACTTCGCCACACAACGTTACCTGGTTTGTAACGTCTGTTCGGGCGTTGCGCCGGGAGAGTGATGCTTTGTTGAGGACTGGGCGGGAATTATCTTGCTGTGATGGGTTCCGCTTCGTTCCAGTGGCACCTCTCTCTTTTCTTTTTGTCCTGGCCCCGCATCACATACCGGCGCTTGTTCTTTGTGCGGGGCTCGCTGCAATGGTCGTCATAGGTCTCTTTTTTTGAGGGTTATGGCTGATCAAAAATGTTTTCTCAGCACTCAGATATCTTTTTATTTTGTCGCAATACAGGTATAAATGCCTGTAGAAGAATCATAAGAAATATATACATCATATTTCTTTTTTCTCATGGATTCCGCCCATGCTTCTGCATCTTGCTTGTCTCGAGTTTCGTGGGTGACAATTTCTCGAGATTGTTTGGTACAGACTGTTGTTCTAGCATCGGTGAATCGTACCACACGTCCTTCTTCTGCCTTTGAGAACAAATAGTCAAGAAAAGCCAACCACTCCTCCTCGCTATTAAAGGATATTTGGTGAGTTTCTCCGTCGATAGCGTACACAATCTCGCTACAAGATGTTTCTGTAAACTCTGACACCATCAGGGGGACGTTCAAATTTTCTTTCTGGCAGCCTATGGCAGCAATACTCAGCAATGCAATCATTGCAACTCTTTTTACGTTTTTTTTCATAATTTCTTTTATTTATGTTTGTCAATATCTAATTCTCCATAAATACTTTTCTTAAATACAGTTTTCTGTTCCTCTTCTCTACGAGTGTGGAAGACAGCCACACACATCCGAACAGGGAAATAAGACACCTCCTGTATTTCACCACTCGGACTTTCCCAGTCTCCAGTAAATCTCACATTATTACCATCTTCTTTTTCTTTAAACACATCCCTTAATATCATCAAATCTTTTATACCTTCCTCTCTTCTTCCCATGGCACGCAGCAGGTCGGCGAAGGCGGCGGAGTCCTCGGCCTCGAGGAGGGTCATGTCGAGCCGCAGGGTGTCATTAATGGGCATCTGGCGGATGAAGGCGGCGCGGACGCCCGGCAGGTGGCGGTACTGGCGGTAGACCTCGCTGGTCTCGGCCAAGGGCACCGTGCGAGGGGCCCGGATGACGATCACCGTCAGCAGGGCTGCCACGAGGCCGACGGCCATCGGGAGGATCCAGTAGCGGCGGCGGCTCATAGGTTGCGGATTATCTGGTGAGCATCGTCGACAATCTGGGTGCGATCGCTCTCGGTGTGCATGTCGCGCCCGTCGGGGACAGGGGTGCAGGCCGAGGCAAGGGACGGGGGGCCGACCATCAGCATAACCATGGCAACGGCTCGCGCCAGGCGTTCGACGCGGACGAAGGGCTGCGGCGAAGCCGTCGACACCACATGCTCCAAGGTCCTCTGCTGCGCAAGAAGGTCGTCGCGCAGTGCGCTCTGGCGATGCGCCAGGGCTATTAATTCGTTCAGGGTGTCGTGTGTGTGTTTCATTAGGGGTTGATTTTTTCGTTGATCATGCGCAGTTTTTCCATCACTTTCTTCATGCGTTTGTAGACGGCATTGGGGGTGAGGTCCATCTGCTGGGCTATTTCTTTGGTTTTGTATCCGTCGAGGTGCTTCTGCACAAGCTGGCGTTCCTCCTCGGTGAGGTAGGCGGTGAGCTCTTCGAGCTGCTCGCGGGCGTGGAGGCTCTCCTCGGCCAGGCTGTCGGCCACTTCGTAGGCCAGGCGCTCGGGTGGCGGCAGGCGGTGGCGGCGGTAGTCGTAGAGGATGGTGCGCACCTGCCATCCTATCCACACCTTCTCGGGCACCAACCGGCGATAGCTGTCGAGGTGGAGCCACAGCCCCAGGAGGACTTCCTGCACCAGGTCGTCGCAGAGGCTCTGGTCACCGTCGGCCTGCCGCAGGCAGAGCCACCGGATGAGGCCCGCGTTGCGGATCACCAAACCCTCGTAGAAGGCGCGTATCGGATCCAGTTCATCGTGCATTTCAGTGCGCAAAGATAACACTTTTCGCCCATATAATACTCACTTTTTAGGCAAAATTAGCCTAAGGGGGTAAAAAAAAGTGAAAAAAACAGTGTGGAGAGGGTCGTCTCAGAGGCCGAAAAGCGCTATAGCCGAGGCGGTTGTAACCTCAGCCACCTCGTCGGGACTGGTGCCGCGCAGGTCGGCGATGCGCCGGGCGACGAGGGGCAGGTAGGCGCTCTCGTTGCGCTGGCCGCGGTGGGGCACGGGGCTGAGGTAGGGAGCGTCGGTCTCGAGCAGGAGGCGCTCCAGGGGGACGGCCCGCACCACGTCGGCCATGGTGGCGTTCTTGAAGGTGACCACACCGCCGATACCGAGGTGGAAGCCCATCTCGACGGCGCGCAGAGCCTCCTGCACACTGCCGCCGAAGCAGTGCATCACACCGCGGTACTGCCGCCGGCCCAGGTCGCGCAGCAGGCCGAAGACCTCGTTGTGGGCCTTGCGGATGTGGAGGCACACCGGCAGCTCCAGCGCCTCGGCCCACAGCATCTGGCGCCGGAGGGCCTCGCGCTGCTCGGCCTCGAAGGTGCGGTCCCAGTAGAGGTCCATGCCGATCTCGCCCACGGCGACATATCGGCCCGGCGCATCCTGACGGAACAGCCGGTCGTGCACCAACGCCAGCTCGCGCTCGAAATCCTCTTTGACCGAGGTGGGATGCAAGCCCGCCATGGGTCGGAAGTGGTGCGGATGGGCCGCCATCAGGGCCTCCAGGCGGGGGGTGCTCTGGCTGTCGATGTCGGGCAGGAGCATCCACTCCACCCCGGCGTCGAGGGCTCGCTGCAGGGCAGCGGCGCGGTCGGCGTCGAAGGCCTCGTCGTAGAGGTGGCAGTGGGTGTCGATGAGGGTCATGTGTTCTTCTGTATGAGGGCCGTCAGGGCGTCGTAGAGCTGCAACAGATCGGGCCTCTCGAGGAGCTGACGGCGCTGGGCGTTGAGGGTCTTCTCGTCGCGGCGTATGGCGGGACCCGTCTGTTGAAGCCACAGGTTGCCGTAGTCCCACTTGCGGAGGGTCTGCTCGGCTATCGGCCGCAGCATGTCGGGGTCGAGCCCGTCGGCGGCCATAAGGTCGTGGGCCGTGGCGTTGAGGGCATTGACGAAGTTGCTGACCCACACCGACGCCAGGTGGACGCGGCGGCGTTGCTCGTGGTCGAGGTGGTAGAGGCAGGGACTGATGAGCGCCGCGAGGGCCTCGATGTCGGCCTCGGTCTCGGGGCTGCTGCCCTCGATGCAGAGGGGCAGACGGCGGTAGTCCATGGCGATGTCGCGCACGAAGGTCTGCGGCGACCACAGCACCCCGTGGCGTCGGCTGATGGGTTTGAGGACAGAAAGGGGCGTGGTGCCAGAGGTGTGGACCACCACGGCGTCGGGAAGTCGCAGGTCGAGGGCCAGGTCGTAGAGTGCGTCGTCGCTGACGGCGAGCAAGTAGTAGTCGGCATCCTCGTCGAGACGCTGCCACTGGTGGATGGGGTGCGCGTCGACTCGGCGTGCCAGGAGTTGAGCGTGCTCCAGCGATCGCGAGAGCACTTGGTGTATGGAGCATCCGGCTTGATGCAGGGCCAGGGCCAGATGGGTGGCCACATTGCCCGATCCAACGATGGAGATGCGCGCCGGACGAGCCTTAGTGTCGTTAGTATTCGTCTTCCTCAAAGAAAAAGTCCTCCTTGGTAGGATAGTCGGGCCAGATGTCTTCTATGCTCTCATACTGGTCGCCTTCGTCCTCAATCTCTTGAAGGTTCTCGATAACCTCCATCGGAGCACCCGTACGCTGTGCGTAATCAATCAGTTCCTCCTTGGTGGCGGGCCAGGGTGCATCCTCCAGTTTCGATGCTAATTCTAGTGTCCAATACATACTCTATAACTCAAAAAATTTTTGCAAAAGTACAACTATTTCCGATACCAGCAAATATTTTTTATCAACACACCTATCTAGCTAACATACAGGTCTTCCTGCTTGCCGTCGGCCACCACGGCACGGCGGGCGAGCACGAAGAGGTAGTCGCTCAGGCGGTTCAGGTAGCGCAGCAGCACGTCGTCCACCCGTGCCTGGCGGGCCAGGGTGACCACGCGCCGCTCGGCACGGCGGCACACGGTGCGGGCCACGTGGCACTCGGCGCCGACGCTGTTGCCTCCCGCAATGACGAAGTTGTGCAACTTGGGCAGCAGGTCGCTGATGGTGTCGATCTGTCGCTCCAGGATCTCCACCTCGTCCTCGTCCAGCTGGGGCAGACGCGCGTAGAGCGCCTCGTCCTCGGTGGCCAGCAGGGTCTGCAGCGTGAAGAGGTTGTGCTGCACGGCCTTCAGCTCGTCGTAGTAGCCGCCGCCCATGCTCCGCATCATCTCGGCCAGCAGGCCGACGTGCGAGTTCAGCTCGTCGACGGTGCCATAGGCCTCCACGCGGACGTCGTCCTTGTCGACACGGCTGCCTCCCACAAGCGAAGTGGTGCCGCTGTCGCCTGTCTTGGTGTATATCATATCTTCTCTACCGATTTAACTTCTGGTATCACTCGCTTGATGGCCTGCTCGATTCCCTGCTTGAGGGTCTGCATGGCGTGGGGGCAGGAGCCGCAGTGGCCCTGCAGGCGCACGATGACGACGCCCTCGGCAGTCATGTCGACATACTCCACATCGCCACCATCCTGCTGCAGGTAGGGGCGTATCTGGGCCAGGGCATTCTTCACCTTTTGCTCAACAATGGGTTTCTCTTGGTCGGTCATATCTTATTTGATGTTAAGTTTGCAGATCTCTGTGATGGTGTTCTTCGCCACCGCATCGAAGGCCTCGCGCACGGGGTCGTTGGTGTTGGCGGGGTTGAAGAGGGCGGCCGGCTTGCCGCTGTCGCCGCTCTCGGCGATGCTCTGCACCAGCGGAATCTCGCCCAGCAGGGGGATCCCCATCTCACCGGCCAGCTTGCGGCAACCGCCCTGTCCGAAGATGTAGTACTTGTTCTGCGGCAGCTCGGCGGGGGTAAAGTAGGCCATGTTCTCCACAAAGCCCAGCACCGGGATGTTCACCGACTCGTTGCGGAACAGTTCCACGCCCCTCACCACGTCGGCCAGCGCCACCTGCTGCGGGGTGCTGACGATGATGGCACCGCTCACCGGCACGGTCTGCGCCAGGGTGAGCTGTATGTCGCCCGTTCCCGGGGGCATGTCCACCACCAGGTAGTCGATCTCGTCCCACCAGGTCTCGGTGAGCAGCTGCTTCAGGGCGCCGCTGGCCATCGGGCCGCGCCAGGCCAGCGCCTTGTTGGGATCCACGAAGAAGCCCACGCTCATCAGCTTGATGCCGTACTTCTCGATGGGCAGCATGTAGGTCTTGTCGCCCACGCGGTGGCCGTAGATCTCCTCGCCTTCGACGCCCAGCATGATGGGAATCGAGGGACCGTAGATGTCGGCGTCCACCAGGCCCACCTTGGCGCCCGTCTTGGCGAGCGACACCGCCAGGTTGACCGCCACCGTGCTCTTGCCCACGCCGCCCTTGCCCGAGGCGACGAGGATCGTGTGGTGGATGTGCTCAAAGACCTCCTTGTACTCCTCGCGGGGGTCGGGTTGGGGTTTGGAGGTGAGGTTGATCTCCACCTCGGCCTCGCGGTCCACCAGCTCATGGATGGCGTTGATGCAGTCGTCGCTCATCTTTTTCTTCATCGGGCAGGCCGGAGTGGTCAGCACCAGGTCGAACGAGACCTTCTTGCCCTCCACCTTGATGTTTTCGATCATGCCCAGTTCGGTCAGGCTGCGACCCAGGTCGGGGTCGTTTACATGGCCCAGGGCCATCTCTATCTGTGTTGTCGTTATCATTGTCCGAATATCTCTTTCAGTTTGTTTTCCAGTTGCGCTCCCCGCAAATTGCGTGCCAACACCCGCCCCTCGCGGTCGAGGAGCACGGTGGCGGGAATGGAGCTGACGCCATACAGCTTGCCGGCGGCCGAACTCCAGCCGCGCAGGTCGCTGACGTGGTTGGGCCACGTCAGGTGGTCGTCGCCGATGGCCTTCACCCACTTCTCGCGGCTGTTGTCGAGCGAGACGCTGAAGATCTCGAAGCCCAGGTCGTGGTACTTGTTGTAGAGGCGCACCACGTTGGGGTTCTCGCGGCGGCAGGGGCTGCACCACGAAGCCCAGAAGTCGATCAGCACCACGCGGCCGCGCAGGTCGCTCAGGCGGCGTATGGCGCCGGCCGTGTCGGTCATGGCGATCTCGGGGGCTTCCATACCCTCCATCACCACCGACCGCACCCGCTGGTCGAGGTGCTGGACGAACTCGTTGCCGGCGTAGCGGCCCACGAGGGCGTCGCGCAGTTCCTTGTAGAGCGGCGCGTACTGGTCGAAGGCGCTCTCGAAGTAGGTCACCAGGAAGGCGCTCATCAGCAGCTCCTTGTTCTCGCGCAGCATGGCCTCCACGCGCCCGGGAGTGGCCGGGTCGGCGGGCGAGTCGGCCATCAGGTTGTTGAACTGCCGGTAGAGGGCCATATTGTCCGACCCCTTGACGCCGGTCAGGTAGAACAGGCGTGCCGCCGGACGAAACTCGGCCGTGAGCGACACCCGCTCGCGGGGGAGCAGCATGCAGTGCAGCACCGCAGCGCGGGTCTGCATGGGCGCGAGGGCGAAGAAGAGGGGCTCCGCGTTGCGGCGCTCCACGCGGACACTCAGCTTGGAGTCGACCACCAGCGTGTCGGTCGGCAGCAGCCGGCCGCCCTGGGGCTCGCTCAGCACCATCAGTGTGCCGGGCTCCAGGCCCGTCAGCGTCAGCGTCAGGCTGCTCTTCTGGCCCACGGCCAGCAGCGGCAGCGTCATGGTCAATAGCAATAGCAAGCGTTTCATATCTGTCTTATTTTCTTGAGGTCGTCATCCTCCTGGAGCAGTATCCGGTAGAAGGTCCGGTCGCCGAAGAGGAATTGGCCGATGTATGCTTTGATTCGGTTGGCTATGAGGGCCCGTTGGGCGCGGAGGCTTCGGGCGTCGCGGGCCACGCCGGCGCGCTCGCCCCGGGCGGCCAGCTCCTGCAGCAGCGCCTCGCTCACCTCGTAGCGGCGGCAGAAGGTCTCCTCGTCGGGGTAGCGCTGCAGCAGCTCGCCGGCGTGGTGCTTCACCTGGTCGAAAGCCAGCCGGTTCAGCAATCCCTGCGCCGACAACTGGTTGTAGTAGACGAAGGTGGGGTCTTTGCGGTAGGTCAGCAGGCGGTCCGGGATGATGCCGCCGCCGCCGTAGACGGTGCGGCCGCCGACGGTGTAGTAGGGCGTCGAGTCCTTCACGCTGGCCACCGCCGAGTCGGCGTAGGTCTCGTCGATCAGCTGTTGCATGTACTCGCGGTAGTACTCGTCGGTGCCGTCGTCGTAGGGGCGCTGTATGCAGCGGCCCGAGGGGGTGTAGTAGCGGGCGGTGGTGAGCATGACCGAACTGCCGTCGGCCAGTTCGAAGTCCGACTGCACGAGGCCCTTGCCGAAGGTGCGGCGGCCCACGATGAGGGCGCGGTCGTTGTCCTGCAGGGCGCCGGCCACCACCTCGCTGGCCGAGGCCGACCCCTCGTCGACCAACACCGTCACGCGGCCCTCGGTGAAGAGGCCGCGGCCGTGCACCATCACGTTGCGCCGGCGCGAGTGGGCTCCGCGGGTGTACATCACCTGGCTGCCCTGCGGCAGCAGCTCGCCGGCGATGCCCACGGCACTGCCCAGGGCGCCGCCGCTGTTGCCGCGCAGGTCGAAGACCAAGTGCGTCATGCCGCGCCCCACCAGGTCGTGGAGCGCCTGCCGGAACTCGTCGTGGCTCGTCGTGGCGAAGGAGGTCAGCAGGATGTAGCCCGTCGTGTCGTCGAGCATGTCGTGGTAGGGGATGGTGAGGTGGTCCACCACGCCGCGCGTCAGGGCGAAGCGGAGCGGCTGGCCGCGACGGTCGACGTCGACCGCCACGCGCGTGCGACGCGGACCGCGCAGCAGCGACACCACCGTGTCGGCCGCCAGGCCCGTCACCGGACGCCCGTCGACGGCCACCAGCCGGTCGCCGGCCATCAGGCCCGAGCCCACGCTCGGCCCGTCGGGCAGCACCTGGGCCACATAGCTCGAGTCGCCCTCGCGGCGCACCAGGATGCCCACCCCCTCGAAGTTGCCCCGCATGAGCTCGGCGCTCCGCTCGGTCTCGCGGGCCGAGAGGTAGCTGCTGTGGGGGTCCAACTCGTTGAGCAGCACCGACACCAGCCCCTCGCTCAGCGAGTCGAGGTCGACCGTGTCGACGTAGTTGCGCTGCACCAGCTCCATCACCTCATCCATCTTGCCCTGCAGCGCGGTGGGCGCCGGGCGCTTCGGTCCGAAGGTGTCGGCCGACATGAGCCCTATCAGCACCCCCAGCACCATGGCCACGAGCACCAGAATGGCATTGCCCAGTTGCGTCGATTTGTCGTTTCTGCTCATCAACCCCTATAACGACGACCCTATACCTTTATTATATTATACAAAAAAATATTTTCGCCGCACCAAGCGCGCCCGAACACCGCGTTTTGTCCGCCCGCGGTCGGACCATCCGCGGACCATCCGCGGACTTACTGCGGACATACCGCGGAGGTGATAGGGTTTCAGGGCTGGTTTTCAGTCAGTTACACCCCGGAATACCACCTTGAATACTGAATGTCAGGCTGTTGCGTTGTTTTTAGGACCTCGTTTGGAGGCTGTCGGTAAGGATGCGGGCGTGGTCGAAGGCCAGGGGCGGGAGGGCGGCCAGGGGCCACCAGCGCACCTCGGCGGCATCGTCGCCGGCGGTGGCCACCCCGTCGGCGAGGCGGACGGCATAGGCGGCCGTGACGGTGCGGCCCCGCGGGTCGCGCCCCGGCGCGCTGTAGACGCCCACCAGGCGCAACGCGCTCTCGCTGACCGCGATGCCGGTTTCCTCCCGCAGCTCGCGGACGGCGCAGTGCTCGATGGTCTCGTCCATCTCCATGAATCCGCCCGGCAGGGCCCACTGGCCCCGGAAGGGGTCGTTGCCGCGCCGCACGAGGAGCACCTCGTCGCGGCCGTTGGTGACCACACAGTCGGCGGTGAGCATCGGGCGGGGATAGGGGTAGGAGTACATGGGGTAAGGTTTAAGGTTTAGGGTTTAATGTTTAAGGTTTAAGGGGTTATGGGGCCTACTGGTTTTGTTGGGGGCGGGGGGGCGGGGCGGAGCGGCTGCGGTTGACGACCCACACGCCGGCGAAGACGAGCAGGGCGGCCACCACCTTGGTCACCGTCAGGCGGTCCATGCCGGTCCAGATGGCCACGGCGATGGCGATGATGGGCTGCAGGTAGCCGTACATGCTCACCAGCGTGGGGCGGATGCGCTGCTGGCCGACGGGGACGAGCCAGTAGGCGATGAAGGTGGAGAAGATGATCATGAAGCCGATCTCCCACCACACGGGGCCCGGCACAGCCGCGAAGTCGCTCTGCGGCAGGTGGGGCATGGCGAAGGGCAGCGAGACGAGGTAGGAGACGAGGAACATCCACTTCATGGAGGTGAACACCGAGTAGCGCGCTATCAAGGGGCGGCAGGTGCCGAGGTAGAGGGCGAAGACGATGTAGTTGGCGAAGCAGTAGACGATGCCGATGGGCTCGGTCTGCGAGGCGCCGCTGCCGGCGAAGGTGCTCTGCAGGATGAGCCACAGGATGCCGCCGAAGCTCAGGGCCACGCCGAGGGCCTTCTGCCAGGTGATGGGTTCGCGCAGGAAGATGGCGGCCACGAACATGGTGAAGATGGGCGTGGTGGTGCTCATCACCGAGAGGTCGACGGGGGTGGTGTGGGCGATGGCGTGGAGGAAGGTGAGCTGCGGCAGGAAGAGGCCTATGATGCCGGCGCCGGCCAGCCGCAGCAGGTCGAGCGGTGGCACCTTCTCGCGCGGCATGAAGAAGGAACCGATCCAGAAGAGCAGGCCCGCCACCATGGAGCGCATGGAGAAGAGCACGATGGGCTCGAGGCCCCCTTCGGCGGCTATGTCGCGGCACACCACGACGTTGATACCGAAGATGATGTAGGCCAGGGCGCTGGCGAGGTGTCCGACGGCGGTGCGACTCATGGGGCTGGTACGAAAAGGGTGCCGTCGTCGAAGCGGATGGCTTCGGGATCGCGCTGGTAGAAGAAGTCGACCACCCGGATGGTGTCGGCGCCGGTGGCGGTGTTCTGGGTGGCCAGACGGAGGGTGCCGAGGCGGAGGCTGTCGAACACATACTCGAAGGGGATGGCCTCGTCGCTGCTGTCGATGCCTACGCCGTCGATAGCCACCCGGATGTGGGTGCTGAGCAGGCCGGTGGCGCTGTCGCGGAAGTCGAGGAGGTGGTGGTAGTTGTACTCGATGACGGTGCCGTCGAGGGTGCGGACGGTGTCGAGGTGGTGCAGCCACTGCGAGCTGCCGAGGGCCACGGGTTGGGGCTCGGCGGGGAGCGGAGGGGCGTAGGGGCGGATGTTGTCGCGGCCGCAGGCCGCGGCCAGCAGCACGGCCAGCAGGGGTGTCAGGGCTCTGATCAGGGGTCTCATTTCGGTCGTTTTTAGTACTTTCGGGGCGCCGCGCGGCAGCCCTTCTTTGCGATTGCAAAAGTACTAAACTTATTCCACCTGACAAAATTTATTTTGCCAATCGGAAAAATAGTAGTACTTTTGCACTTTCAAACAACCGAAAAAAGAGACATCAGGCATGAATATACTCCTACTGGGATCGGGCGGGCGTGAGCACGCCATCGCATGCAAACTGGCGCAAAGCGAGCGCTGCAGCAAACTCTACATCGCCCCGGGCAACGCGGGCACCGCCGCCGTGGGCGAGAATGTGGACCTGAAAGCCGACGACTTCGAGGCGGTGGGCCGCTTCGTGCAGGAGCGCCACGTCGAGATGCTCGTCGTGGGCCCCGAGGCGCCGCTGGTGGCAGGCATCGCCGACCACTTTGCCGAGACGCCCGCGCTGAGCAACGTGATGGTCATCGGCCCCCGCAAGCAGGGCGCCATGCTCGAGGGCAGCAAGGACTATGCCAAGGCCTTCATGACGCGCCACAAGATTCCGACGGCCCGCTACCAGACCTTCACGCGCGAGACGCTGGCCGACGCCGAGGCCTTCCTCGACACGCTGCCGGCGCCCTACGTGCTCAAGGCCGACGGCCTGGCGGCCGGCAAGGGGGTCCTCATCGAGCCCGACCTGGCCACCGCCAAGGCCCACCTACGCGAGATGCTGGACGGCAAGTTCGGCAGCGCCTCGGCCAGTGTGGTCATCGAGGAGTACCTCAGCGGCATCGAGCTCAGCGTCTTCGTGCTCACCGACGGCAGCCACTACCTGCTGCTGCCCAGCGCCAAAGACTACAAGCGCATCGGCGAGGGTGACACCGGCCTCAACACGGGCGGCATGGGCTCCATCAGCCCCGTGCCCTTCGCCGACAAGGAGTTCATGAAGAAGGTGGAGGACCGCATCGTGAAGCCCACCGTGCGCGGCCTGCGCGACGAGAAGATCGACTACCACGGCTTCATCTTCGTGGGCCTGATGAACTGCGGCGGCGACCCCTACGTCATCGAGTACAACGTGCGCATGGGCGACCCCGAGACCGAGAGCGTCTTCCCGCGGCTGAAGAGCGACGTGGTGGAGCTGTTCGAACACACGGCCCACGGCACCCTCGACGAGTGCTCGCTCAGCGTCGACAGCCGCACCGCAGCCTGCATCATGATGGTGGCTGGCGGCTACCCCGAGAGCTACCGCAAGGGCGACGCCATCAGCCTCGGCACCGACATCGAGGATGTGCAGGTGTTTCACTGCGGCACCAAGAATGCCGACGGACGCCTGCTGACCAACGGCGGCCGCGTCATCTGCACCACCGCCCTGGCCCCCTCGCTGCCCGAAGCGCTGCTCAAAAGCTACAACCGCGCCGCCGACATCAACTGGGAGGGCAAGTACAACCGCCGCGACATCGGCCAAGACCTGCTGAAACTGATGATGGGTCAATGAAGAAATTCTAACCTCTTATACATACTACAAATGAAAAAAGCACTATTGACACTGGCAGTGGCCTTTATGTTTATGGCCATAGGCGCACAAGCACAAGACAACAACAACTACAAATGGGTCGTCGGCGGAACGGGCCATTTCAACCAAAGCATCGACAAAACGGGCGACGATGTTACCAACAAGCTGCGCGAGTACCGCATCGAGCCTTTCGTTGGCTACAACATCAACGACCGCTGGCGCGTGGGTCTCACCTACGGTTTCACCCTCGACCACCGCTATGAACTCAACGCCACCGGCACGCTGGCCGACATCGGCACGAAGCGCACCTACCGCGTAGGACCGTACGTCCACTTCAACATCGTGCGCTACAAGCGCTGGATTCTCTTTGCCGAGGCCGAAGCCTTGTTCGGCTATTCGCCCAGATACATGAATCCCGGTCCCGGAGCCACACCCGGCGTGGGCGGCGCACCGGCAGCACCGGGTGCCGGAGCCTACGACGCCAAGCTGCAGACCTTCGACCTCACCATCAAGCCCGGCATCTCCTACGAACTCGACAAGCACGTGAACATCGACTTCAACTTCAACCTCCTCGGCTGGGTATACAGCAACCGCAAGGAGACACGCCTCGACAACGGCGTGGTCTACTCAAACAGCAGCAACGGCCTGCAGCTCGACCTGCTCGAAAACAGCATCGACGAATACTGGAGAAATATCACCATCGGTGTGACTTTCAAGTTCTGAACTCAGACCTTCGGGTCATAGGTGCGGAAAAGCACCAGCCAGCCCTCGCTGCGCAGCTCAACGCTGTCGGCGAGGGCTTCGTTTAATGTGGCCTGCCACCAGCGGCGTATGCGCATGCCGTCGAGCGGCCACTTGAGACCGCTGCCGCTCACCGGCTGCCCGGGGTCCATGCTGAAGACAGAGACCTGCTGGCGCGGGAAGGTGTCGAAGCGGCGGCAGCCGCAGAAGGCCGTGAAGCGCCCGTGGTCGGTCAGCATCTCAAGGTCTATGCCGGGGTATTCCTCGCCGAAGGTGACAAGGTAGGAGATGTTGCCCAGCGTGTGGTCCTCGCGGCGGCCGGTGGCCCCGAGGAGTGTGTAGTGGGTAGTGGATAGTGGGTAGCGATTGGCAGCCCAGGCCATGGCCTTGTGGAGGTCGTTGTAGTCCTGTTCGTCGACCTGGATCCAGCGGTCGCCGAGGGCGCGCTTGTCGGCCTCGGACAGCGAGTCGCCGTCGCCGATGACCACAAAGGGAATGGAGAATGGAGAATTGAAAATGGAGAATTGGCAGTAGGCCGAGTCGCAGCAGACCACAAGGTCGGCCTCGCGCAGGGCGCGCAGCGGCACGGGGTGCGTCGGGAAGTCGCCCGCCGCCAGGATTACGATATGCTGAGTCTTTTCCATCGGATGATTCCCATGATGCAGAACACCTCGTAGACGGCGTACATCACGGCCGAGGCCGGGTAGCCGGAACGAAGGTATATATAAACCAGGATGGGCTCGCTGACGAGCCAGAAGATCCACTGCTGCCAGTACTTCTGCGAGAGCATCCACATGCCGACGATGCCGAGGGCGGCGCTGAGACCGTCGAGCCACGGCAGGGTGGCCTCGCCCAGCAGGGCAAGGATGAAGCGGAAGGCCACCGTCAGGGCCGCCGTGGCCACGATGAGCCACGGCCAGTAGCGCGCGGGGCACGAGCCGATGGGGCGCTCCTCGGCGGACGCAGCACGCCGCGTCCCCACCAACAGTCCGCGCCAGACGAGCAGGCCGTAGACCGACATGACGAAGTTGTAGAAGCAGATGCCCGCGTTGGCGTACCAGCCAATGCGGAAGTTGATGACGGCATAGAAGGCCGCCATCAGCAGACTCGACGGCCAGAACCATCGGCTTGCCCTGTATTCGCTGAACACATAGACCAAGCCGATGGCGGCGCCGACGATGTCCAAAATATTCAATGCGTTAATGCGTTAACGTGTTAATGCGTTAGTCAATCAGAAGCGGTAGATGATGCGGCCCATGAAGTTGACACCCGGCTGCTGCAACCAAGCACGGTCGTGGTAGTAGCCGTACCAGGAAGCGTCGTCGCTGAAGTAGTCGCCCACCCAGGCGTTGAGGCGGTACTGATGGTCGAGCACGTTGTTGACCTGCAGCTGGGCCTCGATCTCGTTGGTGCCCTTCAGTTTCCAGGTGTAGGAGGCCTTGGCGTTAAGCAGGAAGTAGGGGTCGATGGCGTAGCACTCGCGGCTGGTGTTGTCGGCATACT
>CAMHDJ010000027.1 GCA_946183915.1 uncultured Bacteroidales bacterium | reverse complement strand
AGTGCCCAGCTGGCCAAGCAGAAGGCGCTGCGCGAGTGGACCGTCGACGTGCCGCAGCCCGACGCCTACGGCGATGCCTTGGCGGCCTTCGCCCTGCCGGCCTTGCCGACTGGCAAGTACCGCCTGCTGGCCGCCCCCACCGCCAACTTCGCCAAGGGAATGGCCACCATCGAGCTGCACGTCACCGACATCGCCTTGCGCTACACCGACGACGGGCGCGGCCTGGTGGTGGACCGCGAGAGCGGTGCCCCCGTGGCGGGACAGCAGGTGCAGCTTTTACAGCCCAAGCAATACTATCCCCAGGATGAGCAGTTGCTGCAGACCGTCGTCACCGCTGCCGACGGCACCTACCGTTTCGATAGCATACCACTACGCAACAGCGTCATCCGCATCGTTCGCGACGGATATGTCATTGCACAAGCGGTCTATGACCGTGGTAATTCGACGCCCGATGGCAGCTGCACACAGTTTCACTTGGTCAGCGACCGTCCCGTCTACCGCCCGGGCGACACGGTGCAGGTGGCTGTGCTGCTCTACCGCACCGACGGGCGCGACGGCGAGCTGCTGGCTGCAGGCCATGCGTTTACTCTGACACTTACTGACCCCAACGGGCAGCAGGTGCAGCAGCTCAAGCTCACCACCGACGACTTCGGCTCGGCCCACTGCGCCTTGCCGCTGCCCACCGACCGTCTGGCGGGCCACTGGATGGTGCAGGTGAGCGACAGCACCGGCAGCGATGCGCTCGGCCTGCGGGTCGAGGAGTACAAGCAGCCGCGTTTCATGGTCAGCCTCTCGACCGAGGGCCTGGCGCCGCAGTTCGGCCAGCCCTACGCCGTGCAGGGCATGGCAGCGGCCTACAGCGGCGTCAGCATCGGCGGCGCGCGGGTGCAGTACACCGTGACGCGGAGCCAGCGCGTGTGGCGCTGGAGACCGAGCATGAGCACTGTGGTGGCGCAGGGCGAGACCGAGGCTGCTGCCGACGGCACCTTCCGGGTGGTCTTCACCCCCGAACCCGACAGCAGCGTGGAGCTCTCCGCCAAGCCTGTCTTCAACTACACGGTGCGGGTCACCGTCACCGACCTCAACGGCGAGAGCCACGACGCCGAGACCACCCTGCGTGTGGGCTACCAGCGCCTGTTTGTGCGCCTGAACGATATTCTGTCCGACATGCGGGAGCTGCCGTCGGTGCAGGTGGAGTTGACCGACGTCAACGGCACGCCGCAGCAGGGCAGGGTGGGGGTGAGTGTGGCGCGACTGCGCAAGCCTAATCCCATGCGGATGGCCCCTGCGGTGCTCACCAAAGGAATGATACAGACCATCGACAGCGCCGACTACCGCCGTCGCTTCCCGCAGTATATATATGATATGAGCGAGAACGATCGGAGCAAGTGGGAGGTGGAGAGCGGAGAGTGGAAAGCGGAGAGTGAAGAGAGGGAGATGAAACTGCCGCCGCTGCAGGGGGGCATCTACCGCATCGTGGCGTGGGCGATGGACGGCCAGGACACCGTGGCCGACACCGCCTACACTGTGCTTACCCCGCCGACCGACCGCCAGTCGCGCACCGATGCTGAGCTGTGGGTCGACCAGGACAAGACCACCGCCCATCCCGGCGAGCGCGTCACCTTCCGCCTGGGGTCGGCCTACAAGGATGTCAAGGCCTTCTATATGATAGAATACGGCGAGAGGAAGACCCTCCGGAAAAGGTGGCTCACGCTGGGCGAGCGCCTGCAGGAGGTGACGGTCGATGTGGACAGCACCATGCTTGGCGGCCTGACACTCAGTGTGCGCACCATGCTCCACGGACAGAGCTTCACCGAGAGCCGCACCGTCGATGTACCCTACAGCCACAAGGAACTCAAGGTCGAGATAACTACTTTCCGCGACAAACTGCAGCCAGGCGAGCAGGAGGAGTGGACGATAAAGGTTGGAGGTCGGAAGTCGGAGGTCGGAAGCTCAGACCTCATGCCTCAGACCTCCGCCCTTATATTGACCATGTACGACGACGCGCTGAACACCTACGGCACCCCGTCGTGGCGCCTTTGGTCGTGGCGCAGCCACAGTACCGTGTGGCAGACGCTCTACACGCCCTACCTCTGCTGGGACCGATACGACGGCCGCATGTGGCACAATTACAACGGTAGCTACCCCTCGGTGTGGACGCTGAAGGATGCCCTGCCGCGCTACTATGGCCGCTGGCAACGTATGTACAAGACCGCCGCGGCCCGCAACGCCGCCGTTGTCACTACCGAGTTGGCTGTGGTTGAGGATGATGTGGAGGTGGCTACGCTGGATGCCGTGCAGACCACGGCCGTCGGCGCAGCCATGGCCGCCGACGAGGGGGCGGAGGAAGAGGAGGCCATCTTCAACGTCGTGGAGAAAGAGCCGGAGCCGCAGCTGCGCAGCAACCTCAGCCCTCTGGCCTTCTTCGCCCCGGCCTTGCGCACCGACAGCACCGGTACCGCCACCTACCGCTTCACGGTGCCCGAGCTGCTCACGCGCTGGAACGTGCGCGGCCTGGCCGTCACCCGGGACCTCAAGAGCGGCACGCTCAGCAAGACGCTCGTCACTGCCAAGCCGCTGATGGTGCAGCCCAACATGCCGCGCTTCCTGCGCAGCGGCGACTCGCTGAGTCTGATGGCCAAGGTGGTGGTGGCGGAGCCGAAATCGGCTCCAGTTTCGGTGGAGGTGGCTTTCCTGCTGACCGATGCCGCCACGGGCGACACGCTGTGTCACCATACCGAACACGTGCTGGTGCGCGATGCGGCGCAGGTGATGTTCGACGTCGAGGTGCCGCAGGGAGTCTACGTGGCCACCTACAAGATCGTGGCGCGGGCCGACGGCATGAGCGACGGCGAACAGGGGCAGGTGCCGGTGGTCACCAACCGCAAGGCCGTCACCGTCAGCCAGGCCCTCTACATCAACGGGGCAGGGGAGAAGCACTTCGCCATGCCCGAATGGCTGGCCGATTGCGACCATAAGGGAGCAAATGGCTTTAAAGCCAGCACGAGCCGCGAGCCCCTGCTGGTGGCCGCCGAGGTGACCGGCAGCCCCCTGTGGCTGGCCGTCAAGGCGATGCCCTACCTCGGCGACCTGGAGAACCCCTCGGCCACCTACCTCGCCAGCCAGCTGCACATCAACACCCTCGGACGGGAGATCCTGAAGCGGCTGGATGTCCTGGGCAACCTGGAGAAGCAGGAGAAACTCGGGGAGAACCGCGACAGCCGCCTGCGGATGAACGAGGACGTGAAGCAGACCCTGCTGCAGGCCACGCCGTGGGTGCGTGCCGCCCTGGCCGAGGAGGACCAGATGGCGGCCGTGAAGAACTACTTCGACACTGCGCGCCTCGACAAGCAACTGGCCGAGGCGGCCAAACAGCTGACCGAACGCCAGAATGCCGACGGCGGCTGGAGTTGGATGCCCGAGGGGCGCAGCAGCCTGTGGGTGACGCAGCAGGTGATGAAAGACTTGGCCGGACTTCAAGACTTCGAGACTTCAAGACTTCGAGACATCAAGACCCGAAGTCTCGAAGACCTGAAGTCTCGAGGTCTCCAATACATCGACCGCGAGCAGCAGGCCCACTACGACCGCTACATCAAGCCCTACCTCAAGAAGGGCTACAAGTGGGAGCCGACCAACATCGACTATCTCTACACCCGCTCCTTCTACGGGAAAGCCACCACCGAGGCCTACCGCTTCTACTATGACAACGCCCTGAAGCGCTACAAGGACTACGGGAACCTCTACACCCAGGCCCAGTTGGCCCTCATCTTCCACCGCCACGGCGACCGCAAGGCCGCCCTCGACCTGCTGCGCCGCCTGAAGGAGAAGGCACTCACCAGCGACGAGATGGGCCTCTACTGGCGCGACAACCGGAGCGGCTGGTGCTGGTACCAGCGTCCCGTCGAGACACAGGCCCTGCTGATCCAGGCCTTCGCCGAGATCACGCCCGACGACCGGCAGACCATCGGCCAGATGCAGCAGTGGCTCCTGAAGCAGAAGCAGACCACCCACTGGGGCAACGACCGCGCCACGACCCACGCCATCGAGGCGCTGACGGTAGGGACGCGGCGTGCCGCGTCCGCAAGCGAGTGGCTGTCTACTGCGGATACGGCACGCCGTGTCCCTACCAGCCTCACCGTCTTCGGCCAGCCGTTGACGGCTGAGACCACCGGCCTCGAAGGCTACCGCCAGCAGCGCTGGTCGGGCCCGGCCCTCGACAGCCTGCGCGCCCATGGCAGCAGCGACATCACCATCAGCAAGCCGGACGACGGCATCGCCTGGGGCGCCGTCTACTACCAGTTTGCCGACGACATGGATAAGATACCCTCCAGCGACATGGGGATCAAGATAAGCCGGAGGTATGTTGCCGTGTCGGCCAGCGAGGGACAGCCTGCTGCGGACACGGCACGCCGTGTCCCTACCAGCCTGCATGTGGGCGACAAGGTGCGGGTGCGTATCGACATCCAGTGCGACCGCGCGATGGAGTACCTCGAGCTCGTCGACGGGCGCCCCTCGTGCGTCGAACCCCTCAGCACGCAGGCCGGCTGGCGCTGGAATGACGGGCTGAGTTACTATATCACTGTCAACCAGACCGACACCCGCTGCTACATCGAGCGGCTGGAGAAGGGCAAGTATTGGTTCGAGTACGAGGTCTACGTCACCAATCCGGGCCGCTTCCTCAGCGGGCCCGTCACCATGCAGTGCATGTACGCCCCCGAGTTCCGCGCCACGGCTCCCGCCCAGATGCTGACCATCGTCGAGTGACCATCCCGGCTTCCACCAGGCAAAAAAGAGGCTTTTATGCCTAGATGATGCCTGGATGATGCCTAGATGATGCCTGGATGATGCCTGGATGATGCCTGGGGGAATGCAGAGATGATGCAGAGGGGATGCAGAGATGATGCAGAGGGGATGCAGCGATGGTGAGGGGCCGATAGTGTTAAAAAAGGGGATTGTTGATAAAAAAAGTTGCATTTTATCAATAATGTTTCTACCTTTGTGCTGATCAACTGAATTGTCCATATTAGCACAAGCTATTAATCTATAACAAGATACGATATGTACAAGATTGAGAAACACCCCATTCTCGACATCCCCGCAGGCGAGGAGGTCGAATTCCTCTATGAGGGAAAACCCGTTCGTGGCTATAAGGGCTACACCATTGCCAAGGCATTGCACGAGGCTGGTTATCCGGTACATAGCCATTCACTCAGCGGTCGCAACCGCTCGCTGGAGTGCGGTATCGGCAAGTGCGGTGCCTGCGAGATGCTGGTCGACGGCGTGGTGCGCCGCATCTGCATCACGCCGGTCGACGGCGTCCGTGAGGTACGCTCCATCACCCACGAGGCCGACCTTCCGGGTGTTACTTTCAATCCTCCCCAGCGGCCGCAGGAGAACCTGGCGCTGAAGGTCTACAAGACCCAGGTCGTCATCGTCGGCGCCGGCCCCGCGGGCCTGGCATGCCGCGAGCAACTGAACGCCTTTGGCATCGACAATATCGTGGTCGACAGCAATCCCCGCATCGGCGGCCAGTTCAACATGCAGACCCACCAGTTCTTCTTCTTCGAGCGCGAGAAGAAGTACGGCGGCATGCGCGGCTTCGACATCGCCCGCACCCTGGCCGGAGCGGACCAGGAGGGCATCTTGCTGAACACCACCGTGTGGGACATCCTCGAGGGGCCCCGCGTGGCGGTGAAGAACATGGCCACCGGCGAGATGGCCTACATCGACGCGCAGCACCTCGTCGTCGCCGCCGGCGCCGTCCCCTTCATGCCCCCCTTCGAGAACGACGATCTGCCGGGCGTCTACACCGCCGCCGTCTTCCAGAAGATGATGAACCAGGAGCACACCCTGCTGGGCAAGCGGGTACTCACCGTGGGCGCCGGCAACATCGGCTACCTCACCTCCTATCAGGCCGTGCAGGCCGGGGCCACCATACGCGCCATCATTGAGGCGCAGCCCCGCGAGGGCGGCTTCCCCGTGCAGGCCAACCGGGTGCGCCGCCTCGGCATCCCCATCATGACGGGCTACACCCTCGTGCGCGCCCTGCCCAACGCAGACCACACCGGCGTCGTCGGCGCCGTCATCGCGCAGTGCGAGAACTTCAAGGCCATCCCTGGCACCGAGCAGGTGGTCGACGACATCGACATCATCAACATCTGCACCGGCCTTACGCCCGACAACCAACTGCTCATCAAGGGCAAGGAACTCTTTGGCCACCACGTCTACGGCGCCGGCGACGCTGTGCGCATCGGCGAGGGCACCTCGGCCGTGCTGCGTGGTCGTCAGGCCGCCTACGAGATCGCTCAGGAGGCGGGTCTGCGCTACAACTACGACGAATACCTCGACCTCTCGCGCCAGTATATCGACTCGCAGCAGCACCCCGTGCGCCTCAAGGAGCGGCCCGACCTGCCCAGCGCCGAGCGCATGGCGGCGCGGCCCTTCGTGCAGCTCGACTGCCTCTACGGCTTCGCCTGCAACCCCTGCACCTTCTCCTGCCCGCAGGGGGCCATCAGCAAGCCCACCACCTCCAGCACCCCCACGGTGGACTACGACAAGTGCATCGGCTGCATGGAGTGCGTCAACCACTGCCCCGGCCTCGCCATTTTCGGCTACAACATGCAGAAGCATTGGTGCTTCCTGCCCGTCGAATACGAAGTGTCGGAGGGTGTCGAGGTCTATCTGGTCGACAACAACGGTCGGCCCATCGGCGAAGGTGTGGTGGAAAAGGTGCTCAAAAAGGAGAACAAGACCAACGTGGCGCGTGTGCACGTGGCCCGGGTCGACGGCCAGATGACCGACGTCAAGGGCTTCATCCTCAAGGATCGCTACCCGTCGGCGCTTGCGACTGCCGGTTGTCCGCAGTCCGCGAAGGAGCCCACCTACATTTGCCACTGCGAGGACATCACCGACGCCCAGCTGCTCGAGGCGGTGGGCGACCGCAAATACATCTCGGTCGACGAGCTGAAGCACATCACCCGCATGGGCATGGGCCCCTGCCGCGGCAAGCGCTGCATCGCCCGTGCACGGCAGTTCCTGCGCTCGCACGGCATCGAACTCACCGGCGACGCCACGCCGCGCGCCCCGCTGAGCAACCAGGTCAGCCTGGGCGATGTCTACACGGAGGGTCGCAAGGAGGTCTACGTCTTCCCGAAGCACAACGACGTGCAGCATGAAGAGGTGCGCGTCTTCATCGCTGGCGGCGGCATCGCTGGCAGCGGCCTCTTCCGCTACTTCTCCGAAGCGGGCCTCAAGCCGGTCATGGTCAACTGGAGTCGTGGGGCTTCGTGGCGCAACATCGGCGGCGGTCGTCCGGCCTTCTCCAACCCTGACATTGCCGATATCGCGCAGCACAGCCACGAGATCTTCAAGCAGATACAGGCGGTACACAACATCAACTACAAGCCCACCCACTACGTCAACCTCGTCCACGACGACGCCACCTACCGCGCCCTCGACGCCAGCCGCGCCTGGAGCGACGCCTATATGATCGATCGCAAGGACTTCAAGCGTGAGATCTCGCCCCTCTGGGACGACAGCCGCACCACCTACAGCCACGCCCTCATCACGCGCGACTGCTGGCAGGCCACCCCGGGCCGCGTCATCGACTACATCCGCTCCATCGGCACCTCGCTCGGCGGCCGCTACTACGAGGACACCGAGCTGCTCAGTGTCTGGCGCAAAGGCGACAAGGTGGTGGCCCTGGTGCGCAACCATGAAGGAAAATACATCGAGTACGAGTGCGACCACTTCGTCAATGCCATGGGCTGGGGCGCCGAGAAGTTCACCGACATGCTCGGCATCGACACCGGCCTCTATCCCGTCAAGCACCAGGCATTCATCACTCGTCGTTTGCCCATGATGGGCCCCAACGGCGGACCGCTGGACATGATCATCGACCGTCGCCACTACAAAGGCTTCAGCGCCGTCTACGGTCAGCAGTTCGAACACACGGGTCAGATCATCGGATGCGCCAGCCCCGACACCGACGCCTACGAGACACGCCAGAACATCAAGTACAACAGCCGCGAGTTCCTCGAGATCGTCAGCCAGGTCTTTGCCGAGTGGTTGCCCAGCCTCAAGGATGTGAGTTTCCTCGCTTGCTGGGCCGGTCGCTACACCGAGCCGCGCTACATCGTCGATCCCGAGGTGGGTCTGCTCACCGGTCTCCGTGGCCACGGCTTCATGCTAGGCCAGTATCTGGCCAAGCTCTACGTGGACAAGTACCTGGGCCGTGAGGTGCCAGGCTACATGAACGACCTGGCACTCTCCGGCCACGGCCTCAGTGAGAACGCCTTTAAGTAGCCCTACATCCGCTCGAAGTCGCTGCGGATGATGCCGTAGGGCGCTACGTCGCTACGCTTCGCAAGGTTGAGGCTGTCGAGGAACACAACCTCCTCGGCGCCCCAACCTTCGTCTTCATAGACAATAGAGTCGCCGACCACCATGTAGCGTGTGCTATCGGTGAGAATGGTGCCGTAGAGGGTGCTCCCGGCGGAGCTGATGTACATGCCGTCGCTCCGGTACTCGTCAATGCAGTAGAGACCATTTGTGAGCGGAGCTCCGTTCATCAGCACCATGTTCCAGCGGCCGATCAGCAGGTCGGCGGCCGTAGGCTCCGGTGTACTGGCCGGGGTGGTGTCGGTGGTTGTGGTGGGCTTATCGGGCTCGCAGGCCACCGTCAGGGCCGTCAATGCTGCCATCAGCAGGCAGGTTGTCAGGGTTCTTTTCTTCATGATGGTATACTTTTTGGGTGTTATGTACCAATATAATACCCGCTTTTTGCCTGAAATCTGACACCGGTAGCGAAAAAAGTTGTACCTTTGCACCTGCAATGAGCTGTTTTATCGCCATAGACCTCAAGTCGTTCTACGCCTCGGTGGAGTGTGTGGAACGGGGGCTCAATCCGCTCACCACCAACCTGGTGGTGGCCGACACCTCGCGCACCGACAAGACCATCTGTCTGGCGGTGTCGCCTTCGCTGAAGGCCTATGGCATCGGTGGTCGCGCCCGGCTGTTCGAAGTGCTGCACCGCCTCAAGGAGGTGAACCGCGACCGCCTCTACCATTCGCCCGAAGGAATCCTCCGCGGCAAGTCGGTGAGCGACCCCGAGCTCAAGGCCCGCCCCGACCTCGAGGTGGACTTTATCGCCGCCAAGCCCCGCATGGCCTTCTACCTCGACTACAGCGCCCGCATCTATCAGGTCTACCTCCGCTACATTGCCCCCGAGGACATCCACGTCTACTCCATCGACGAGGTCTTCATCGACGCCACCCACTACCTCGACACCTACCGCTGCACGGCCCACGAGCTGGCCCTGCGCATGATCCGCGATGTGCTGCGCGAGACCGGTATCACCGCCACCGCCGGCATCGGCACCAACCTCTACCTCTGCAAAGTGGCCATGGACATCGTGGCCAAGCACCTGCCACCCGACGCCGACGGGGTGCGTATTGCCGAGCTCGACGAGCAGAGCTACCGGCGGCAGCTCTGGACCCATACCCCTCTTTCCGACTTCTGGCGCGTGGGACGCGGCATCAGCCGCAAGCTGCAGGCCCACGGCATGAACACTATGGGCGACGTGGCCCGCCAGTCGTTGGTCGACGAGGAACTGCTCTACCGCCTCTTTGGCGTCAACGCCGAACTGCTCATCGACCATGCCTGGGGCTGGGAGCCCTGCACCATGGCGCAGATCAAGGCCTACCGTCCGGAGGTCAACTCCCTCAGTTCGGGCCAGGTGCTCACCGAGCCCTACACCTTCACCAAGGCCCGCGTGGTGGCCCGCGAGATGGCCGAGTCGGTAGCGCTCGACCTGGTCGACAAGCACCTGGTGGCCGACCAGCTGACGCTCACCGTGGGCTACGACCGCGACAACCCGCAGGCCGACCCCAACCAGTTGGTGCTCGACTGGTACGGCCGTGCGGTGCCCAAGCCGGTGCACGGAACCGCCCACTTGCCAGAGCCCACCTCGTCGTCGCGCCTCATCATCGATGCCATCGTCGACCTCTTCAACCGGCTGGTCGACCCGCAGCTGATGGTGCGCCGGTTGACCATCGGAACCTACCATGTGGTGCCCGAGGGCGCCGTGCGTCCCGACGCCCAGCTCGACCTCTTTGCCGACAGCGACGCCGCCTTCCAGCAGCGGCACGACGACGAGCAGCGCCGACAACGCGAGCGCCGCATGCAGGAAGCCACGCTGGCCATCAAGAAGAAGTTTGGCAAGAATGCCCTCCTGCGCGGCACCGACTTCGAGGAGGGGGCCACCGCCCGCCAGCGCAACCAGCAGATCGGAGGGCACCATGAGTGAATTAAGAGTTAAGAAGTTAAGGAGTTAAGAAGTTAAAGGAGTTAAGACAATAGCAAACGCTAAACACTAAACATTAAACACTGAACACTAAACACTTATGACTGTCGACAACGAATTCCCATACGAAGATATCATCGGGTTGCCGCACCACCAGTCGGCACGCCATCCCCACATGTCGCTGCGCGACCGGGCGGCCCAGTTCGCGCCCTTCGCGGCCCTCAGCGGCCATGCGGCCGTCATCGCCAATGCCGCCGACCGCCACATCGAGGATGTCAACACGCCACACTTCGAGACCGACTACCTGCTCAGTCTCCTTTCCGACGAAAACACCGTAGACTATGACTAAAGAATCACGATACGAGAGCCTGCTTCCGCAGGTGAAAGCCCTCTGCGAGGGCGAGGAAGACATGATTGCCAAGATGGCCAATGTCAGCGCTTTGCTGCATCAGGAGTTCGGCTTCTGGTGGACCGGTTTCTACCGTGTGCAGGGCGACGAGCTGCTTCTGGGCCCCTTCCAGGGTCCCCTGGCCTGCGTTCACATCGGCTACGGCCGCGGAGTGTGCGGCACCGCCTGGAAGGATGAGCGCACCGTGGTGGTGCCCGACGTCGAGGATTTTCCCGGCCACATCGCCTGCTCGTCCGAGAGCCGCAGCGAGATCGTCGTCCCCATGAAAAAAGACGGCCGTGTGGTGGCCGTCTTGGATATCGACAGTCGTGAACTGTCCACCTTCGACGAGGTCGACGCCCGCTGCCTGGAGCAACTGGTCGCCCTCATGACAGGCAGCTGTTAGGCTCCCATCCGCTCCCCATCGTCCGGGCATCCGACAGCCATTTATGCCTACATGATGCCTACATGATGCCTGGTTGATGCCTAGATGATGCCTGGATGATGCAGAGGGGATGCAGGGGGGATGCAGGGGTCAGAGGCTGGAGTAGCTGGGGGAGAAGGTGTCGCCGCCGGCCAGGCTGCCGGTGGTGAGGCCTTTCTTCAGCCAGCGCATGCGCTGCTGCGAGGTGCCATGGGTGAAGCTCTCGGGCGTGGAGTAGCCGCGGGCTTTCTTCTGCAGGTAGTCGTCGCCGATCTTCTGGGCGGCGTTGATGGCCTCCTCGATGTCGCCGTCCTGGAGCGAGCCGAACATGCGGTTCTCGTGGTACCCCCACACGCCGGCGTAGTAGTCGGCCTGAAGCTCGATGCGCACACTGGTACGGTTCTTCTCGGCCTCGCCCTGACGGGCCATCTGGCTGTGGGCCTGGTCGAGGGTGCCGAGGAGGTGCTGTACGTGGTGTCCCACCTCGTGGGCGATGACGTAGGCGCAGGCGAAGTCGCCCGCGGCGCCGATGCTGCGGCTCATCTCGTTGAAGAAGTCAAGGTCGAGGTAGACCTGCTCGTCGGCCGAGCAGTAGAAGGGGCCTGCCGACGAGGTGGCGCCGCCGCAGGCGCTCTGCACCGAGCCGTGGAAGAGGATGAGCTTGGGCGCGCGGTAGGTGAGGCCTTGCTTGCGGAATTCGGCCGTCCACACGTCCTCGGTCGAGGCGAGGATCTGGAGGGCGAAGGTCTTGAACTCCTCCTCCTGCGCCGTGGGGGTGTACTCCTCGGTGGTCTGCATCTGGTTGGAGGCCACCTGCTGGATGACTTCCGACGGGTTGCGCCCCATGAGGAGCATGATGAGGGCCACGATGATGGCGCCGCCGCCACCGAGGCCGGCGATCTTGGCGCCGCTCGATTTGCCGCGGCGGTCTTCAAAGTTGGTACTCTGTCTACGATTGTTAAGGTCCATTGTATGTAAGGTTTAAGGTTTAGGGTTTAAGGTTTAAGGGTTTCGATTATCTTCTCCAGCGGGGCTACGGCGGCGGGCCATGAGTGGCGCTCGGTGACGAAGCGGTGGCCGCTGTCGGCAATGGCGTCGTGCATCTCGTCGATAGTCAGTTTCAGTATGTTGTCGGCTATCTGCTCGGCGCTGTCGCCCACCAGCAGGTGCTCCCCGGGGGTGGCCCCCAGCGGGGTGGCGGCGATGGTGGTGGTGACGCAGGGCAGGCCCATGGCCATGGCCTCGAGCAGTTTGTTCTGCATGCCGGAACCGATGCGCATGGGTGCTACGAAGATGCGGGCCGAGGCGTAGGCGGCGCGTATGTCGGGCAAGCGTCCGCTGACGGTGACGCGCACCGAGGCCAGCGCCCGCACGGCGGGCTTGGGGTCGGCGCCGGCGATGAGTACGTTGATGCCGTGGGGTTGCTGCTCCCAGACGTGCGGCATGATCTCCTTCACCAGCCAGCAGGCGGCGTCGACGTTGGGCGCGTAGGCCATGTTGCCGGTGAAGACGATGGTGTAGTTAGTGGGTAGTGGGTAGTGGGCAGTGGGCAGCACTTGGAAGTAGTCGGTGTCGACGCCGTTGGGTACGAGGTGCACCGAGGGATTGATGGCGTCGCGGTCGGCGGGGGCGATGACGGTGGTGGCGTCGAAGAGGGAGAGGCAATGCTGCTCGGTGCGCCGCAGGGCTTTGTACTCATACTTCAGGATCAGGCGCAGCGGTCCGTGCGAGCACTCCATGCGGCGGCGGGTGTTGAGCGAGAGGGCGTCCTGGAAGTCGAGCACCTTGCGGCAGGTCGATCCCATGACGGTGGGCAGGGTGCGCACCATCTGACAGTAGACCACGTCGGGCTGTACCTGCCGTTCCCAGCGGGCGTAGGCTTTCCGCGCACGGCGCGAGGTCCAGTAGCCCAGCTGCAGGGGCTTCCCGCCGAGGAAGGCTTTGAGCACGCCCCAGGCGCTCTCCCACCAGCGGATGCGGAAGTAGTCGACGGCGGTGCAGAGGGTGTGCAGGTGGTCGTAGTCGTCGTGGGCCACGGGCTGGTGCGAGAGGGCGAAGAGGTAGACCTCGTGCCGCTTGGCCAGCTCGACAATCTGGTGGTAGGCACGCAGTTTGTCGCCCTTGTCGAGAGGGTAGGGGAAGCGGGGCAGGAGCACGAGGATCGTCATCGGTTATGAGTTATGAGTTGAAGAGTTGGGTCTGGGTGCCTTCGGCGAAGCCTTGGCGGTCGTCGACCGCTTCGGATGCCTCGGCGGTCTCTTGCTCGTCGGCTGGGTCTGTCGGGGGCTCGGGGGCTTCCTTCAGGGGTTGCAGCCAGTGGAAGCTCTCGACGGCGAAGGTGGTGATGCGCTTGCCCTTGGCCTTGGCGCTCTTGATGCCGATGAAGTCCTCCACCTCGAGGATCTCGCTCTGTATCTTCTTGCCGCTGTCGGGGGTGTAGACCACCTCGAGGCGGGGGTAGAAGTCGAGGTTGAGTGCCATGAGACTGCTGCCGTCGTCGTCGAGGAAGGGGGTCTTGCGGTCGGAGGCTTCGGGGATGAAGCGCTTGAGGTAGGGGTAGCCGTCGGCCGAGCGGTAGAGGACGGTGACGGGCTGGTCGGGCCGGTACTTGAGCAGTTCGACGAGGTCGTCGTCATAGTGGTTGGCCAGGTCGAACGAGGTGGTGCGGTAGGTGGCCGACTGCATGAGGGCCAGTATCTTGTCGGTGCCGTGGAACTCGCCCAGGTAGCGGCCGGCTTCGTTCACGTTTAGGCGCTTGACGCTCTCGTCGAACCATATCTTGCGGGCCGAGAGGGTGCTGATGCCTTCGTCCTTGAGGTTGATGGAGCGGACGGCATTGCGGGTCAGTATGTTGCCCATCGACTGGCGCCCTTTGATGGCGAGGGTCTTGAAGTCGAAGTCGAACGACACTTTCTTCAACTTGGGGCTGCTGACATGGTGCACGGTGACCACCTCGGCCTCGCCGTTGGGGTTGGCGGTGAAGTAGAGCACCTTCGAGCCGCGCGAGCCTTTGGTGAGCGGGTAGTCGCGGTCGCGGGTGACGGCGGTGACGCTGAAGCGTTTGACCATGGCGTAGCCCGCCGTGCCGTCGCGGTAGATCATGTTGTACACCGTGCGTTCGTCGCGCTTGCGGAAGACGCTGACGTAGAGGAGTTCTTTGCAGTCTTGCGAGCCCACAAAGCCCTTCTCCTGCACCTTGGTGACCATGAAGGTGCCGTCGCGGCGGAAGACGATGATGTCGTCCATGCGTGAGCACTCGCAGGCCACCTCGACGCCCTCCTCGCGTTTGAGGCCCCAGCCGGCGAAGCCTGTCTGGTAGTTGACGTAGAGCTTCTCATTGGCCAAAGCCACCTGGGTGGCCTCGATGTCGTCGAAGTTGCGTATCTCTGTCCGGCGCTCGCGGCCCTTGCCGTACTTCTTCAGGATGTCCTGGAAGTAGCGCACGGCATAGTCGGTCAGGTGGGCCAGGTGGTTCTTCACCTCGTCGATGGTCATCTCGATGTCGGCAATCTCGTCGATGGCCTTCTTGATGTCGAACTTGCTGATCTTGCGCACGGGTTTCTCGCAGAGCTTCAGCACGTCGTCGCGCGTGATCTCTTTCTTGAACAGCTTGCGGTAGGGGTCGAAGGCGCGTTCGATGGCCGTCAGCTGGTCGTCCCACGAGGCCTGGTCTTTCTCCAACTGCTTGTAGATGCGCTTCTCGAAGAAGATCTTTTCGAGGCTCACCCAGTGCCAGCGGTCCTCCAGTTCGCCCAGCTGGATCTCCAGCTCCTGCCGCAGCAGGTCGCGGGTGCGCATGGTGTTGTGGCGCAGGATGTCGCTGGCCGTCATGAAGACGGGCTTGTCGTTGACGATGACGCAGGTCTGGGGTGAGAAGCTGATCTGGCAGTTGGTGAAGGCGTAGAGGGCGTCGATGGTCTGGTCGGGGCTGACACCCGAGGGCAGGTAAACCACGATCTCGACCTGGGCGGCCGTGTTGTCGTCCACCTTCTTGATTTTGATCTTGCCCTTCTCGTTGGCCTTGAGGATGCTGTCGATCAGCACGTCGGTGGTGACGGTGTAGGGCAGTTCGCTGATGACGATGGCCTTGCGCTTCTCGTCATAGTGCATCTTGGCGCGGATGCGCAGGCGGCCGCCGAGGGCGGCGTCGTTGTATTTGCTCACGTCGATCAGGCCGCCGGTGGGGAAGTCGGGGTAGATCTCGAACTCCTCTTCGCGCAGTATCTTCACGCTGGCCTCGAGCAGTTCGCAGAAGTTGTAGGGTAGGATGACGCTCGTCAGGGTGACGGCGATGCCCTTGGTGCCCTGGGCCAGCAGCAGCGGGAACTTGATGGGCAGGCTGACGGGCTCCTGTTTGCGGCCGTCGTAGGAGGGTTTCCATTGGGTGGTCTTGGGGTTGAAGACCACCTCTTTGGCGAATTTGGAGAGGCGTGCCTCGATGTAACGGCCGGCAGCGGCGTCGTCGCCGGTCAGTATGTTGCCCCAGTTGCCCTGGCAGTCGATCAGGAGTTCCTTCTGCCCCAGGTTGACCAGGGCGTCCTTGATCGAGGCGTCGCCGTGGGGGTGGTACTGCATGGTGTTACCCACGATGTTGGCCACCTTGGTGTAGCGCCCGTCGTCGGTCTCGCGCATGGCGTGGAGTATGCGGCGCTGCACGGGCTTCAGGCCGTCGTCGATGTCGGGCACCGAGCGGTCCAGGATGACGTCGCTGGCGTAGTCGATCCAGTAGTCTTTGAACATGCCGCCGAGCGACACCGTGGAGCCTTCGCCGGCCGCCTCCTCGCTCTGGGGGAGCGTGGCCTCGTTGGACTGTATGATCTCTTCGTCTTGATCCATAGTGTTTCGGTTGAGGGTTACTTGGCCGAGGCGTTGTGGAACATGCGGTTCCAGCGCACCTTGCCGTGATCCTTGTCCCAGCTGAAGTAGACGAACCGCGCGCGGCCCACCACGTGGTCCTCGGGCACGAAGCCCCAGTAGCGGCTGTCGATGCTGTTGTGGCGGTTGTCGCCCATCATCCAGTAGTAGTTCATCTTGACGGTGTACTCCGTGGTCTCCTGTCCGTTGATGAAGATGCGCCCGTCCTTGACCTCGAGGCTATTGCCCTCGAAGACCTCGATCAGGCGGCGGTAGAAGGGCAGCGTGCTGTCGTTCAGCTGCAGGGTCTCGCCCCGGGCGGGGATGTGCACGGGGCCGTAGTTGTCGATGCTCCAGTTGTAGCCCTTGACGTTGGGGAAGAGCTCGTCGCTCGTCGAGTCGCCCGGATGGATGAAGGGCTGCACGTCCATCACCTCGTATTTGGCGGCCAGCTTGCGGGCCTTGGCGGGCGACATGGGTATGATGTAGTAGGGCGTGTTGTTGAGGTACATCTGCTCGTGGGCGCGCTCGATGTCCTCGTGGCTCACCCCCGCCTGGTCGAGCACCCGCTCGGGGATGGCGATGGGGTTGAAGAGCACGGCGTAGGTGAACTGCGCCTCGCTGGGGTTCTCTATGGGCTGCCCGTTGATGAGCACCTGCTGGTCGACGATCTGGACATCCTCGCCCGGCAGGCCGATGCAGCGCTTGATGAAGTTCTCGCGCTTGTCGACGGGGCGCACGCGTATCTTGCCCACGTCGATGCGCTCGCCGGTCTCGCTGTCGAAGACCCGGTTCTGCAGCACCGCCTCGCGGCCGTACTCGCGCACCATGTCGTGGTAGCTGCGGTTGCTGAACAGGGCCGTGCACATCGTGTCGCCGTCGGGGTAGTGGAACACCACGGCGTCGAACCGCTCCACCTTGCCCAGCCCTGGGTAGCGGTGGTAGGGCAGCTGGATCCACTTCAGGTACGACTCCACGGTGCCGTTGGTGCCCGGCAGCACGTTGTGTATCAGCGGTACCGCCAGCGGTGTCTGCGTCGTCTTGGCGCCGTAGTCCATTTTGCTCACCAGCACGTGGTCGCCCACCATCAGGCTCTTCTCCATGCTCGACGAGGGAATGTTGTACAGCTCGACGAAGAGGCCGCGGATGATCATCGCCGCCACCAGGGCGAAGATGATGGCGTCGGCCCAGTCGCGGAGGCCCTTCTCCTTGCGCGGCGCCTCCTTGCGGGGGTCGATGTAGTCCGACCGCTTCTGCAGGCCCAGCCACGGCAGGTACGCCCACGGGAAGATGACCGCGAAGGTCTGCTCCCAGAAGTTGTAGCGCCGGAACACGCGCGCCGTCTCCACCACCATCAGCAGGAAGGGGAAGATGTTGATGGCCGGCACCAGGAAGTAGAGGTACCACTGCCACTTCTTGCCGCAGATCTTAATCCACACCACGATGTTGTACACCGGCACCACGGCCTTCCACGGCTTCTCGCCCGCACGTCCGAAGACGAACCACAGGCCCACGATGACGCCCACCAGATAGATGATCAGAAAGATGTTGTAAAACATAACTCTTAATTCTTTACTCTTAACTTGTTAGCTGTTTGTATCAGTATTTGTTTTTCTTTGTTCCAGTCCATATCTTCGCGTGCCGATCGGAAGTCGTAGGCCCCGCGACCCTTGTCGAGCACGGCGCGCACGCTCTCGGCCAGCGCCCGGGCGCCCGTGCCGCGCATCACCTCGCCCACGCCGTGGCGCCGCACGAAGGAGGCCATCTCCGGCAGGTCGCTCACCACCATCGGCACCCCGGCTTCCACCAGGTCGCCGATGCGGTTGGGCAGCGCGTAGCGGTAGCTCAGCCCCATGTCCTCCAGCATCACCAGCCCCACGTCGGCCTGCGGCGTCAGGGCCCGCAGCGCCTCGGGCATCAGGCGTCCGGTGAACAGCACCCGGTCGGCCCAGGGCTTGCTGGCCGCATAGGCCCGCATCTCGCCCTCCAGGTCGCCGTCGCCCGCCACCACCAGGCGGCAGTCCTCCAGCCACTCCAGCGCGTCGATGGCCCAATCCACCCCCCGGCCCACATTCACCCGCCCCTGGTAGAGCAGCAGTCGGAGGGCGGAGGTTGGAGGTTGGAGGTTGGAGGTCGGAGGTTGGAGGGCGGAGGTTGGATGCATTACCTCCGACTTCCGACCTCCGACCTCCGACCTGGAGTTCATGCTGTCACTCATGTTCCGCACCACCGCCATCTCCACGCCGTACAGCCGGCGGTAGTGGTCGGCAATGCTCTGGCACACCGTCAGCCGGGCGTCGCACCGCGGCATCAGCCATCGCTCCAGCGTCCTCCACACCCACTTCACCAGCGGCTTGTGCCGGATCTCCGGCACCTCGGGAAACAACTCGTGGCTGTCCAGCACCAGTCGCGCCCGCGAGCGCCGCGCTGCCAGCCAGCAGCCCGGCAGGGTGTCCGTGTCGTTGGCCCACACGATGTCCGGCCGCAGCCGCCTCACCTCGCGCCGCAGCGCTAGGTTCAGCTCCAGGTAGAAGCGCCAGCCGCGCCCGTGGCGCGTCGGCAACTCGCGCCGACCCAGCACCACCACGTCGTAGCCGGCCTCCGCCAGGGTGCGGCGGTGGCGGGCCACGCGCTGGTCGGTCAACAGGTCGTTGCTCACCGCCATCACGATGCGTCCTTTTTTCGTCTGTTCCAAAACAACCTTGTAACGCAAAATAAATACATTTCGTATTATTGTTGAAAAAAAAAGTCACCCCTTTCCACCCCCTTTCCATCGCCCTCATCCTCAGGCTTTCTCCCTCCCTGCTCCCTGATGACTCCCTGATGACTCCCTGATGACTCTCTTAAAACCAGGGCAAAACCCTTGCCCTGTCAGCGTTTTGCGAGTTTTCCAGCATGGTTAGCACACTTCCGAAGTGCTAGACGTCTCGTCCTGAATGTTTTAAAGGTGCAAATTAGATCGTGCACGATCTAATTTTTTAACCTAAATTTACTTAAATTTATATGATGCGTGTTGGCATCCCCACATTCCAGTTCCACCCCAGGGAGGGGTCGAGAAAAGACTCGGCCTGCGTCAGCCGTCCCCTCCTTGGGGTGGGGCAAGAGGGGGGATGAATATTTCCTTCATCTTTTTCCCGGGGAGGGATAGGGGTTGGGGAAATCTTTTCGCCTTCCATTGTGCCGGCAACCAATTGGCACAGAATAGAGGCGCCGCGAGTCCCCGTCAGGGGACGATGGAAAGTAGCCGTGGGCGCTAGCCCACGGTAGACAGTCCCAACCACCATGGTATAAGCCCCGTAGGGGCGACGGAAACCACACCATTCCATCCGCCGCCCCTATGGGGCTCCATCTGTTTTTGCACCTATACCGTGGGCTAGCGCCCACGGCTACTTTCCGCCGCCCCTACAGGGCTTCCCTTCGATTCCCTCCCCAGCTCTTTGCCAGTACCCTTTTTTTTAGGAGGGGATTGATGTAAGAGGCGCATGCAACCTTTCCCCGTCGGCCTCTTTCGTTTCTTATGTTCCTGCTGACTCTGAGAATTCTGATTGATTAGAGGATGAAATCGAACTTTGTTCGTTGTATGGTTTGTTCGTATTGTTTCTCTAGAGATTCATAGCTAAGGAAAGAAACCCTTTTTTCTTTTTGCAGCGTTTGGAATGCTGTTATTGAAATTTTATTAAGGAACTCCTGCTTTCTTCGCTCGTCGGCAACGATGATCATTCGGACATGGAAATCTTGAAGATCGTTAAATTTTAGCAATGAGTTATATATATCAGTTGAGTGCTCTACTTCAAAAAAAGAGTGAGGCATTTTATTGTCGTTAAACCAGATAACATCAATGGTTGAACTTCGTTTAACAAGGTTGTCGTAAGAGAAGTGAGGAATGGAATCAAGAGATCGGATGCTTCCAAGTGGTTTTGTGAGAAATTTTTTGCTTTTGTCTTGCTCTGGTATGTAAGTGGAGTAGTTGTATAGGTTGCCAATTTCGAGTAATAGGCCTTGATAGTAAGAGTGATTGAACTTCTTGACTTCTTCACTATCTTTGTTCTTTTCATTTTGAACAAATATGCCAAGTTGCTCTAGTTTATGCCGGTGTGATTCGAGGGCATAGAGGCCCGGTTTGACGCGGTAAATACCGGGAGTATGCCTTACGTAATATCGAATACTATTCAAGGGCGTTTTTGATCCCCATTTGCAATCCTTTACCTCGAATATATGGTGGTATATCTGGTTTAGGGTAGCAATTCCTCCTTGTCGTTCAATGGTTTCGATTACTGCTTTAGCCTGAGTCATTGTACTTTTTTTTGATAAAATAACGCAAATAATAATTTTTTTGTATCTTTGCAACGGAATTTTGTTTGAAATATAATGAAGATGGATAGAATATCGTGTTTAAACGGGAATGAAGAACAAACTATTTGGATTGAGAAAAATGGGAAATTCGAAAGGAAAGATACGCTTTCAAATATTGTATTGAAAGCGATGAAAATTCTTTCAGAGAATCAGTCTGTTCAAGAATCCGAATGTGAGTTGAAACTATATACCAGGACTTGGGACTGTCTCGGAACTACATTAACAATGTATTTCACACCTGCAAAATGGTCTGATTGTAATGATGATTTATATGAGGGGGATCCAGAGGAGAGAATTGTTCGTCGTCAAGTATACTATCGCACAATAGAATTTTGGGCTGATGAGGATGCGTTTTCTGATGAATATTATATGAATTGCTATGGTGACAGTTGTTAAAAAGAAGAAGTATCTTTTTCTGTTTATATTATTGCTAGTGTTTGCAGGATGCAAGTCAACAGCAAATAATACGAGTGTAGATACCAGTGCCTTATCGTTCGACAAGGGGCAGGTGTGGCAGCTGGTGAGTCTGCGCGGCAAGGAACAGCCGCCGGCGGGCGCCGTGGTGACCCTCGTGCTCAACCCCGAGGCGGGCACCGTCAACGGCCGCACCCAGTGCAACCGCTATTTCGCCGACTTCAGCGCCCGCTTCCGCTCGCAGTCGGCCGAAGGCTGCCGCTACGACCTCACGTTCAGTTATCTGGGTCATGGCGACGTGGTGTGCCCCGATGCCGACATGAGTGCCGAGGAGCGCTACTTTGCCCTGCTGCCCAAGGCCGACGCCTGTCTGCTGACGCCCTACACGCTCACGCTGATGCAGCGCGGCAAGGAGATCATGAAGTTCGAGTTGCAATGAAGCTCAGTTACAAATACCGTACGTTCGACGTGCCGCTGTGCCTCCTGCGCTGCCTGAAACGGCGCATGCGTTGGGTGCGGGCCGCCGGGGGCGTGGTGGTCGACGACGACGGCCGGATGCTCCTCATCTGCCGCAACGGTCGGTGGGACCTGCCCAAGGGCAAGGTCGAGGCGGGCGAGACGCTCCTCCAGGCCGCCCTCCGCGAGGTGGAGGAGGAGACGGGTGTGAGAGTGGAGAGTGGACAGTGGGTTGTCGGCCATGCCGACGGCATACCAGTGGATAGCACTTGCTCATCTGTGCTACCCACTACTCACTACCCACTACCCACTAAAACCTACCACATCTTCAACCTCTACGGCGGGTGGCACTTGAAGCAGACCTCGTGGTTCGCCATGCGGGCCGCCGGGACGGCTCCGGCGGGCAAGCCCCAGGCCGAGGAGGGCATCACCGATGTGGTGTGGGTCGAGCCCGACGAGTGGTGTCGCCGACTGTCGGCCTCTTACGGCACCATGCGTACACTGATCAAATCGATGCCATGGACAAGCTTGGCCAGATAGCCCTCTCGATGATTCCGGGCCTGGGGCCCACGAGTTGCCGCCGGCTGCTCGACGCCTACCCGGGTCAGGACATCTTCGCCCTGCCGCCCGCGGAGCTGAAGCTGGCCTTCGGCTCGCACCGCGAGGTGGCCGAAGCCATCCTCGCCAAGTCGACCCATGCCCGGGCCGAGGAGGAGCTGCGGCAGGCCGAGCGGAACGGTGTGCGGGTGCTCTTCTGCACCGATGCCGACTATCCGCAGCGCCTCAACCGCGACGAGACGGCCGACTGCCCGGTGGTGCTCTACGTCCTCGGCACGGCCGACCTCAACGCCGAGCGCAGCCTGGCCATGGTGGGCACGCGGCGCGCCACACCTCAGGGGCGCGACGCGACCGACCGTCTGGTGCAGCAGCTGCAACCCCTGGGCCTGCCGGTGGTCAGCGGGCTGGCCTACGGCATCGACACGGCGGCCCACACCGCCGCCCTGGCCCACGGTCTGCCCACGGTGGCCGTGCTGGGCCATGGCCTGGACCGCATCTACCCCGCCGAGAACCGGGGCCTGGCGGCGCAGATCGTGCAGCAGGGTGGCGCGCTGCTGACCGAGTACCCCACGGGCACCGCCATCAATCCGCGCTACTTCCCGGCGCGCAACCGTATCATCGCCGCCTTGGCCGACGCCACGGTGGTGGTCGAAGCCTCGGAGAAGGGTGGGGCGCTCATCACCGCCGCCATCGCCGCGGGCTACCACCGCGAGGTGTTCGCCGTGCCAGGCCGCATCACCGATACCTACTCGCGCGGCACCAACAACCTCATCGCCACCAACAAAGCCGTCATGGTGCGCAGCGCCGACGACATCGCCTACCACATGGGGTGGCCGCTGGGCGGCTGCGAGGCGGTGCAGAAAAGTCTCTTCCCGACTCTCACGCCCGACGGGCAGCGGCTCTACGACCTGCTGCGCCATCAGGGACAGCTCACCCTCGACGAGTTGGCGCAGCAGACTCAGATGCCCATGCCCCGCGTGGCCGGGGCCTTGTTCGATCTGGAGATGCAGCAGGTGGTGCGGGCACTGCCCGGACGCCTCTACCAAGCGGTGGAATGAAAAAAGAACATGCCGGTACAATAATTCGACACCGGCCGACGTTACGACTCTATGATGAAAAGAACGATATGCTACTGCGTTTTGGCTACGGCCCTGCTGATGATGGTGGGCTGCGGCTCCAAATCGCACCAGAAACAGACCTTTGAGGCCGCCGACGGGTCGGTGACGGCCACCGTCAAGAATGGCCAGTGGACCATCAAGAATGCCGACGGCACCGAGGTGGTGGCCGACTACGACTCGATGCGCGTGGTCGAGACCAGCGAGACGGGCCACCCGATGACGGTTGTCTACTACAAGGGCAACCAGCAGCACTGGCTGCAGTACTACAGCACCATGCAGCTGCGCAGCGAGGGAGTGATGGTCAACGGTCGCCGCGAAGGCCACTGGGTCTTCTACCATCCGAACGGCAATGTGCAGGCCGAGGCCGACTTTGTGGGCGGCAAGGAGGAGGGCGCCTACCGCGTCTATCGCGACAACGGGGTGCCTTACTACATCGGCCAGTATGAGAACGGGGTGCCCTCGGGCCTCTGGGAGGTCTACGACCAAGAGGGCAACCTGGTGGAGAAAACCGAGTATTGATGATTGACCTGGGGCTTGACATCTACCGCACCGTCGGTCGGGAAGCCGACCGCATGGGGATCGACGCCTACGCCGTGGGCGGCGTGGTGCGCGACTACTTCCTGGGTCGTCCCTGCACCGATATCGACGTGGTGTGCATCGGTCCCGAAAGGGGCGGCGAGGTGCACATCGGCATCGAGTTGGCCAAGGCGGTCTCGGAGGCCGTTGGCGGCTCGAAGGTGTCGGTCTTCAAGACCTTCGGCACCGCGTCGTTCCGCTACCACGACATGGAGTTGGAGTTTGTCGGGGCGCGTCGCGAGAGCTACAGCCACGACAGCCGCAAGCCGGTGGTGGAAAACGGCACCCTCGAGGACGACCAGCGGCGGCGCGACTTCACGGTCAACGCCCTGGCTGTCTGTCTCAATGCCGACCGCTACGGCGAGCTGATGGACCCCTTCGGCGGCATCCGCGACCTCGATGCCGGTATACTGCGCACGCCCCTCGACCCCGACGTCACCTTCAGCGACGACCCTCTGCGCATGATGCGGGCCGTGCGCTTCGCCTCGCAGCTGGGCTTCCGCATTGCCGACGACACCTTCGAGGCCATCGGCCGCAACGCCAGCCGCATTGAAATTGTCAGCGCCGAGCGCGTCATGGTCGAGTTGAACAAGATCATGCTGTCGCCGCAACCTTCGCTGGGTCTCAAACTGATGCAGAAGAGCGGCCTCATGCAGCTCATCCTGCCCGAGATCAGTGCCCTGCAGGGCGTGGAGACCGTCGACGGCCGCGGCCACAAAGACATTTTCTACCATACGCTTCAGGTCCTAGACAATGTGTGCGAAAAGAGTGATAATCTGTGGCTCCGATGGAGTGCTTTGCTGCACGACGTGGGCAAGCCCGGCGTGAAGCGCTACGACGCCAGGCAGGGGTGGACCTTCCACGGCCACGAGGCCCGCGGGGCCCGCATGGTGAAGCGCATTTTCAAGCGGCTGCGTCTGCCGCTCGGCGCCGAGGAGCGCTACGTCGAGAAACTCGTCATGCTCCACATGCGACCCATCGTGCTCAGCGAGGACGAGGTGACCGACAGCGCCGTGCGCCGTCTACTGTTCGAGGCCGGCGACGACATCGACGACCTGATGCTGCTCTGCAATGCCGACATCACCAGCAAGAACCCCGAGAAAGTGCGCAAGCACAAGGCTAACTTCGAGCTGGTGAAGCGCAAGCTGGTCGAGCTGGAGGAGCGCGACCGCATCCGCAACTTCCAGCCGCCGGTGAGCGGTGAGGACATCATGACCACCTTCGGCATCGGCCCCTGCCGCGAGATCGGCACCATCAAGGACGCCATCAAGGACGCCATTCTTGACGGTCAAATACCCAACGAGCGCGATGCCGCCTGGCAGATGATGCTCCGACTGGGCGAAGATCTCGGATTGACACAAGTGGAAAATAATTTGGTTGGGTAATAATTATTTTGTAATTTTGCAGCCTCAAAATAGAAAAAAGATAACGTTATGTTTGAATACCTGAAAATAGAAGAACGCGGTATGGTGGCCATCATGACCATCAACGCCCCGAAGAGTCTCAATGCGCTGAACAGCGCTATCTTGGGAGAAATGGATGACTATCTGGAAGAGTTTGACACGCAGCGGTTCCGTTGTCTGATCGTTACCGGCGAAGGCGAGAAGAGCTTTGTGGCGGGTGCCGACATCAGCGAGATGGCTCCGCTCGGCCCCGAGCAGGGTAAGACGTTCGGTCGCCGTGGTGCCGAGGTGTTCCGCAAGCTGGAGACACTGCCGGTGCCGGTGATAGCTGCCGTCAATGGTTTCGCCCTTGGTGGCGGCTGTGAACTGGCCATGGCCTGCGACATTCGCATCTGCTCGGAGAATGCCAAGTTCGGCCAGCCCGAGGTAGGCCTGGGTATCATCCCCGGCTTCAGCGGCACGGTGCGTCTGGCCCGACTGGTAGGTATGGGTATGGCCAAGCAGCTCATCTACACGGGTAAAGCCATCAAGGCCGACGAGGCCCTGCGCATTGGGCTGGTCAATGCCGTGGTGCCACAGACCGAGCTGATGGACAAAGCCATGGAGATCGCCAATCAGATTGCCGCCAATGCTCCGTTGGCCGTCAGCGCTGCCAAACTCTGCATCAACACCGAGTACGATATGGATGCCGAAGAGGCCATCGCTTTCGAGAATCAGGCCTTCGGTATGTGCTTCAGTACCGAGGATCAGAAGCAGGGCATGAAAGCCTTTCTCGAGAAGGGGAAGTGTGAGTTCCAGGGGAAATGATGCGCGACCCATAGTCTGCGCTGCACGACAAAAAGAAACAACGTTTAATTAATAGTTTAAATAATAATTGATATTATGAAAATCTGTGTTATTGGAACCGGCACCATGGCCAAAGGCATCGTGAAAGCCTTCGCCGCCAAAATGCCCGTCACTATGAAGAGCCGCACGCAGGCCAGCCTCGACAAGGCCATGGCCTCCATCGCCAAAGGCTACGGCAAACTCGTCGAGAAAGGCAAGATGACCCAGGAGGCCGTCGACGCCCTGCTGAAGAACATCACCACCACCACCGACTACGCCACCTTCGCCGATGCCGACCTCGTCATCGAGGCCGCCGTCGAGGAGATGCAGCTCAAGAAGGATGTCTTCACCGAACTGGATGGCATCTGCAAGCCCGAGACCATCTTCGCCACCAACAGCTCGTCGCTGAGCATCACCGAGATTGCCGCCTGCACCAAGCGTCCGGCCCAGTTCATCGGCATGCACTTCTTCAACCCCGCCGACCGCATGGCCCTCGTGGAGGTGATCCGCGGCCAGCTGACCAGCGATGAGGTCACCAAGTGTGTCGTCGACCTCGCCACCAGCATCGGCAAGCAGCCTGTCGAGGTGAAGGAAGCCCCCGGCTTCGTGGTCAACCGCATCCTCATCCCCATGATCAACGAGGCTGTCGGCATCCTGGCCGACGGTATCGCCAGCGCCGAAGACATCGACAAGTGCATGATGCTCGGTGCCAACCACCCCATGGGTCCCCTGGCCCTGGCCGACCTCATCGGCAACGATGTGAACCTGGCCATCATGGAGGTGCTCTACAAAGAGTTCGGCGATCCCAAGTATCGTCCCCACCCCCTGCTGCGCAAGATGGTCCGCGCCGGCCTCCTCGGCCGCAAGACCGGCGAAGGTTTCTACAAGTATTGATTGTATATACCAACGCCCCCAAAAAAGAGGAGCCTGCTGTACAGCAGGCTCCTCTTTTTTATTTGGTTAATGACATCAGGTTATGCGACGCTCACGTGCTGATCAGTTGTGTACCCACTGGCCGAGGGCTTGGAGGTAGCGGCGGTAGTCGCGGTAGGTGCGGCTGGCGTCGAGGAGGGGGCGGAGGCGGGGCTCGAGGCGGCAGTAGGCCTCGCAGCGGCGCATGAGGCGCAGGTGTTCGCGGACGTTGGGGTGCCAGTAGAAGGTCTCGTCGGGGTCGAGCCATTGGGTGTCTTCGAACTCGAAGCCCGCGACCTCGTCGGGCAGCACCATACGGGCGGCGAAGAGCATCTGGTTGAGGGCGTCGAGGTGGCAGCCACGCTCCCAGAGGCGGTCGGCCTCGTACTCGCGGCAGCGGCACTCGTCGCGTACCACGCTGCAGGCACCGTACAGGTATTCGTCGCCTTCGCGCAGGCTGCTGTGGTAACCCGCCAGGGCGCGGCCGTAGTCGTCCACTTTCTTCCACTCGCTGGGGATGACGTTGGTGCGCCGGCCGTCGCTCCAGGCCATCAAGCGCTTGTTGATTTGGATTCGGTTTCTGTTGCTCATAGTCGGTAAGGTTTGGGGTTTAAGGTTTAATGTTTAAGGGGGGAAGGGGGCTATGTCAAAGAACTCGCGGTGGGGTGCAACAGGAAAAGCGCACACAAAACCGCATAATCCTCCCTTGCGAGACCCTTTTTTAGGGGGTCAGCGATGCGGTTCAGTGTGTGTCAAATGGTGACTATGAGTGTCTTAATGCATTGCGTCGTGCGGAATGTCTGGATGCAAAGATAAGAAAAAAATCGCACAGCGTGCGATTTTTTACCAGAAAAAGCTGTCGGTCAAACGTCACAGCCGGTCCACCAGGGTCCAGAGGCGGTTGGTGTTGGAGCCTTTGACGAGGATGGTGGCGCCGCTGACGGGGTGCTCCTGCAGGTAGTCGTGCAGGCGGTCGGTGGTGGCGAAGAGGAGCATGTGGTCGGGGTGGGGGAGTGTTTCCCACTCGGGCCCTACGAGCAGCACGCGCTCCAGGCCGCAGGCTTCCAGCTGCTCCACCACGCGCTGGTGCTCCGCGCGCTCGTCGGCGCCCAGCTCGTGCATGCCGCCGATGACGGCCATCTTGTGCGGCGCCTCGAGGCGGCCGAAGCTCTCGATGGCGGCGGCCATGGAGGAGGGGTTGGCGTTGTAGCAGTCGAGGTAGAGGCTGTTGCGGCCCGTCTGCCGCCACTCGGAGCGCTGGTTGCTGGGGATGTAGGCCTCGATGGCCTCCTTGATGTCGAACGGCTCGACGCCGAACTGGAGCCCCACGGCCACGGCGGCCATGCAGTTGTCGAAGTTGTAGGCGCCCAGCAGGTGGGTGTGCACGTTGTAGACGTTGTCGCCCACCTCGAAGTAGAAGTGGAGGTAGGGGTCGCAGCCGACGAGCGATCCGCGCACCCGGGCCTCGGCGCCGGCGCCGTAGGTGAACGTCCGGCAGCGGGCCGTGGCGGCCTGTTCCATGAGGATGGGGTTGTCGGTGTTGACAAAGACGAGGCCCTGCTTGGCGGCCAGGTGGCGATAGAGCTCGGTCTTGGTGCGGATCACCCCCTCGAACGAGCCGAAGCCTTCCAGGTGGGCGCGGCCCACGTTGGTGATGAGGCCGCAGTCGGGGTCGGCAATGGAGCAGAGGAACTCGATCTCGCCGGGGTGGTTGGCCCCCATCTCGACGATAGCCAGCTCGGCGTCGGGCGGGATGGCCAGCAGCGTGAGCGGCACGCCGAGGTGGTTGTTGAGGTTGCCGCGGGTGGCGCTGGTGCGGTAGCGGCGGCCGAGGACGGCGTGCACCAGCTCCTTGGTGGTGGTCTTGCCGTTGGTGCCGGTGATGCCGACGACGGGGATCGTCAGCCGGCGGCGGTGGTGGCGGGCCAGCTCCTGCAGGGTGGCCAGCACGTCGGGCACCAGCAGGCAGCGGTCGTCGACGCGGTAGCGTGCGTCGCTGACGACGCACAGGGCGGCGCCCTGCTCCAGCGCCTGCGGGGCGAAGGCGTTGCCGTCGAAATGCTCGCCGCGGAAGGCGAAGAAGAGGCATCCCGGCGTGATGGCTCGCGAGTCGGTGGTGACGGTGTGCGAGCGGAGGTAGGCTTCGTAGAGTTGTTCTATCATACGGTGGTTGGTTGATCGATACGTTCGAGGAGGAAACTGACGGGGCGGAAGCCGTCGTTGCAGCTGACGAGGGCGCTGTAGGGGTTGCGCATCCAGCCGTCGTAGAAGTTGCCCCCGCCGACGGCGAGTTGCTCGGCGAAGGGACGCATGCTTTCCCAGGCACTCTCGCAGAGCCCCGCGGGGCGGGCGCCGCCGACGCTCACCCACTGCTGCCCCTCGGCCACGTCGCAGGTGTGCTCGATGGGGTTTTCATAGAGCGCTTGCAGGTCGCGGTAGTCGGCCTTGCGGAGGGCGGTGATGCGGATGTCGTACATACTCCTTTGATGTTGTATTCCTGTTTGCTACTCAGACACTTCCGCTGTGGCGAAAGCATCGGCTTCGAAATGCAAAGATACGAAAAAAAGTGAATAGTGAGGGGGTGAATGGTGAATAAAGAAAACCGCGCCAGCCGTCCCCTCCCCGGGGAAGGGTATGGGTGGGGGAGGCGGCCAGAGTAGTATGTTTTTTTCCCCCCACCCCAGCCCCTCCCCAGGGAGGGGACGAAGATAGTTCCGATCCGCGCCAGCCGTCCCCTCCCTGGGGAGGGGTAGGGGTGGGGGCAGTCCATCTGGAGAGCATGGGAGAGTCCACCCCTCTGAAATGCCCATGGTTCCTAGTCTTCTCCCTGATGACTCCCTGATGACTCCCTGATGACTCTCTTAAAACCAGGGCAAAACCCTTGCCCTGTAAGCGTTTTGCGAGTTTTCCAGCATGGTTGACACACTTTCGGATCCTTAGATGTCTCGTTTAGAATGGTTTAAAGGTGTAAATTAGATCGTGCACGATCTAATTTTTTTACCTAAATTAACTTAAATTTAAAGTAACGGCGAATGACTCGAATTTAACGAAGCTACGCAGGTCGCTAGGTTATCTTTTTGTTTTGCGAATTACTCGAATGCTTGCGCAGGCCATTCGAGTAATTTGCTGAAATCAACCTGCGTAGCATTCGCGTAATTCGCATAATTCGCCGTTAAAAAAGCCTGCGTAGCTTAGAGTAATTAGAGTAATTCGCCGTTAAGATCTTTGTGCGGAACGGATCGTTCTCCATTTCGCTGTCAAGATCCACTCTTTTTTTGTATCTTTGCCGAAGGACTAATCAATACTAAACGGAATGAACAAGCTGAAAATCATACTGAAACGCTACGTGGAGACGAGCCTGGTGGTTCGTATTTTGGTGGGTTTGGCCGTGGGTCTGGTGCTGGGGCTGACGGTGCCGCGCTGGACGGCGGTGGGAATACTGGGACAGATGTTTGTCAGCGCCCTGAAGGGCATTGCGCCGGTGCTGGTGACGGTGCTGGTGGTGTCGTCGGTGGCGCGTGCCGGCGGCGGCCTGGGGCGCAGGTTTGGTGTGCTGGTGGCCATCTACCTGCTGTCGACCTTCATCGCGGCGCTGTGTGCCGTGGTGGGGAGTGCGCTCTTCCCGGTGACGCTGCAGCTCGAGGGCGTGGGGGCCGCGACGGCGGGCGGCTCGACGGTGTCGCTGGCCGATGTCTTCACCAACCTGCTGACCAACATGGTGGGCAACCCGGTGTCGGCCGTGGCGGGCGCCAACTATATAGCCATCCTCTTCTGGAGCGTCATCCTCGGAGTGGCGCTGAAGACCACCGCCTCGCGGGCCACGGTGCAGGTGGTGCAGGACCTGAGCGACGTGGTGTCGCGGGTGGTCAAGTGGGTCATCCAGTTTGCGCCCTTCGGCATCATGGGCCTGGTGTTCACGACGGTGAGCACGAACGGCCTGTCGGTCTTTGCCACTTACGGGCACCTGCTGCTCCTGTTGGTGGGCTGCATGCTGGTCAACACCTTCGTGTTCAACCCGCTGATCTCGTTTGTGCTGCTGCGTCGCAATCCCTATCCGCTGCTGTTCACCTGCCTGAAGGAGAGCGGATTGCAGGCTTTCTTCACGCGGAGCTCGGCGGCCAACATACCGATCAACATGTCGCTGTGCAAGAAGCTGGGGCTGGAGGAGGAGTTCTACTCGGTGAGCATCCCGCTGGGAGCCACGATCAACATGGACGGCGCGGCGGTGACGATCACGGTATTCTCGCTGGCGGTGGCCCACACGCTGGGCATCGACGTCAGCTTTGGCTCGGCCCTCTTCCTGGGCATCATAGCCACGCTGGGCGCCTGCGGTGCCTCGGGGGTGGCCGGCGGGAGCCTGCTGCTGATCCCGATGGCCTGCTCGTTCTTCGGCATACCGAACGACGTGGCCATGCAGGCCGTGGCCGTGGGCTTCATCGTGGGCGTCATACAGGACTCGGTGGAGACAGCCCTCAACAGCAGCGGCGACGCTTTCTTCACGGCCACGGCCGAGCTGTACGACCGGCGAAAGCGGAATCAAGCATTGGAAAATTAATCTAGAGATATGAAAAGGTTGCTTCTATGGGTGGCTTGCATGGCCGCCATCGGGATGGCCCACGGGGCCGACACGCTGACAGTCCACAGCCCTGACGGGCGGCTGGCGGCGCATTTCTGGCTGGCCGATGGCGGCCGGCCGATGTACTCGCTGGAGCGCGAGGGCAGGGCGGTGGTGCGCGATTCGCGCATGGGCTTCACACTGGAGTGGCGCAAGAGCGACCTCGCCAGCGGCTTCAGCGTGAGCCACGTGCAGCACAGCTCTTTCGACGAGGTGTGGCACCCCGTATGGGGCGAGGAGGCAAACATCCGCAACCACAACAACGAGCTGGCGGTGACGCTGCAGCAGGACTTCTACCTCGACCACGGGGGCAAGCGGGTGGACAAACCTTCGGTGATGATAGTCCGTTTCCGCCTCTACGACGACGGCCTGGGATTCCGGTACGAGTTCCCGTCAACTCTTAACTCTGAATTCTTAACTCATAACTCCCTCGTCACCTTCTGGCTCACCGACGAGCTGACGGAATTCCGCATGGCGGGCGACCACACGGCGTGGTGGATCCCCGGCGACTACGACACACAGGAGTTCAACTACACCCAGAGCCGCCTCAGCCAAGTGCGCGAGCTGCACGACAATCCGCACCTCACCGGCGGCTGGCCGTGGAAGAGCTTCTCCAACACAGGCCTGCAGACCGCCCTTCAGATGAAGACCGACGACGGCCTCTATATCAACATCCACGAGGCCGCCGTGCTGGATTTCCCCACGATGAACCTCGATTTGCAAGTGGATAGTGGGGAGTGGATAGTGGGGAGCACTCGTGGACAGGCGCTACCCACTACTCACTATCCACTACCCACTCTCAAAGTGCACCTCACGCCTGATGCTACGGGCTATGTCGGTCGTCTCACTTCTCCCTGCTATTCTCCCTGGAGGACAATCCAGGTCTGCGAGAGCGCCACCGATGTGTTGCGCTCGCGCTTGATACTTAATCTCAACGAGCCTTGCGCGCTGGAGGACGTCAGCTGGATCCACCCGGTGAAGTACATGGGTGTGTGGTGGGAGATGATCAGCGACCACAGCACCTGGGGCTACACCAACGACTTCCCCTCGGTGCGTCTGCCGGGTGACCCCTCGCTGCCGCCGTCGCTGCAAGGGGCCATCACCGACTACACCAAGGCCAATCCCCACGGCCGCCACGGGGCCAACAACGCCAATGTGCGCCGTTACATCGACTTCGCTGCCGAGCATGGCTTCGACGCCCTCCTCATCGAGGGCTGGAACATCGGCTGGGAGGACTGGTACGGCAAGGACAAGGACTACGTCTTCGACTTCCAGACCCCCTATCCCGACTTTGACCTGCCGGCACTCAACGAATATGCCCACCGCAAGGGCATCCGCCTCATCATGCACCACGAGAGCAGCTCGTCGGTGTCGAACTACGAGCGCTTCATGGAGCCGGCCTACAACCTGATGAACAAGTATGGCTACGACGCCGTGAAGAGCGGCTATGTGGGCCGCATTGTGCCCCACGGCGAGCACCACTACAGCCAGCCCATCATCAACCACTACCACCGCGCCATCGTCGAGGCGGCGAAGCACAAGATTATGGTCAATGCCCACGAAGCGGTGCGCCCGACGGGCCTGTGCCGCACGTGGCCCAATATGATTGGCAACGAGAGCGCCATGGGCACCGAGTTCCGCGGCCGCATCCTACCCGGCCACACCACCATCCTGCCCTTCACACGATTGCAGGGCGGCCCGATGGACTACACGCCCGGCATCTTCGAGACCGATATGGAGAAGAACGCCCTGTGGAACAAAGACCTGATGCGCCACACCATCTGCAACCAGCTGGGTCTCTACGTCACCTTCTACTCGCCGCTGCAGATGGCCGCCGACTTCCCCGAGCACTACGAGCCCCACATGGACGCCTTCCAGTTCATCAAGGATGTGGCCGTCGACTGGGACACCAGCATCTACCTCTACGCCGAGCCGGGCGACTATATCGTCACCGCCCGCCACCCGAAGACCTCCACCCTCAACCTCGCCGCCGACGGTGTGGGCACCCTCGCCGACGGCAAGAAAGGTGTCATCAGCAACACCGCCCGCTTCGTCTATGGCATAGAAGACACTAACGCATTAACGCATTCACACATTAACGCATTAAAGCCCCTCGACACCTGGTACGTCGGCGGCGTCACCGACGAGCAGGCCCGCGAGGTGGAGGTACGGCTCGACTTCCTGAAGCCCGGCGTGAAGTACGAGGCCACCATCTACGCCGACGCCAAGGACGCCAGCGGCTACGTGTCGGATGTGCATATTGGCTGGGAAGCCGCCCGCGCCGAGGGCTACAACCCCAAGGCATACACCATCACCAAGAAGAAAGTCACCAGCAAAAGCAAGCTGAAGCTCCGCATGGCACCCTGCGGCGGCTTCGCCGTGAGCATTAGGGAGCGGTAATTGCCCATATCATCTTCGTGCTGAACCTCGTAGTTGGACGGATGAGTGAAGTTTCTTATTTTAAAAAGAATGGTACTATTAAGGTGTATGGCTTTCGTTCCACTTGGTTTTTACCTGGCTTCCATTTCGGCATTGATTTCACTAACCGTACTGCTTCTGCACCACATCCACCACCAATATCTCTCTTTACTTTTATGTCAGTGAGCGTCCCATCAGGTTCCACAAAGAATGAAACTATAACCTCACCAGTTAGATCGTTGTCTTTGGCGATTTGTGGGTAACGAAGGTGATTTTTAATGTATTTGTTTAGTGCCGACACTCCACCGACAAATTCAGGTTCTAAATTCTGTCCTGAATTGGATGTTATACGGACGAACTCAACATCCCAATTCTTGATGTTTGGGTATATTTTGTCAAGAGGATGTTCCGACATCCACGCTCGACTACGATGTACAATACTACAGATAACCCCGCCTACATTTACAAACCCAGAGCCATCGATTATGGTATCATGTATTTTTAAAATGTCAGAAGAGGTTTGTATGGTTGGAGAGATTTGAATATCGTTGGTTATTTTACCTGAAGAGAGGTCCTTTTTTCGGCTGAAAACAATGCAACCGTGATAGTATAATATTGTTTCATCGTAGGGTGCATATTCACCACCTCTGCGTACAGCCGTCCATACTCCATGAGGCCTGCCTTCGGAATCTAACGGTCCTGATTCCGTGATGTTTCCTCCATCCAAACAAACAAATATATCTTTATAAGTACCGCTCATGATCCCATTGGAGAATGTACCTGTTATCAAGCGATCGTCACTTTTGTAAGAAAATGGGCCATTGAGTACACCGTTTTTATATTGGAATGTGTATTGTTTGATGACTTTCACATTATCATCACCAATTATCTTCATTGTCCACAACCCATTTCGTCTCCCATGAGTATAGCTACCGGTAATATTCACTGAATTAAACCAGACATAATTCATAGAAAACTTTCCATGGATTATTCTGTTTTCTTGAGCATCCTCGTAGTAAGAGTAACTACCTTTACAATTCCAAGTATACTCATCGTCAATTAAGTCGGTGAGCCAATCTGGTTCCGACATAGGACCATTGTATGTTTTGATATTCTGTGCACTTGCAGGGATGGTGACCACCATCAACAATAGTATAACTGCTGCTGTTTTTATGTGTTTCATATTGTTACATTTTTTACTGATAACAAGGACATTTCCTTTATTTGTTTAACTGTACGACTTTTTTTATATAATTAGGGACGTATCTAAATACTTTGCAATCACTTCGTGCCAAAAGTGCCAGTTTTTACCTCTTGGCATGCTTGGGTGATAGATTTTTAGTGCTGGAATATTCTTACCATGAATGGGATAAATCCAAACATCAGCTGTATATTCATCAGAGACATTTAACTTTAATGCGTGGCCTCCAAGGTCAGGCAGGCCATTGTACAAGCGGGCGCCCCATACGATGATGTAATCAGGCATATAATACTCTAACAATTCCACGAATGCTTTTTCGGATTTACCCCAATACTCGTTATTAGGTGATTCTCCTGGGCGCGTTACTGCATACTGGATGTAGTTGTAGAATATTACACTTTGCCAAAAATCCTCACGCTCCTGTTGCGACAGTTCTTTCCCTGTCACAGCACGTTCTAAAGTGACAAAACACCTCAAATACGGCTGACCATTATATTCATACACGGCTTCCTGTACAACATCATGTGTTTGCGAAAAACATGCTTTATCCATCTGTTCTTTTTTGCATGTTGGATAGCATCGTCCTCCCTTGGCAAGCTCTTTGTCACAATAATGACTTTCGCCGAGCACGAGGATTTTCTTTCCATGATACCCCGTAGTAGCGTAGTTTTTGCCCACCCATGGTTCAAAATTAATACTGTTCATACCGAAAATATTTAAACAATGCCTACTCTATGATGCAGTTTTCGGCTTCCCTGCTTATTGTTTATTGAGCAGGAAGCTGTTGTTGGGGAAATAAGGGGCATGAAGAAAGGCGCAAATTCTTTGAACAATAAGTCCCTTATTTGAATTGCGGGTGTCTGGAATACCTGTGGGTAAATAAGGGGAAAGAATTCACGCCCATGCGCGAACTTTCGCCATCTTATTCTCACCCATTGGTTAGTTTTCCAGACTTTGCAATTACGAGAACAAGAGCGTCAGCTCAATATGTTATGCTTTTTGGCTTTTTTTTTCTACATGTATCTATTCATTTTGTTTGTCGGTGCAAAAATACACACATTTTCCGATATGGGCAAATTATTTTTCCGTATCTCGCGAAAAATGTGTGCCTTTGTTTTATGCCAGCGTTACTTCATTTGACTTCGTCCAAGTTGCTTCATCTCGGCAAAATAAGAAAACTTCTTCTGCTCTCGACTTCCGTAACTTTCACTCCGTGGGTATTACTTCATTTCGGACATGTCAAAATAAATTTTGCCATGTCGTTCAACTTTCGTAACTTTGCACCATAAACGAAGGGGGGATTCATTACATTATTATTGTTGAATGAGGTGAGTATATAGAATAGTTAGAGAATTACTTGGAATATGAAAAAACTGTATACGATAATTTTTTTGCTGGTGCTGTCAGTGGCAACCTCGGCTCGGGAGCGGTCGTTCACCCTCGCCTCGCCCGACGGGCGGCTGGTGACGCACATTGTGTCCGACGGCGTATCGTTTGGGTATTACGTCTATTACGACAGTGTACAGTTGTTGCGTCCCACGTTCATTGACCTTGAATACATTCAAGGGGAACAGTCGTTCGACAAGATGACCGTTCGGAAGGTCACGCGCCGCACGGTCGACGAGGTCGTAGCCTCGCCTTTCAGCCGGCAGGCCACGATGCGCAACCACTGCAACGAGCTGACCCTGCACCTGAAGGAAGGCCTCTCGCTCGTCTTCC